>JAILCW010000008.1 GCA_024690265.1 Lachnospiraceae bacterium | reverse complement strand
TCGACGCTTCGGGACGCAGGCGCACGCCGTCCAGTGGACGGCGGCTTTTGCGCCGACCGGAGCGAAGCGGAGAGCCGCAGGGCGCGGTCGTCCGGTGGACGACCCTCGCGAAGCGAGGAGCACCGACCGAGGCGGGAGCCGAGAACAAGTCCCATCGGGGGCACGGGATGCGAGGACAATTCTTTTTGCACTGTGTGGACGCAAGGATAGGCAAATTTAGCAGGGGCCAGCGTCCAGACTGAAAGCGACCATCTTCTGAAGATTGCAATTTGGACGCAAGAGTCGTATGAATAATGGAATGATTGCGTCCAAAAGTGAGGTGAAGTGGGCGGCTAGAAATAATCTTGGACGCAAGGGATACTATGTAGGGCTTAAACTTTCGTCCGTATTGAAGTTTAGAATCGAGTTGGTGTTAAGTGCTACTGTTGATGTATACTTGATACCTTTTCACTTTTCTACATAAGACTGGTAATTGTAGAAGAATGTTGGATATAATACAAATAAGTTTGCAAAGGGGAGCAAGGAAGCGGTGGATGAGCTAACTGCTCGCCTGAAGCAGGACGGCTATGAAGTGGTGAGCGGACCACGTACCACTGGAGATGGCTACTATGAGAGCTGTTGAAGATGCGGTGCGAGTAAGACTGATTTGTAGTGACAGGATGGAATAGACATGAACGTATTAGAGGCAATTGAGAAGCGACGAAGCTACAGAGGCATTTATGAGAGCACACCGGTCCAGAGAGAGGACTTGATGAAGATTGTAAAAGCGGGCGTAGCAGCCCCGTCCGGGTGCAATATGCAGACCCCAAGCTTTATTATTGTGGATGATGCAGAAATCCTTCGGAAACTCCATGAATTAATGCCGCCACATGTGGGAGATACGGCGCCGGCTGCAATCTGTGTATTATCACAGCGTGTGAGTGCGAAGGGACAGAGATGTTTTGCAACTCAGGACTATTCCGCAGCAATTGAGAACATGCTGTTGGCGATTGTGGAACTGGGATACCAAAGCTGTTGGCTTGAGGGTCAGGTCACTGATTCAGAAGAAATCAATAAGGCGATGGCCCGCACTTTGAACGTGCCGGATGATTATGAGTTGGTTTGCCTACTGCCGATTGGCTATGGGGAAGGTATGCCACCAGTTCTTCGAAAAAAGGCGTTCACAGATCGTGTATGGGTGAATACCTACGGAAATTCAGTTGGGAGAGCGAGTGACCGGTGATGCTTCGATAGGCGAACCGGTGTAAGGAGGAAGTAATGCTTTATCATGCATCAAGTGTATCAGGGCTTGGAGAACTAGAACCACGTGTTTCAACCCATGATAAGCCTTATGTATATGCGATTCGTAATAAAGTGACAGCAGCGTGTTTCGGTGCACCGAAGGATGACTTCGATTTGTTGATGGATGAGGTAGATGGTGTGCCGCATCTGTATGAGTGCTACCAGGATGCACTGAAAACCATATATGCTGGCAAATCATGTAGTATTTATACAGTACATGAAGAAGGGTTTCTCTCAGGTGTAACCGGATGGGATGTAGAGTTGGTTTGTGAACATAAAGTGCCGGTAGTGCAGGAAGAGCAGATAGAGGATTTATATCAATATTTGCAGGACGCAGCATCTCGTGGAGCGTGTGTTGTTCATAGCTACAGCGAAGATGCATCATATCAATCCATGCTTCGTGAGGAGATATGTGAGCGAATCCGTGCATTTGGACTAAGTGAAGAGGCTGTAAAAAAAGATAAACGTATCGCACGCTTTTGCTAGAAATAAAATATGTTATGGGCTTGGTCAATGAATGTGACGCAGTGAAAAGTTACACGATATTTTGCGAGTTACTGGTTTGGAGTACCAGAAAAAGAGCCATGTACCAGAACTTTTATAATGTAGCCAATGCGTTGCTGCTTGCCGGATATGATAAGGAATCTGAAGCTTGCATTGAATTGGCACAGCAGTATTGTGTCGGCCCGATTGCAAAGTTGTTGGAATACGTGCTTCGCATGGATTTGTGCGTGTATCGCGATGATTTGGAAGGCTTGAAGGAGTTGCAGTCGCAGGTAGAAGCATTGACGTCTGCTTCCAAGATTCCACCAGTATATCTGCGCAGCTATGAGTCACGAAAGTTCTACTTTACAGGGGCAGATTACTGGAATGAGGAGAAATACGACGAGTTGCTGCAGTTGCTGGAAAGTCCGAGTGTGCTGCGTCGCTTTATCCTGAGCCTAGTAAAGTACAACTACTTGAAATCTAAGGTGCTGACCGCAGCCGGACGAGAGGAAGAGGCTGTGTCTTGTCGAGATTACGTGATAGCTAACGGCGGAACCACCTGGTACCGCAAGCGTTGTATGGAAGCGTAGTGCACCCGGGGGAAGGAAAAGGAAAATGGGAAATTTATACGAGCGTGCAGATATATATGATCTGGTTGAGAGTGACGAGCGTACAAATGCGCTGGTGAAAGACTGGAAGGAATTCTTGGGAGATATTGATATCCATACATTCTTGGATGTTAGTATTGGAACCGGCGGACTAACACTTCCGTTGCATGAACTGGGAATCGAACTCTATGGTTCTGATTTAAGCGAGGCAATGCTGACTCGATGCAAGCAGAAGGCTTTGGATAAAAGCGTTGATATGGAACTACGATGCAGCGCTTTTACTTTTATAATCCTTTTTACAATGATGGTAACAGAATTAACCTGACGCAGGTATGGGATCATAATGCAGACGGTTCTATTACATTTAATTTGTTGTATTCTTTTGAACGGGATGAGAAAATCTTTCAGCGAGAAACGTTTGAGGAACATTACATTCCGTTCTCATATGGAATGATTGAAAGCAAGTTGGAAGAATTGGGCTATGAAGTAATTTCACTTCGGTCGATGCCGTGTCGAAATCCGGAACCGGACTTTGCAGAGATGGACTGGTATCGGTTGCTTGCGCAACGGCAGGATGGAAAAGAAAATTGGTAAGAAGGTTGGAATCTACTTGATAAAAATGTAGAATTCTACAATTTTGTTGATTTAAAACGATGAATATAATACAATCTACTTGATAAAAATGTAGAATTCTACAATTTTGAGGAGTAGATATGATTAAAAGAGATAGATATTTACAGCTGCTTATTAACTCAAGAAATAACGGTTTCCCTAAAGTAATTACTGGTATCAGACGTTGCGGAAAATCATTTATTTTAAAGGAAATATATAGAAATTATCTGATTGATAGTGGAGTTATGCCGGATAATATTTTCATTCTTGAATTAGATGATGATCGCAATATTGAGTATCGAAATCCTATTGCACTTGGAGAGTATGTTCGAAGTCAGTGTGAGGGCAAGAAGGATTGCTATGTCTTTATAGATGAGATTCAAAAAGTATATACCATTGTTAACCCGGCGCTTACCGATGGGAAAATAGTTGTAGCAAAAGGCAAGGATACGGAAACAGTATCTTTTGTTGACGTGGTTTTGGGTTTATCTAGAGAAACAAATATTGATCTTTATGTTACAGGCTCTAATTCTAAGATGTTGTCTTCAGATATTGTTACGGAATTTCGAGATAAGGCGACGACAATCAACTTAGCGCCTTTATCTTTTGAGGAATACTATAACTATGTTGGTGGTTCTGCTACCGAGGCAATCTATTCATATATGCAATATGGAGGTATGCCGCTAGCAGTGCTAAAAGAAGATGAAGAAAAGAAAGCGTACCTGAAAGGGTTATTTGAGGTTACTTATTTTAGAGATATAGTAGAACGGAATAAGCTGAAAAAGAGTGAGGCATTGGAAGAACTCTGCAATATTGTGAGTACAGCCACAGGAGAACTCCTCAATGCAAATAAGATTGCTAATACGTACACAAGTGTTCGTCGTGAACATATGACGTCGCAAACAATAGAAAACTATATTGGCTATTTTAAAGATTCGTTTTTACTTCGTGAAGCGCGAAGATATGATTTAAAAGGACGAAAGGAAATTGGTGCGCTAAGAAAATACTATTTCTGCGATACTGGACTAAGAAATGCACGATTAGACTTCGCATTTCCTGATGAAGGACAGATGTTAGAGAATATCGTTTATAACGAGCTGTGCTATAACGGTTACTCTGTTAGTGTTGGAAGTTTTGACTCGGTTGAAAAGAATAAGGTGGGTAAGTCGGTTAGAAAGACAAATGAGATTGATTTCTATGCATCAAAGGGAACGCGCGCTTATTATATCCAGGTAACAGCAGATATTTCAAATGAATCAACGAGAGAGCGTGAAATCAGACCATATTATTTATTGAACGATTCTATTCAAAAGATATTGGTAATAAATAAGCCAATTAGTGAGACTCGCGATGAGAGCGGCTTTACGATTATTGGTATCACAGACTTCTTGCTTCGATTTATAAAATAGTTATTTGGCCATGGTTTTTTATGGAGGAACTGTCTGTGACGGTGTAGATGAGGGGCCACAAGAGCATAACATGCGCATTGAGATGGGTAAGAAACTGAAGTAGAAGGTGAACAATGGAATTATACAAGGGAAGACCACATAATTGTGAAGGACGTCTGCCAAGAGAAGTGCGGACCTATGATTTTTTGGATGAGCTGGGTATTACTTACTACCGCACGGACCACGAGGCGGCGGGTACCATGGAAGCCTGCAGCGAAGTAGATGGAATTCTTGGTGTAGTAATCTGCAAGAACCTGTTCCTGTGCAACAAGCAGAAGACCAAGTTTTATCTGTTGATGATGCCGGGTGACAAGAAGTTCAAAACCAAGGAGTTGTCTGCACAGATTAACTCCTCAAGACTATCTTTTGCGGATGCAAAAGATATGCTAAAGTACTTGGATATTGAGCCGGGTTCCGTGAGCATTATGGGATTGATGAATGACACGGAGCATGCGGTGCAGTTATTAATCGATGAGGATGTATTGGCGGGAGAATATCTCGGTTGCCATCCATGCGTGTGCACCTCTAGCATGAAGATGAACACGGCGGAAGTGATTGAGAAGTTCCTGCCGGCAACAGGACACGATTATCAGACGGTGCATTTGGTAGGAGAGGACTAAGGTCCCACGAGGGTTGCCTATGAAGCTATACCATACAAGTGATGCTATAATTGAACATCCGGACATCCGGCGTGGTCGGGTGAACGCGGACTTTGGGCAGGGATTTTATCTGACACCGGACTATGAGTTTTCCTGCCGATGGACCAATCGGGATGCTTATATCAATGAATATGAGCTGGATATGGAAGGGCTGTGCGTAGTGGAGCTTGCCCGGGACGCGGATTGGCTGGACTATATTATGCATAATCGCCGTCGCCAGGATCTGCGAGAGGCAGATGTGGTCATGGGGCCAATTGCCAACGATACCATATTTGATACGATGGGTATCATTTCCAGTGGATTTTTGGCACTCCAAGCAACGCTAGAGCTGCTTCAAATTGGGCCGGAGTACCGCCAGGTGGTCATCAAGACAGACCGAGCCAATGAGCAGCTGCGATGGATTGGGGCCAAGCAGGTCCAGGTGGACGAGGCAGTATTTGAAGCCCGTCGACAGGAAGCGTTGGAATACCAACAATTATTTGCCGCGTGCATGCAACGCCTGACCGAGGATACAGAGTAGAGTATGAATAAGAGTATATATTAGGAGGAAACACATGAACGAGAACATTGTAAAACGTAACGAATTACTGGCCCAGAAGGTGATTAAGGGATTGGAGTCCCGGAACATGAAGGGCTACTATGCAGCCAACAAGGAAGAGGCCTTAGCCAAGGCATTGGAACTGATTCCAACAGGGGCTTCCGTTACCATGGGTGGTGCTATGTCTGCCCATGAGATTGGTTTGGTAGAGGCTTTGAAAAAGGGCGATTACAACTTCATCGACCGGGATGCCGCAGAGGATAAGCGTGCAGCCATGTTGCAGGCTTACGACGCAGACTTTTTCCTGACCAGCGCCAATGCCATGACAGAGGACGGCGTGATGGTGAATATCGACGGTAATTCCAACCGTGTATCCGCTATTGCCCAGGGACCGAAGCATGTCCTTGTGATTGTTGGCATGAACAAGATTTGTGTGGATGCGGATGCGGCCATGAAGCGTGCCCGCAACGTGGCAGCACCAATCAACGCGCAGCGTTTTGGGCTGTCTACCCCGTGTGCCAAGACCGGTGCCTGCATGGATTGTAAATCTCCGGATACCATCTGCTGTCAGTTTTTGATTACCAGATATTCCCGCCATGCAGACCGTATTCATGTGATTCTGGTGAATGATGTATTAGGATTTTAAATTTTTTCAACACTTTCCTTTGGAGGGGCCAATTGGCTGTTGAAGATGCAGTGCTAAATGTCGGGGGAGGAAAAGAAAAATGACAGAAAGACTGAAATAGTAATATGGAAATCAAAAAATTAAACTACCCAGATTTTGCAGGACAGACCTACCACGCTGAGATTCGCTCGGACAGATACCTCTCTATTGAGCCGGATGGCGATGGATTTGCTATTGAATGGAAAGCGATAGAGCCGGAGCTTGTGAAGGAGCTTACTGACGATATGCTCTCTGAGTGGCTGGAGAGTCCGGTGGCATATGGCGCATACGAAGGAGAGCAGCTCGTTGGCTTTGTGGAAGGATTCTTGGAAAAGTGGAACAATCGCTTCCGACTCACCAATATCTGTGTATTTGACGGGGCTTATAGACATTCCGGTGTGGGCAGTGCACTGCTAGAGCGCATCATGCAGGATGCACTCGCCAGTGGTGCCCGTATGGCCGTATTAGAGACCCAGAGTTATAACAGCAAGGCCATTGCTTTTTATAAGAAGAATGGATTTGAGTGGATTGGCTTCGATCGTTACGCGTAGTCCAGCGATGGCCCTAAGGAGCATAGCATGCGCATTGAGATGGGGAAGAAGTTGTAAGGTGCAGGGCGGGGGCAGATGCAACAGCAGGTTGCGTGATTTGATGAGAGCGGCGTATTAGAATGTAACTAAGAGGAGGTATTTGGAATGGATACAAAAGATGTACTCT
>JAILCW010000171.1 GCA_024690265.1 Lachnospiraceae bacterium | reverse complement strand
TCCAGAACTGATTACGACTTGACCAGACATCAGGAGACTTCCGGACAGTCTATGGATTATTTCGATGATGAGACCAATGAGAAGTACATCCCATACGTTGTTGAGCCATCTCTTGGTGCTGACCGTGTAACTCTTGCATTCCTGTGCGAGGCTTATGACGAGGAGAATATCGGAACAGAGGAGAAGCCGGACATGAGAACTGTACTTCACTTCCATCCGGCATTGGCTCCTATCAAGATTGGTGTCCTTCCACTTTCTAAGAAGTTGAATGAAGGCGCGGAAGAAGTATTCGCAGCACTTTCCAAGAAGTGGAACTGCGAGTTCGATGATCGTGGAAACATCGGTAAGCGTTATCGTCGTCAGGACGAGATTGGTACTCCATTCTGCGTAACCTATGACTTTGATTCTGAGACCGACGGCATGGTTACCGTTCGTGACCGTGATACCATGGAGCAGGAGCGTATTGCTATTGCTGACTTGGATGCATACTTCGAGAAGAAGTTGGCATTCTAATAAAAGATATTTGAAAAGAGTGGCCATTGAACCACTCTTTTTCTTTTGTAATGACAATTATTTTACATAATGTCCATATTTCCAATAATATCTTGAAAATAAACGACACATGGTGTATTATTTAATTCGTTGCGCACTTTGGCGCTCGGGAGTAGTAGTTAGGGTTTCACTCGGTTTGTATCGAGTGGCCTTTTTTAATGTTTGTAAGGTTTTTATTTATGAGTTCTATTAAACAAAACTGGAAGAAGTACGCGCTTATAGTCGTACTTATTTTTATGGCTATCGTAGGCGGTATTCTATTACATCGGCGACATGAAGCCAATTATCTAAAGCAGCTGAATGAGAAGATGATTTACCATCCACCGACGACGGAGGAAGAGCCGAGCGAACCGGAGATGGCGGTAGATTTTACTTATTTGGCATCAGAGAATCCGGACATTAATTCCTGGATTACAATCCCAGATACGAAGATTAGTTATCCAATCCTACAGAGTGGCGAGGACAAGAAGGAAGATTATTATCTCCATCATAACGTGGATGGTTCCTACGGTTACCCCGGCGTCATCTACATGCAGAAGGATAACTCGGCGGAGTACAGCGACCGGGTAACGGTGCTCTACGGACACAACATGCGAGACGGTTCCATGTTTGCCGGGTTGCACAAGTATGCGGATAGCAAGTACTTTGAGAAGCATCCGGACATCGATGTGTATACCCCTAGCGGGACTAAGCACTATAAGGTGTTCGCTGCGCTGCAGTATGATGACCGTCATATCTTAGATGCCTACGGATATTTCAAAACAACGGAGGCGGTGCAGGCCTTCTACGAGGAGTGTGGCTCCCTGGCAGATAATATCACGTATCTAGGTCATCTGGATGAGGATACCAAACTGTTGGTGTTGTCCACCTGTGAAAAAGAAAGTGACAAGCGCTATTTGGTGGTAGCGGCTTTAGAAGCGGAATAGATTTATATTATAAGGATTAAGTGTTAAGCAATGAGAAATACAACAAGAGATAGCATTTCAGTAATAAAGAAGAAGTTATGTGCGTTGGCGTTGGTTTTTGCTGTTATCTGTACAGCAATTCCGGCCGAGTACATCTTTGCAGAAGGCACAGAATCGACAACCAATAACGCAGGAGATCCTGCCGGTGACCCGGCTAGTGATCCGGCATCCACCACGGAAACAGATATTAGTAATTCCGGCGAGGTGCAGGTGGATTATCAGCATATGGTGTTGAAAATTACCGCAAAGGGTCAGGAATATACCCTCGGATATGATGAAGGTACCAAGACTTATACTTGGCCGGATGGAGTATCTCCGGTATCCGTAGACCATATTGACGGAGATATCAAGTTCAATTTTGCAAATCCACGTAGTGCAGTACAGCCGGGAACATATTTCCGCATTCCGCTGCCTAACGTATTTGCAGTAGATACAACAAATAATGGTTCAAAGGATATTCTGGCTACCATGGAGGGTTCTCAAGATACCTATACCCTTGGTAACTACACCCTGGAGAATGATGGTATCGTTATTCATTTGACGTGGGAAGATTTGGCGAATCCGAACGTTCTTATCAATGATGCGCAGGTAAGCTTCTCTGCTCAATTGGATAAGACCAAGCTGTCTGACCCGAATAAGACACAGTATGAGATGTTTACTTCCGGTGGAGACGTTGCCGGATATATCAAGATTCCATCTATTCCTACTGAGATTGGTACATTTACCAAGACAGGTGTAGTAAATGATGATAACTCCATTACCTGGACCATCAATATCGGTGATTCCATGGACGAGGGCGTTAGCCTGATTGGTGGTACCGTTGTTGAGGAGCTGGGTGCGAACCAGACTTGGGAGAAAGCATATTGGGGTACGGATGAAACCAATACCGTTGCATTTGTTCAGGATGCTAACAATGCAAGTCGTTATACCTATCAGATTGCAGAAGGTGCTAATGTACCAACCACGGCACCGGCAGTTCTTACGGTTGTAACCAATCCGACTAAGGAGATTATGGAACCGGATCCGAATGATTTGGGCAATATTAAGCTTACCAACAACGCTAAGTATTTTGCGGCAGGCAAGACAGAAGATAGTGCAAAGACAGCGCATGATGAAGTTGTAATCAAGAAGGCTACCCTCGAAAAAGAAGGTACGCCGATAGATGGTAATACCATTGAATGGAATCTGACCTTTAACACCAACGAGGCCAACGTATATCGTGCTACTCTGTGGGATAAGTTGTCCGAAGGTCTGACGGTAGATGATGAATTTGGAATTCAGGTGAAGGAAATCACCGATGAAAATGAAACCATAGCCACCCTTAAGACAGGGGAAGAGAAGACATTAAATGGTGTGAAGTTAAAATACACCCTGCCTCTTTCTGAAGATGGCAAACAGCAGATTCCAACCCTTCGATTCGATAGTACATTCTCTCATAAGTATCTGGTGACCTTTAGAACCAAGGTTTCTGATACTGCATTTAGCGGAGATACGACAATCGATAACAAGGCTTATGTTGATGTAGAGTATCCGGCAGGTGGAAACGGTCCTGGTGATTCAGTACAATACGGCAAGCCTTCTGTAGGTGTACTTTTCAAAAACGGATTCATTCAGGTAAAGGGTGTGCCGGTGACTGATGAGACCAAGAAGACCGGTATCCTTGAATGGAATGCATTCCCATCCACCAAGGCCAATGATTATGACGGCAGTACCATGACATTGACTTTGGAGAACGCAACAGGCTACGGCACGCATGGATTTGTTGCTGGTTCCATTAAGGTTCGTAAAAAGACAGATGATTCTGTTGTCACCATGTCCAAGGCACCGGAGATTACCGGGGATACTGCAACTGTAACCTTGGATGCATCAACCAAGCTGTCCGATATTTATGTATACTTCCAGACCAAGGCCGAGACCTACTTTGCGGATGATGCCAAGCATACCTATATGGTAAAAGGAGATTTGGAAGTACGCGGCAAGAATTTGACGAATCCATATTATGCAAAGCAGGATTCTGCAACTTTGGATTTGACCAACCAGATGGTAAAGAAGAGCGTATCTTCTGCCTATGTATCCTCTGCTTATGGAGATACAACGACCCAAGAAACCTTGTTTACCTTCGTAATTGATGTTAATAAGAACGAGATTGATTTGACCCATGCAACCGTAGTAGATGATTTGTCTGAGTGCTTGTATGTA
>JAILCW010000133.1 GCA_024690265.1 Lachnospiraceae bacterium | reverse complement strand
ACAAGTGCTTCGATTTGAAGCAGCAGTTGGTTGAAATCTCCAAGAAGCAGAAGGCTGCTGCAGCCGCTGCTAAGAAGCCGGAGTAATTTGTGAATATGCCCATGGCTCCTGCCTCAAGGGGCAAAGAATTGAAATACTTCGCGGGTGTAATATATGTTTTCTGTAGCGGGTCTGTCGAGGCGTCGGCACTTGAAAGTAGAAAAAGAAGGCGTTTTCATTTATGAAATAACGCATTCTTTGTTCTACTTTCTTAGTGTCCGCTACGCTGAGACCGAGAGTGAGAACGATCCCGCGGGAAAACATGGATTGCACAAAGCGAAGGCAGCAAATAAAAAGCCCCTTGAGGCAGGGGCCTCAAAGGGCATATTCACAAATTACTCCGGCTTCTTAGCAGCGGCTGCAGCAGCCTTCTGCTTCTTGGAGATTTCAACCAACTGCTGCTTCAAATCGAAGCACTTGTCCTTCAGGTTCGAAGGTGTATTGGTAGAAGTCAACAAGGAAGAAACCAACTTGGCGGACGTCTGATAATCCTTGAAGTGTAAAGCCATATTAGCAAGCATGTAATCCAAGGTATTCTGGTTCAGACCGTAAAAAGGAGGAGTCTCCGTGCTGCTAACCTTCATAAAGCCATCGTAAGCCTGACGATAGAAGTTCTCGTATTCCTGCTGGAATGCTTCCTTCTTCTCTAAATCCTCCGGCTTGGTGGAATTCGCAAGCTCCTTGATCTGATCTCTGCGAAGCCAAGCAATCTTCAAGCAGATATAAGCCTTCTCGGAAAGCTTAACACGCTTAGCCATAGCAGAAACTAAGGCAAGCTTCAAACGATCAACAGCCTCATCATAGGTATAGGTCTCACGCGCGTTGCCATCAACAGCGGAAGGCTTGAAGTTGGAACAAACAGCTTCACGCACCCACTTCAGCTGAGAAGGAGCCAAAGACTCAAATGACTTGGTCATGGCAGAATAACCGCAATAAGGGCATGCATATACATCATATTTCACTGTATCAATTCCGTGGAAACGTGGACGTAAATCGCTGTCCGGCTCCATACGTTTTGCCTTACTACCCTTGATAATCAAAGCAGAAAACTTCTTGTCGCAAACAGCACACTTAACTTCCTTCTTCAAAAGGAAATCCTTCTCCTCAGTAGGAAGAATTGGAGCTGTCTTCTTAGGTGCAACCGTTTTCTTTTTCTTTTCCTTCTCCTCTGTAATGTCAACGCCTTCCAGCGAAAGGCCAAATTTCTCTAATCCGGATAAAAATCCCATTGTATCCTCTTTCTAACTAATTCTGTGTCGGCAACTTAAAGGAACTCTTCAGAGACACAATGCGGTTGAACACCGGTGCCCCGTCCTTAGAATCCTTGTAGTCTACCGTATAAAAACCATTACGAACAAACTGGAAGCTCTCATAAGCCTTAGCCTCCTTCAAGGAAGGCTCAACATAAGCTTCGGTAACAACCAATGAGTTAGGATTCACATTGACGCTACCATCCTCATTATATACCCCAGCTTCTTCGTCTACAATATTTTCGTACAAACGAGCCTCAGCCTTAAGCGCTGTTTCCGCATTAACCCAGTGAATGGTTCCCTTAACCTTGCGGCCATCCGGACTATCACCACCGCGAGTCTGTGGGTCGTAGGTGCAGTGAATCTCAGTCACGTTACCATCCGCATCCTTCTCGTAAGAAGTACAGGTAACAAAGTAAGCATTCATCAGACGTACTTCATTGCCAGGGAAGAGACGGAAATACTTCTTCGGCGGCTCTTCCATAAAGTCCTCACGCTCAATGTATAAGGTCTTGGAGAATGGAACAGTACGGTTACCAAGAGACTCATTCTCTAAGTTGTTAGGTACTTCCAATTCTTCAGTCTGTCCTTCCGGATAGTTGTCGATTACCAGCTTCACCGGATCAAGAACAGCCATCACACGTGGACGCTTAACCTTCAAATCCTCACGAATGCAATACTCAAGCATCGCCATATCGGAAGAAGAATTGGCCTTGGAAACACCAGAAAGCTCAATGAACTTCTGAATAGATTCCGGAGTGTAACCACGACGACGAAGACCGGAGATGGAAACTAAACGAGGATCATCCCAGCCATCAACGATGCCGTCCTCAACCAACTTCTTGATGTAACGCTTACCGGTAATGACGTTGGTCAGATACATCTTCGCAAACTCAATCTGACGAGGTGGATGTGGGTACTCAAGCTCCGTTACAACCCAATCATACAACGGTCTGTGGTCCTCGAACTCCAAGGTACAGATGGAATGGGAAATACCCTCAATCGCATCCTCAATCGGATGAGCAAAGTCATACATTGGATAAATGCACCACTTGTCACCGGTGTTGTGGTGAGTCATGTGTGCCACACGATAGATAATCGGATCACGCATGTTCATGTTCGGAGAAGCCATATCAATCTTGGCACGAAGAACAACTTCACCGTCCTGATACTTGCCATCCTTCATATCGGTAAAAATCTGAAGGTTCTCTTCGATGGAACGATCAGAGTTCGGGTCCTTCTTACCAGGTTCGGTAAGGGTACCACGGTACTCGCGAATCTCCTCCGGAGTAAGGAAGGAACAATAAGCCTTGCCCTTCTTAATCAGCTTGATAGCTGCTTCATACATCTGATCAAAATAGTTGGATGCAAAATAAAGATGGTCGCCCCAATCTGCACCTAACCACTGAATATCACGCTTAATGGAATCAACGAACTCAATCTTCTCCTTAGTAGGGTTCGTATCATCAAAACGCATATGGAATGTACCATTGTATTCCTTAGCTAATCCATAATTCAAAAGAATAGACTTGGCATGTCCAATGTGAAGGTAACCATTTGGCTCCGGCGGAAAACGAGTTACGACCTCTTCATAGCGCCCCTCAGCCAGGTCCTTATCAATTTCCTGTTCGATAAAATTTTTGCTCTTAACTTCTTCTGCCATAATAATTGATATACTCCTATATTCTCTTAATCATCTGTTATTGCACATGCGGGTGAGTAAACAGATGCTCATTACAATATTCATAATTGCCATTACACTTGCTGCAAAAACGGAATTCCAGTTCCGGATTGCTCACATCCGTGCGTCCGCAAATGGCACACTTGTGGCGATACGGCTTCTGGTAAAACTGATGGTCCGGGCCATGGTCCGAACCGCTCTGCTGTCGGAAACCACTGTTGGCTGCTGCTCTCCAGCGGGCCTGACGTGCTCTCTCCTTCGGAGACACCTTGCGAAAATCACGTGTCATCAAGAAGAAGATTAAGAAGTTCAGCAAGGACGCAATAATCGCCGTGCGAACAACCCAACCGGACATCAATGCAGAATATGCAACCAATACAACATAAACAATGGCCATCCATTTCATCTTAATCGGAATAATGAAATACAGCATAACTTCCATCTCCGGATAGCAAGCTGCAAAAGCCAAAAAGATTGACAAATTAATATAGTGGGTAGAAAAAAGATTACCCATTCCAATGGCCGGAGCTCCTAGTCCCACGGACATCAATCCATACAGAATAAAGGATGCAATAACGGTAAAAAGGATTCCTCCAAAAATATAGACATTAAAGCGGAAGGTTCCCCAGGTCTGCTCTAACACATTACCGAGCTGCCAATAGAAAAACATCATAATGATAGCAAAAATCAAGCTATCCTGCGGCGGAATCAGTACCCAGGTAATGACACGCCAGAACTGAAAATTGTGAATAATATAGTATGGCTCCAATGTCATAAACTGGACAAAAGACCAGTCACTAATCTGCTCACCAAACTTCAGCAAATATCCAATAATATAACCACCAATCAAGTAATTCATCAGGTGTGGCAGTGCATATTTTCCAAGCTTCTTTTCTAACTTATTCAGCATGTTTACTCCTGTTCCTACTCCCCGTAGGTGCTCGTTCGTTACAAGAACCCATAGATAAAATCAATTATATTTTTCTATATGTTCTTTGTCAATTTTAAAAGTCCATGAGCTATTTTCACAAAGGATTGCGTACAATTCATGTGATTTGTAGATTGTTTTTCCATACCTCACCATATATAATATGGAAAGTTATAAGAAAATAGACGAAATATTTTTATAAGAAGAAACACAGTTAAGAAAGAGAACATTATGAGTAGTAAGAAGTTGTACAAGTTAGGAATTGATATCGGATCCACTACCGTTAAGGTTGCTGTTTTAGACCAGCAGGATCATATTTTATTCTCAGATTATGAGCGTCATTTTGCTAATATTCGTGAGACCTTGCGCGACCTTATTGCCAAGGCACATCAGGTAACTGGAGACATCGAAGTAGCTCCAATCATTACCGGTTCCGGCGGTTTAACTTTGGCAAAACATTTAGGCATTCCTTTTGTTCAGGAAGTAGTTGCAGTATCTACTGCCCTGACTCACTATGCTCCTCAGACCGACGTTGCTATCGAGTTAGGTGGCGAGGATGCCAAGATTATTTACTTTGAGAATGGCAACGTTGAGCAGCGTATGAACGGAATCTGTGCCGGAGGTACCGGTTCTTTCATCGACCAGATGGCTTCCCTGATTCAGACCGATGCTTCCGGACTGAATACTTACGCCAAGGATTACAAGGCTTTGTATCCTATTGCTGCCCGATGTGGTGTATTTGCCAAGACTGATATTCAGCCTCTCATTAACGAAGGTGCCACCAGAGAAGACCTCTCTGCTTCCATCTTCCAGGCTGTTGTAAATCAAACAATTTCCGGATTAGCTTGTGGTAAGCCAATCCGCGGACACGTAGCATTCTTAGGTGGACCTCTCCACTTCTTGGATCAGTTACGTGCGTCCTTTATTCGTACCCTTAAGTTAGATGAAGAGCATATTATTTTCCCTGAGAACTCTCATCTGTTTGCAGCCATTGGTTCTGCCCTGAATTACAAAGAAGATTCCACCATGGAGCTTGCTTCTATTCTTGAGAAGCTTCAGGGTGAATTACATATGGAGTTCGAGGTTGCCCGCCTGGAGCCATTATTCGCTAACCAGAGTGAGTACGACGAATTCCTCAAGCGACACAGCAACAATCATGTTAAGACCGGTGATATTGCGTCTTATCATGGCAAGTGCTTCCTTGGTATTGATGCTGGTTCTACCACCACCAAAATTGCTCTTATCGCGGAAAATGGCGACTTGTTGTATTCCTTCTATGACAACAACAATGGTTCTCCATTGAAGACCTCCATCCGTGCCATGAAGGAAATCTCCGAGAAGCTTCCTGCAGACGCTACCATCGTGCACTCCTGCTCCACCGGTTATGGTGAAGCATTGCTCAAGAGTGCATTCCAGTTAGACGATGGCGAAGTAGAGACCGTTGCTCACTATTATGCTGCTGCATTCTTTGATCCACAGGTAGATTGTATCTTAGATATCGGTGGTCAGGATATGAAGTGCATCAAGATCAAGGACAACACCGTAGACTCCGTTCAGTTGAACGAAGCATGTTCTTCCGGTTGTGGTTCCTTCATTGAGACCTTTGCCAAGTCTCTTGGATTTGGTGTCAAGGACTTTGCCAAAGAAGCACTCTTTGCTGAGCATCCAATCGACCTTGGTACCCGTTGTACCGTATTCATGAATTCCAAGGTTAAGCAGGCTCAGAAGGAAGGCGCATCTGTTGCAGATATCTCTTCCGGACTTGCTTATTCCGTTATTAAGAACGCACTCTTCAAGGTTATTAAGCTTTCTGATGCCAAGGATCTTGGTAACCACGTAGTTGTTCAGGGTGGCACCTTCTACAATGATGCTGTTCTTCGTAGTTTTGAGCGCATCTCCGGTGTAGAAGCTGTCCGTCCGGACATCGCCGGTATCATGGGTGCTTTCGGTGCTGCTTTGATTGCTCGCGAGCGCTATGAAGAGGCGCCACAGACAACTATGCTTCCTATGAGTGAGATTCTTGCTCTTACCTTTGATACGGAGTTGACCCGTTGCCAGGGATGTAACAACCACTGTTTGCTGACCATCAACAAGTTCTCAGGCGGACGTCAGTTTATCACCGGTAACCGTTGTGAACGTGGTCTTGGTCTCGAGAAGAACAAGGACAACATTCCGAACCTTTATGACTTCAAGTACAAGCGCTTATTCCAGTACAAGCCACTTCCTGCCGCTGAGGCAAAGTATGGCGTCATTGGTATTCCGCGCGCATTAAATTTATATGAGAACTATCCATTCTGGGCAACCTTCTTCAAGGAGTTAGGATTCAGCGTCAAGCTCTCTCCTCGTTCTACCAGAGCGGTTTACGAATTAGGTATTGAGTCCATCCCAAGTGAGTCCGAGTGCTACCCAGCCAAGCTTACACATGGACATATTCAGTGGTTAATCAACAATGGTGTGAAGACCATCTTCTATCCATGCATTCCTTATGAGCGCAATGAGTTCCCGGACTCTAACAATCACTACAACTGCCCGATTGTTACTTCTTATGCAGAGAACATTAAGAATAATGTTGATGATATTACTTCCGGCAAGGTTCGTTTTTTGAACCCATTCCTTGCTTTCTCTTCTGAGAAAGTATTGACCGACGAATTAGTGAAGGTATTCGATGCAGAGTACTCTATCGCTGCTTCTGAAGTTAAGAAAGCTGCTCACGCTGCATGGCTCGAGCAGGAATCCTTCCGTCACGAGATGATGCAGAAGGGCGAAGAAGTGCTTAAGTACCTAGAAGAGACCGGCCGCCGCGGTATCGTTCTTGCAGGACGTCCATACCATGTAGATCCGGAGATCAATCACGGTATTCCGGAGCTCATTACTTCTTATGGTATGGCAGTTCTTACCGAGGATTCCATCTCCCATTTAGGAGAGGTTGAGCGACCACTTATTGTTATGGATCAGTGGATGTTCCATTCTCGTATGTACGCCGCTGCTAATTACGCTAAGAAGACTGAGAACTTAGATGTCATCCAGTTGAATTCCTTCGGTTGTGGTTTGGATGCGGTTACCACAGACTGTGTTGCTGATATTCTTACCAACTCCGGCAAGATTTATACCTGCCTGAAGATTGATGAGGTTAACAACCTTGGAGCTGCTCGTATCCGTGTACGTTCGTTGCTTGCGGCAATTCGTGTAAGAGATCGCATCAAGAAGGCACGCACCATCGTACCTGCCAACTATAACCGTAAGATCTTCACCAAAGAGATGAAGAAGAACTACACCATCCTTTGCCCGGAGATGTCTCCAATTCACTTTGAGTTGTTGGCCCCTGCATTTAACGCAGCCGGCTACAACATGGTTGTTCCTGAGATTCCGGCACGTGAATGTGTAGATGTTGGTTTGAAGTATGTTAACAACGACGCATGCTATCCTTCTCTTATCGTAGTTGGACAGCTCATGAGCGCTGTTACTTCCGGCGAATATGACTTAGACCACACCGCTATCCTGATTTCTCAGACCGGTGGTGGATGTCGTGCAAGTAACTACATCGGATTCATCCGTCGTGCCCTTGCCAAGGCAGGACATCCTGATATTCCGGTTATCTCCATTAACCTTAGCGGTTTGGAGGCTAACCCAGGATTCAAGTTGACTCCGAAGTTGATTCAGCATGGATTATACGCTTTGATTTTCGGCGATATCTTCATGCGTTGCTTATACCGTGTACGTCCTTATGAGGCTGTACCGGGAAGCGCCGATGCCCTTCATGAGAAGTGGAAAGCTCGTGTCATCGAATTTGTAACCCAGGATCATGTCCTGTCCCATCGCAAGTACAAGCAGATGTGCCGTGACATTATCCATGACTTTGATACATTGCCAATTACCAATGGGAAAAAGCCACGTGTTGGTGTGGTTGGTGAGATCCTTGTTAAGTTCTTACCTGCAGCCAACAATCACTTGGTTGAACTGTTAGAGGCAGAAGGTGCAGAGGCTGTTGTTCCTGACCTTACCGACTTCCTGTTGTACTGCTTCTACAACACCAACTTCAAGTCTGAGAAGCTTGGCTTCTCCAAGAAGTCTGCTCGCATGGGTAACCTTGGTATCGCATTCTTCGAATGGTTACGTTCTGCAGCTCGCGAAGCCTTCGAAGCAAGTGAGCGTTTCGATGCTCCTGCTCATATCGAAGACTTGGCTAAGAATGCAGAAGCAATCGTATCTACCGGTAATCAGACCGGTGAGGGTTGGTTCTTAACCGGAGAGATGCTTGAGCTCATCGAGACCGGTGCTTCCAACATTGTTTGTATCCAGCCATTTGGCTGCTTACCAAACCACGTTGTCGGTAAGGGTGTTATCAAGAAGTTACGTCATGAGAATCCAACTGCTAACATCGTAGCCATCGACTACGACCCAGGCGCCTCCGAGGTTAATCAGTTGAACCGCATCAAGTTGATGCTCTCCACTGCCATGAAGAACCTCAAGAAGCAGGAACTCGCAGACACCGAAGTTCCTACCGAGGAAGTAACCGAAGCGCAGGAAACCGCATAATCTACCTAGTCAAGGCCACCCCTAACCGGGTGGCCTTTTTTTACCCTTCCATTAGATGCCGTCCCCCCGCCTGCCGCCCGTGCCGGCCCCTCCCAAGGGGGGTTGAGCAAACGGCCCTCCGCCAATGTTTTTCTAAGTGCCCCCACGCCCATCCCTTTATTTTCATGTGTTCTTTACACGTTTTACAATTCTGTCGGCCCTGTTTGTCCCCCGCTGACACAAGTAAAAACTAAATATAATGACTGCGAATGATTGACTATTTTTTTGTGACTTGGAGTGAGCTTAGAAAAATAAAAGCATGTTTTGCGCCCGATTGGGGGTTGAGGCGCCATGGACGGCGCCGAAAGCGATAGAGGCGAATGGACTCGTCCTTTATCGCGACCCCCAATCAGCGAAACATGCTTTGTA
>JAILCW010000167.1 GCA_024690265.1 Lachnospiraceae bacterium | reverse complement strand
TGGATGTACATCTTATGGTGGAGCATCCGGAGACAATGATTGCAGATTATGTAGATGCAGGGGCTGATATTATCACTGTTCACGCAGAGAGTACCACCCACCTGGATCGTGTCGTTCATATGATTAAGGAATCCAATGTGTTGGCTGGTGTGGCACTTTGCCCGGCAACACCGATTTCTGTATTAGAGAATATTTTGCCGGATTTGGACATGGTACTAATCATGACGGTGAATCCGGGTTATGGCGGACAGAGCCTCATCCCTTATACTGTGGACAAGGTTCGAGAACTGCGTCGTATGGTACGTCAGCGTGGCCTCAATACCGATATTGAGGTGGATGGCGGCATTACGCTGGACAATGTATCAGAGATTATGGATGCAGGCGCGAATGTCATTGTAGCGGGTAGCAGCGTATTCCGCGGTGATATCGAGGAGAACGTTACACAGTTTCTGGAGATTATGCGATGAGTTGTGTCATTGTAGCCGGTGGCGAAGTTGACCGCGAGCTGCTTGCTAGAGTATTGGCTGAGGCTGATACCGTCATTGCTGCAGATCGAGGATTAGAAGCCTTGCAACAGATGGGCGTGTGTCCCGATTATATCATCGGGGATTTTGACTCTGCATCGGAGGCTACGAGAGCTCGGCTGGCAGAGTATGAGAAACAGCCATCCGTGCAAGTGATTCGTTTGCAGCCGGAGAAGGACGATACGGATTCGGAGGCGGCATTGCAGCTGGCATTTGCCCACAGCACCGGTGATATCTTGCTATTGGGCGGTACCGGACGTCGCATTGACCATTTATTGGCCAATATTTCCATTCTGGGTCAGGGATTGGCCCATGGACGCCAGGTAATTCTGCAGGATTCCTGGAATCGGATTCGGATGATTGCATCTGGTTGTACTATCCGAAGAGCAGAGCAATATGGAACCTATATCTCTCTATTCCCGTATTCTGAGCGGGTAGAGGGTCTTACATTAGAAGGATTTAAGTATCCATTACAGAATGCCACCTTGGAGGGGTTCAACTCTCTTGGCGTGAGCAATGAACTGATAGCGGATGAAGGTGTCATCACTTTTACCCGGGGAACGTTGATTGTAGTGGAATCTATAGACTAAGGAGCAGCGATGCTTCTTTTTCTATACCTATGTGGAGGAATGCGTATGGCATACACCTATTCAACCAAAGAATTCTGTGAGATTTTTAATGTTGGCCGTGAGACCCTGCGTCATTATGAGAAGGTAGGACTGCTGAATCCGCATATTAACGAAGAGAACGGCTACCGTCAGTATACCTATTGGGATGTAGGACAGATGATCGATATCTTGAAATATCGTGCCAAGGGATTGTCCTTAGAACAGATACGGGATAGTTTGTATGAGGCGGATTATTCGCAGATTGTAGATTCCTTGAAAATGCAGCGGGATTACTATCAGAAACAAATTCAGCATTATCAGCTATTGACCCAGAAGACCAATCTGGAACTGTCCTATATCGAGCATGCGGAGGAATCCATTGGAAAAATCTTCGAGATGGACATTCTGGACTTAGTTTTTTTGAAATACAAGGATGACTTCAAGGAGAAGACACTAGAGACCAACTGGATGGTGTTTAACAACCCGCAGTTCTTTGCCTCCACATGGCTCTATGACACGGGAGAGCAGGGGAGACTTGAAATCTCTGCAGTTGGATTTTTGACCGAAAAAGAATACGCGGATTATCTGGATGCACAGGATGGCATAGAAATCTCTGCATCGCGAGTGGTTGCCACCGTGTATGATATTCAGGGATTGCAGATGTTTGAAGGATCGATGTTTGAAGACTTCTATGAGAAAGTGGATAAGATGTATCCAAACGCTTCCAAGCGTTTATATACGTCCCTTCTGACGCGGTTTTATGATAATGACAAAACCTATCATCAGTATATATTTGCATTCCGTATGATATAAGTAAAAGGTGCCTACCGGATTCCGGTAAGCACCTTTTTTGGAAGATATGTATTTATTGGAAGAATGAGATTTCCTCATTCAACTTAACAGCGATATTCTTGAGGTCATTCGCAGACTCTGCAAGAGTAGTAACTGTTGCGGATAACTCCTCAACAGAAGCGCCGGTGGTCTCGGTAGAAGCTGCATTCTCTTCAGAGATTGCAGACAGAGAACTCATGGCATCAGATACTTCCTTGTTGGAAGCTACGCACTTATCTGTTTCCTCAGAAATAGAAGTAACGCTGGCAACGGTTTCCTCGATATCGGCAAGCATTCCGCGTACAGCAGAAAGAGTAGCCTCTAAAGTCTGCTGCTGAGCATTGTTGCTCTCGAGAATCTCATTTGCAGCAGCAACTGCTTCTGCAGATTCATTTAACAAGGTGGTCATTACGTTGGTGATTTCCTGAGCAAGCTTGTCAGAATTATCAGCAAGGTCACGAATCTCAGTAGCAACTACGGAGAATCCACGTCCTGCATCACCGGCTCTTGCAGCTTCGATAGAAGCGTTTAGAGAAAGTAAGTTGGTCTGTGCAGCGATACCGGAGATACCAACTACACGCTCATTAATATCAGAAACAGCTGCCTGAGTAGCAGTGATACGATCACTGATGCCGGCAATCTTTGCGGACATCTCTACGCTGGATTCCTGGAATGCAGCAAGAGATTCGCCGGACTCTTCAGAAGCAACCTTCATACGGCTAGCCAAAGCATTCAAATCAGTGGTGTTGTTCTGAACCTGAGAGATGGCATCGGTAATGTTACCGGTGTTCTCAGCAGAACGGGTAACGGACTGAGCCTGCTCATAAGCACCTGCAGCAATCTGCTGTACAGCCTCAGCTACGCTCTCAGTAGTAGCAGCAATCTCTGTAGCCATAGCGGACAACTCATCGGAAGACTCGCTTACGGTGTTGGAAGAACTCTTGATCTCGCCAACGATGCTGCTTAACTTATCAATAACGGAGTTAGAGTTGCGAACCATGTCGCCGAACTCATCGCCACGGTTGGTGTACTTCTCAATGCTAAGGAAACGTCCGTCAGCCAATGCTGCAAGAATTTCATCGACTGCAAGGATTGGCTTTGTAAATCCGTTAGCCATAATAATAGAAATAATCAAAACAGCAACCAACATGCCTAAACCAATGAATACGATAGACATAGCGCTCTTACGTGCTTCAGCAGTAACGGCACTAACTTTTACAGCATTACAAATGGTGTATCCGGAATTGGTATCCTTGATGTAAGCAAGGTAGGTTGGGTAACCGGCTTTGGTGCTGTAGTAAACATCAGATTCCTTGCCGGAAGTCATGTATGGAGACTGGCTGTAGTCGGTAGGTTCATCATCTGCAGAGATATCATACTGGGAATGCGCAGCCAAAATACCCGTTGGGTCAATTAGGAATGCTTCGCCTGCGGTAGATGCAAACATCTCGTGGTACTTGGTTGTGCTGTAGCTACGATGAAGAACACCCAGTACCTTCTTGGAAGAAGGATCGATAACCGGTACTGCAACGCAGATATTACGGGAATGGGTAGAAGCACTAACAACAACATTGGAAACTGCATGATTGCCCTTCATGGCATCCTGCCAATATCCACGATCAGAAATGCTAGAAAGCTTTGCATCATCACTTCTTAAAACCATGTCACCCTTATCGTTAGATAATACGATGGAATTCTCGTCGTTAAAAGTGCTGTTAACACGCTGCATATGAGCTTTAACAGTCGGTGCAAGCTCAGTATTACCCTGCATATACTCAATCATGGCTGGAGCAGCAGCGAGTGCGTCCATGGATTTTTCGGTGTTGGTAACAACGGTAGAAAACTCAGAACTAAGGAGCTTTGCCTGAGTCATAATGCTTTCCTGGGCATCTTCCTTAGCTTTAGAGGTAGAAGATACATAATTAATAGTAACTGCTACTGTAAGAGGTACAATAGCAACTGCCAACATAATGGCAATCAACTTTGTCTTAACGCTGTTAAGTTTTATAGACAACTTCTTTGAAGATTTCATAAAATACTCTCCTATTTTTCTTATTAAAATTCAACAACATGCGTCATTTTAAACTAGGGGGCTACCACCGGGTCAAGGAAAAATTGCGGAAAAGGGCGGAAAATGGACAACTGCAAAGGCTTGGGTTTGACATTCGTCTAAAAAAACAGTATCGTTGCTGTGTTAGTGTAATACTTTCTATAGGAAGAAAGGACTTTGACAGAAGATGAAGGCAGGGAAAAAAGCTCTTAAATATATAGCGTTTGCTCTGGTATTCCTTTGTATTGCCGGAGGCGTTGCTTTTAAGGCATATACATCCAATTTTTATCGCGAGGATGAGAAACTCACCGCAGAGTTCGCAAGTGAGGTTGGAGATTTGGTTCATGCCTATTCCGATGATTACGGTATGGTATTTATACCCACGAACCATAATTATCAGGCGATTATCGTTTTTTATCCCGGCGGCAAGGTAGAATTCAGTGCCTATAGTGGGCTGATGTATGAATTGGCTAGCCGAGGTTACTTATGCTTACTTCCACGTATGCCGGAGAACCTGGCATTTTTGGAGGTCAATGCTGTGGAGGGCATCAAGGCACGTTATCCGGAGGAAGCGGAAGAGACTGAGGCCTTGGACTGGTACCTGGCAGGACATTCACTGGGGGGTGTTGCTGCTTCGAGTTACTTGGGAGACCACATGGATGAGTACGCGGGACTGATTATGTGCGCGTCATATACCACTACGGATTTATCCAATAGTAACCTACGTATGCTGTCAACCTATGGTTCACTTGACGGTGTATTGAATATGGATAAATATGAAGATAGTAAAGCATTATGGCCGCAGGATGCTACAGAAAAGGTAATCCAGGGCGGCAACCATTCTTACTTTGGTTGTTATGGTGTTCAGCGTAGTGACGGCAAGCCTCAGATTACGAATAAAGAGCAAGTATGCGAAACGGCTGATTTGATAGATGCTTGGATTCGAGAAAAATAGGATTAAGGGGATACTTAGGGATGATACTTATAATTGCGTTTATTGGATTACTTATATACTTGTTTGTGGAGATTTTTCATTATCAGAAGGTCAAGGCCAATGCCTTTAGCAAGAAGGAGATGGCCAAGGCGGCAGATGTGCAGGCTAGCAAGTTATCATATATAGACCCGGTTATTTCCTGCGATTATTGTGGATGCAAAATCGATACCAGAAAGCACAAAGTGTGCCCTCACTGCGGCGCAGCTTTTGATAAGGATGAGGAATGGGTTGTCCGTCATGCTGCCGAAGAGGAATTCATCGAGAAGGGCACCCAGAAGATGATTGAGGCCCGTGAGAAGAAGGCCAAGGAAGAGTCGGCCAAGATTCTTAGTCGTATTCGCAAGACCATTGCAGTGCTGTGTGGTCTCTTGCTGGTGATTATCGCCTTGGCAGGTTTTGGCGCCTACATGTCCTATCAGTCCAAGTTCCGTAAGTCCGAAGAGGTTAATAAAGGAAGTTACCACAACGACTATGTACCGGCAGATTATCAGGTGGTGGGCGACGGTGTATTGTATGACGATCACGATGTGAAGATTACCCTGACAGGCTTTTATCTTGATAACTCCTATCATTATGAGGATGAAGACTACGGGTATAAGGGGTATGTTAAGGTGGAGTTCCATATCGAGAACAACCGTAAGGAACCCATTAATATTACGATGTCCAGCAATAGTTACAATGGTATTGCTTCGGATAGTTTTTCCCTCTATGCCTACGATGCATATCGTCAGGGCGAGTATACCATCTATGAGGAAATCAGCGGTGTGCCACAGCAGCAGATCAATGAAATCGTATTTGACCGAATTGATATTCGCGGCATGGATTATGAATTCAGCGATTCGCTTTCTCTACCGGTTAGTGTGAAGACAACTTCCACCTATGAGCAGCCGTTGGATTATTCCGATGGAACGTTGATTTTTACCAATGACTATATTGATATCTACGCAACACATGAAGACCCTGATGAATACGAAGAAGATCGTGATACATATTACACATATATTGTGAACAAGACCGATATGGGCTTTCAGTTGAATGGACGTGATCTGAAGGTGGATGGTGAGTACGATGTTATCTATGGATTCTATGATCAGTATTTGCCTGGCAATTATGTTTTCGTGAATGATTATCGTGCAGGTTATGGTAATGAAGCGTATCGCCCGTTGACGAAGCACAAGGTGGAGACATCCATTTCCTTTAAGTGTCCGGAAGATCCGGCAAGAGATTTCAATACCGGTTATATCGAAATCAAAACAGAATAGTTTCAAAAAAGTGAAAGGAACCTCGAAAAGTCGGGGTTCTTTTTTTGTTGGTAAAAATTAGTTGAAGAAACTTGAACAATCTATTCGAAAGGTGTATGATTTTCAACGTTGTTGTTTTTACAACAAGAGCAACAGCAAATATAACACGTAAGTGTGATGATAGGTGAGGATGTATGCAAAGAACAAGAAATCTTCAAGGAAGAAAGAAAAAAATCAGTGCTCAATTATTGTTTGCATTGGTGCCGATAGTGGCACTGTCTATCGTTTTTGTTAGTTCCTTTATTGCAATTCGTGCAAAGGGAGTCATCAAAAGCGGTGCTACCAATGAGTTACATCAGGAGGCGAGTGCCAACTCTGAGAACGTTGGTGCAACAATTATTGATATTATTAGCTACTACGATGGCTTAGCGGATGCAGTAGAGTCCGGAATTTTTGCAGAAGATGCAGATATTCTGAAGATGCTTCAGCCGGCATTGACATCTTATGCACAGGTTCCAAACGGTTGCTACATTGCATTGACCGACAAGACCTGGTTAGATCCATCCGGATGGACCCCGGATGCAGGATATGATCCAACAGCGCAGAACTGGTACAAGTCCGGCGTTGGCAAAACAGAGATGACCCTTTGTGAACCATACATGGATGAGGCTTCCGGAGAGATGGTTGTTTCTGCTTCCCGTGAAGTTAAGTTGCGCGATGGTCGTAAAGGTGTAATGGCAATTGATATTTCCCTGGGAGATATTTCCGCCAACGTTAGTGCTTATGAACCAAGAGGAACCGGCAAGACCATGTTATTTTACAAGGATGTAATCTTGGCACATTCCGATACCTCTTACATTGGAACCAAGGCTGAGACTCACAGCGATGATGCATTTACTACTGCAGTAGCATCTAAGGTTGCGGCTGGAACCGTAGATTGCATCAAGAACATCAAGGATGGCAAGGGTGTAAACTACTTTGTTTCCTTTGACTCCGTACCGAATACCGATTGGGTAATGGTTTCCTATGTGGCTGAAAAGGATGTTTTAAAAGCACTGAATCAGTTCATCATGATTAGTATTCTTCTTGCAGCTGTTATTATTGTTATGATTACAGTTGAGATTCTTCTTTTGGTTAACAAGATGATTACCAAGCCGGTAAGCAAGTTGACCGAGAATATTTCTCGTATCGCTGGCGGTGATTTTACGGTAGAAATCGAAGCAACCGGTAACAACGAAATCGGAACCATGAATGACAACATGCATAAATACGTGGATCAGATGCGCCATACGTTGACTGAGATTAAGACTATGGCTGATGAGTTGGCGGATGAATCTGAGAATAGTAAGGTTATCTCCAGCAATCTGAATGAGCGCGCTGACGAGCAGGCTAGCGCAATGAATCAGATTCAGGCTACCATGGATGACATGGCGGAAGCAGTTACTGACTTGGCAGAAAATGCTACAGACCTGGCACAGCACGTGAGTGATTTGACCAACCAGAGTGAAGAAACCAAGGCAACCATGGAAGATTTGGTTGCAACTGCACAGGACGGACAGCGTGATATGCGTGCTGTTCAGGATGGAATGACCAGCCTGGCAGAGTCTATGAACCAGATGAATGATGTGGTTGCGTTGGTGGATGATTCCACCAAGCAGATTGATTCTATTATTGATATGATCAATTCCATTTCCAGCCAGACGAATCTGTTGTCTTTGAATGCTTCCATTGAGGCTGCACGTGCCGGTGAAGCAGGACGTGGATTTGCGGTAGTGGCAGATGAGATTGGTGCCCTTGCTAAGAATTCTGCCGACAGTACCCAGCAAATCTCTGCAATCATTAAGGATATTACTGCTCAGATTGAGGAACTTTCTGCCAAGGCGGAGGCCAACGTGGAGCAGATTCGCATCAGCATGGAGTCTGTAGAGACTGCCGGTGGTACTTTTGAGAAGATTTTCAAGAACTTGGATGATGCCAGCACAACCGTTGGCGATATGATCGAGAAGATTGGTAACATCGATGGAATTGCTTCCACTATGGCCGCAATTTCTGAAGAACAGTCTGCAAGCACTCAGGAAGTTAGTGCAACAGCAACGACTCTTGCAGTAGGCGCTGAGCAGGTGGCAGAGCATTCCAAGAATGTAGATACTAGCGCCCTTGCTGTATCTGATTCTTCCATGCGCATCGAAACCTTGATTAAGAACTTCCAGGTATAGTAGTTTTAGAATGACACCCGGGGACGGGGTTAGTGATTCATTGTATTCGTATAGGTACAATGAATCACTAACCCCGTCCCCGGGTGTCATTTTTTGTGAAGAATTTGTGAATTGTTAGCACTCTCTATTGACGAGTGCTAACAATGGTGGTATAACGAAGTCAGAAACAAGGAAATAAGGATTTAAAAACCCAATTCCTTGCTCCGAAATTTATGGTTACATTCTTAAGAATGCAGGAATAAAGGAGGTATGACTTATGATGTTACCAAGTATTTTTGGAGAAAGTTTATTTGATGATTGGTTTGATGATTGGAATGAGTTCGATCGTATGAACCAGTTGATGAGACAGGATGAGAAGAAGTTGTATGGTCGTCATGGCAAGAACCTGATGAAGACCGATGTGAAGGAAACCAAGGACGGTTATGAGATTGATGTGGATCTGCCGGGCTTCAAGAAGGAAGATGTACAGCTTCAGTTAGAGAATGGATATCTGAACATTCAGGCCAGCAAGTCCATCGAAGATGACAAGAAGGACAAGGATGGTGAGAAGTACATCCGCCGCGAGCGTTACAGCGGTTCTTGCTCACGTAGCTTCTATGTTGGCAATCAGGTATCTCAGAATGATATTAAGGCTGAGTTCAAGCATGGCGTACTTCGCATCAACTTGCCGAAGCAGGAAGCAATCGAGAATCACGGATACATTGCAATTGAAGGATAAGGTAGTCACCCAAGGGCCCGGGAGTTTTTCCCGGGTCCTTTTTTGTTGAACGGATTGTGTTATAATTGGTGTGTTGTTGTAAATCAAACATAAGGGGAACCAAGATGAACACGAAGACAAAAGTATTGATTGGAGTCATCAGTGCCGTTGCAATTCTGTTGTTTGGTGCAGTTTGTTTTTTGCTGGGAAGTTATCGACAACTCAAGGCCAATGTGGATTCTAGGCAGGAAGTGCTGGTGGAGTCTTCTGAGCCAGAGGAGACAGCTGAGGTAACAGAACATCAGGAAGTTTCAAATGAGGGAAAACAAGAAGAACAGGGGGAACAAGAAATGCCAGAACAGACAAGTAGTAATGCAGTCTATGAACCGGTTTACGGAGCACTTTCCGTCAAGGGGACCAAGCTGGTAGACAAGACCGGTCATCCGGTACAACTGAAGGGGGTGTCCACTCACGGCTTGCAGTGGTATCCGGAGTATGTGAATGAGGATGCTATCAAGACATTGCATGAGGATTGGAAAGCCAACGTGCTCCGTCTTGCCATGTACACCAATGAGGGCGGTTATTGCTCCGGTGCAGACAAGGAACAGCTGGAAGAGGTCATTGATCAGGGCGTCAAGCTTACCGGTGAGAACAAGATGTATTGCATCATTGACTGGCATATCCTGAGTGATTGCCATCCGGTACAGTATCAGAACGAAGCCAAGGATTTCTTTGGCCGCATGTCTGCCAAGTACAAGGATTGCGACCATGTGATTTATGAGATTTGTAATGAACCCAACAGTGGTGCTAACTGGGACGAGATTAAGTCCTATGCAGATGATGTAATTCCTGCCATTCGTGCCAACGACAAGGATGCCATTATTCTTGTTGGAACTCCAACATGGAGCCAAGACGTGGATGAGGTTGCCAAGAATCCGTTGGCCAATGGGGACAATGTCATGTATGTATGCCATTTCTATGCTGCAACCCACAAGGATGACTTGCGCCGCAAAGTAGAGAAGGCTCTGGATGCAGGCACTCCGATTTTTGTGTCTGAGTTTAGCATCTGCGATGCATCCGGCAACGGTGGATTGGATTATGATTCTGCAGCCAAGTGGATGGAACTGTTGAATGAGAACAATATTTCCTATGTAGGATGGAACCTGGCCAACAAGCAGGAATCTTCCTCCATGATTCGTCCGGACTGTACCAAGACCTCCGGTTGGAGCGAGGGGGAACTGAACGAATCCGGACAATGGATGCGTAGAACAATGCGTGGTGAATAAAATAAGATGCAGGGCGTTAGTGCTCTGCATCTTTTTTGTTCTCATCCGGTTCTAAACCGTCAGCATTATAATTGTTGGCTGCATTCCAGAGTATCCATTCTTCATACCCCGCATCATAGACCGCCTGAACCTGGGCACGAATCTCATCACCGCCATATTCGATATGGCCTTCTACCCATGGGGCGCTAAACGCCTGTAGCCAAGGGCGAATTACGGCACATTTGTCCTCATCAACAGATGATAAATCTGTCCTGGATTTGTCCAATGCAGCAAGAATGGTCTCATATGGCTGAGCATCCGGTACATCCAGATCAAAATTGCCGGGACCATAGTGGGATGGGTAAATCATCGGGCAAAGGGCGTCCACAGTAGATGCCAGCTCGTGATAATCCTGACCAACCTGTTCGATATCAATCTCACTTCCGATAACAGTGCCAAAGAGGTCTGCGGTTACCGGCATATCGACAGCATGCAATTCTTCACAGGCATAGGATAGGAACTCTTCGATGAAGGTGTGCTTGTTCTTAGGAGTAACAGTAACGCCGTAGTCAGCTCCTTCTGCATCCTCCCCAACGGGGAAACGGACGTAGTCAAACTGCACCTCATCGAAGCCCAGTTCTTTACAACTTTTACCGATACTCACCAGATATTCCCATACTTCCTTTTTGCAAGGATTAACCCAGGCAACACCTTTACCATCCACGATTGGTGTGCCATCCGGCTTACAAAGAGCCAGTTTCGGTCGTCCTTCGGCCAGGATTGGATCCTTAAAGCAAGGAATTCTGGCGATAGTGTAGATGTCATGCTCCTGCAGCTTGTCCAAAAGGGCAGGCATATCACCGATGTAGGCAAGACATGCATCCAGTTCCTGCACCATGTCGTTGCCTTCCATGTCAAAAGTAATATTGCCGTTGTCATCCTTTACATCGATGACCACCGCATTGAGCTCTGTATCATCAATCAGTTGAATGATGTCATCCATCTCTTCGCTGCCGGCAGTAGGGCCGGTGATATAGAGTCCGCGGACTTTGGCGTGGTTGTTTTTCCAACGTTCCTTGGAAAAGGTGGGCACCTTCGGCTCTGCCTCGGTGACCGCTTCTACAGGTGCCTCTTCTTCCACAGAATCCGCAGGCATAGCGGTGGTTGCAGTGGTGCAACCAAGAACGGTAACTGCAACGAGACAGCAATTGAGCAAACAAGCAATTCTGCGTTTCATCTGTTTGCGTCCTTTCTATTATTGGTTTTATTATTCCTGAAAATCAAAAATATTATATCAGTTTTTCTAAAATTGTTCGAAAGAAACTATGTTTTGTGATATGATATAAAAAACAAGGGGTTATATCAGGAGGAGGAGAATATGTTAGCAACATTGATTCCGATATTTGATAAAAACATGGTTGTAAAGGCCTACTGCGTAGTTGCGCAGAAGAACGACCTTTTGCGCGATGCTATGAAGGGCTCTAGCGGTATGTGGGACTCAGCAATGAGCGTCGAAGGAGTAGAGGTTATTTCCAGCATGGGCTTGGAAACTCTAGTCGATGATCGTGAGGTCTTTATTCCTGTTTCACATGTTTCTCTTTATACCGATATCAAGGCTCAGGGGGTAGACAACCCGGAGAAGGTTGTTTTGTTGATTGATTCGCACGTTGTTCCGACAGAGCAGTATTTGCGTCGTATTTTAGAGTTACGCAAGGATGGATTCCGCTTTGCAATGCGCCATCTTTCCTTGAATGAAGTTGGTAATTACAAGCCGGTTATGGACCTGATGGACTATGTTTTCCTGGATCATCAGAACATCGATATCGAGAAGGCACGTCGTTTGTTCCATACGATTTTCCCTCGATTGAAGCTGGTTGCTGTTGATGTTGCCAGACCGGTAGAGTACGAGCATTTGGTTCAGATTGGTGGATTTGATTTTTATGAGGGCAAGTTCTTCCGCTTCCCTAGACATGCTAAGGACAAGGAACTAGCTCCGCTGAAGGTCACTTATCTAGAGTTGCTGAAGGTTGTTAACAACCCAGACTTTGATTTGACCACCGCTGCAGATATTATTGAGAAGGATCCGGCACTGGTATTCCAGTTGCTTAAGATTGTTAATCGTATGACTGTTAACTCCGGTATCAAGACCGTTCGTAATGCAACGGCGATGCTTGGTCAGGATGAGTTGAAGCATTGGATCAACACAGCAGTTACCAAGGAACTCTGTTCCGACCGTCCAAGTGAGGTTACACGTGTCTCCTTGATTCGTGCTCGCTTTGCAGAGATGTTGGCTCCGATTTTCCATATGGAGAATCTGTCTCAGGAGCTGTTTTTGATGGGATTATTCTCTGTTTTGGATATTGTACTTGAGCGCCCGATGAAGGAAGTGGTTGAGACCATCAGCGTTTCCAAGCCAATTGCCAATGCTTTGGTGAATGGAGAGGGCGAGATGGCTGAGGTATATGAATTCATCAAGGCTTATGAAGACGCTTCCTTCCAGGAAGTTAGTCGACGGATGCTGTTGGCTGATATTCGCATGGATGATGTATATGAAGCATACCTTCAGTCTCTATCCTGGTATCGTGATTTGATTTCGTTATAAATTGGTGGGAGTTATAAAGGTGGCACTTCACCTGGGGTGTCACCTTTGTTTTTTGTTTTAGGGGAATGAGTACTAGAGAATTTGTTAGCACCGGTGATTTATTACCGGGGATGATTATTGACCAGTCCATCATGGATGACACTGGTCGTATTATGATTGAGAAAAAGGTCTTTCTGGATCAGTATCAGATTGATTACATTTTTACGCGCGGCATCGCCGGTGTATATGTGATTGATGACTTGATGGAAGACGTGAAGCCCCGGCAGATTGTGGACGAGAAGCGCCTCGTTATTCCGTCGGAAGCCAAGAGGACAATTGCCAGAGAGCGCACCGAGGATCCGAAAAAGGCGGAGATGTCTTCTCAGGTCAAGAAACGTGTGAACGAGGGCATCCAGTATCTTTTTAACAACACCAATGCGGATAACTTTACGGTGGCTGCCAATCAGATTTCCGACGAGCTAACAAATGCAATTATGGGCAATTCTGCGGTGGCAATCGACATTAATGCACTGAAGGTCAGCGATGAGTATACCTTCAAGCACAGCGTGGATGTGGCAATGATTTCCATGATCATTGGGAAGAAGCATGGCCTCAGCAAAGAAGAGATTCGTGAAATTGGTGTGGCCGGATTGCTTCACGATATGGGCAAATCCAAGATTCCACCGGAGATTCTTAACAAGCCGGGCAAGCTGACGGAGGAAGAGTTCCGTCGCATGAAGCTTCATCCACTGGATGGATACAAGATTTTGCTGGCTCATGGAGGATTTTCCAATGCCATTCTGTCCGGAGTTTTGCAGCATCATGAGAAGATTAATGGTAGTGGCTATCCGCTGCGCATTCGCAAGGAACAGATTCATATTTATGGTCGATTGATTGCGGTGGCGGATATTTTTGATGCGCTGATTACCAAGCGCCCGTACAAGGATGCATTTCCTATGCGCGAAGCGGTGGAGATGATTATGTCCATGACCGGTGAATTGGATATCGACTGTATCAATAGCTTCCTTGGTAGTGTCATCTGCTATCCGGTAGATTCTATGGTTCAGCTGTCCAATGGCGAACTCTGCAAGGTAGTTTCCAACATGCCGATGTATCCGCTTCGACCCAAGGTGGTCTCCATTGATAGCGGCAAGGTTTATGATTTGGCCAATGACCTGGGCTGTGCCAGCTTGATTATTATGTAGTGTAAAGGCGTAACCGCAAGGTTGCGCCTTTTTTTTGTGGGCGGAGGGCTTGAGAATGTGCTCTGCAGTTCTAGGGAAAATAAAAGTGCGAAAGTTTCCTTATCTTTCCTTGTCTATTATTCACAAATATTTTCCTGAAGTGATAAAATGTATGCGAAATGCATAAAAGAACATGCTATTACAATTGCGTTCCTTGTGCACTATGTAGGAAACCGTTTACCTAATTCCTTATTGTAACCTCCATTTCACACGATTAGAATTCAAAATGAAGTAAGAAATTGTGCGCACATTCTACGGGGAAAATCAAGAAACTATGGAGGTTCTTTTATGAAGAAACTATGGAAACTGGTTTCGTCAATGCTCATGATGGCTATGGTAGTTGCATTGATGATACCAAAGACTGTACTTGCTGCTGATGCAAAGGATATGCGTTTGGTATATGCACAGGTGCCAAGCGATTGGGCAAACCCATGTGTATGGGCCTGGAATGAGGATGGTGATTCTGCATACGCTGCTTGGCCGGGAGAGGCCATGGATGCAGATGCTAACAATGATGGTTGGTATTACTTATATGTTCCAAGTTGGGCAAATCATGTAATCATCAATGCGAATGCTGGGGAAGTACAGACCGGAGAATTGGTATTAGAAGATGGAAATGCATGGATTACAGTAACCGATGGCGAAACATTTGAAGCTTCTACAGAGCAGCAGACCAAGGGTGAGATCCCTGAGTATGAGGAAACATTCAAGATTCATGCAAAGGTAGATGGCTCTTGGGAAAATCCAGGACTGTGGGCTTGGAGCGCACCGGACGGAACCAATGCTTTTGAAGCTTGGCCGGGAAAGGCGATGACAGCAGATGGAGACTGGTTTACTGCAAAGGCTCCTACATGGATTAATTCTATTATTATCAATGCGAATGAAGGTGGTGTTCAGACGGAAGATATTTCTGTAGATCCAGCTGAATTGTGGGTTACTGTTGCTGAGGATGGCACCTGTGAATTGAGTTACGTTGATCCTGAAAAGGCAGCTATTCCTAATATTACTGTTCATGTAAAGGCTCCTGCAGACTGGGATGCTCCAAATCTTTGGGCTTGGAGTGCACCGGACGGAACCAACGTATTTACTACCTGGCCTGGAGAAGCATTAGAGGCTGATGGTGAATGGCTGACAAAGGAAATCCCAGGATGGGTGAATGCTATTATTGTAAATGGCAATGGTGGAGAAGTACAGACAGCAGATATCAGTATTGATACCGGCAAGGATGTATGGGTTGTAGTATCTTCTGCAGACGACTATGAATTGTTTTATGAGGAACCGGCAACAACAGAGTCTGCATCAACGGATGTGACAGGTACCGGTTCAGAAGAAAAGAGCGGAAAGAGTAATGCTGCACCTATCGCTGGCGGCGTCGCAGGAGTAGCTGTAATTGCAGGTGCGGCTGCAGTAATTGCAAATAAGAAAAAGAAAAGCGCGTAAATTGGAGGACATCATGAAGAAACGGGTCATTTCATTACTTATGGCAGTATCTGTAATGACAGGATTAACACTAAGCGGATGTGGCAATACATCTTCTGCTGCATCTGATCCAAGCACAATCGTCATTTGGCATGACAAAGAAGATGCCGTTGCGGAAGTATTGCAGGAACAATTGAATACACTAAATCCGGACGTACAGGTGGTGTTGGAGAAAAAGTCTGATCTTACGGAATCATTGAAGATGGTAGGAAATGACCCGAATTCTGCTCCGGATATGTACATTTTTGCCCATGACAAAATCGGAGTGTATGCGGAAATGGGAATCCTTTCTCCCATTACCGATATTATTCCCCAGGAAGAATTGGACGTTTACATGGATGAAACCATCGATGCAGCAACTTATAAGGGTGAAATCTATCAGCTTCCAATCTATTACGAGACATTACTGTTCATGTATAACCGCTTGTATATGAAAGATGATGAGGTCCCAACCACAACGGAAGAACTGTACCAGTATATGCAGGAAAATACTGCTGGTGGTCATTATGGGTTTGTGGAGCAGCATAGTACACCATATTATGCAGCTGGTTGGATTAATGGTTTTGGTGGTCAGATACTCGATTCGGATGGCAACGCAAACCTTGATTCTACGGAAGTGATCGATGCACTGAATTATCACAAGAAATTTGTAGAACTAATGCCGGGGGAAACGGAGTATGCAACGGTGAATACGCTTTTTTCATCCGGAATGGCACATGCCACTATTGCAGGACCGTGGATGATTCCAACGGTTAAGGAAAATGGTATGGACGTAGGTGTGGCAGCTATGCCAACAATCGATGAGACCGGAACTCCAATTGCTCCGTACATGGGTGTACAAGGTGTGCAGGTGCTTCGCAATGCGGCAGAGAAGAAACATGATTCCGTGGAAAAGGTTTTACGGGTTCTGATGGATCCGGAGGTAGAAGTCAAACTTGCTGCGGCCAGTGGATGCGCCCCGGCAAACGAATCTTGCTATGACTTGGATGAAATAAAGAATGACGAAGTAGTCATGATGATGAAGCAAACAGCAGATCATGCTGTACCAATGTCCAATCGACCGGAGATGGATGTAATGTGGACGGTATTGGGCAACTTGTTGACCGATGTAAACATGAGCGACAAAGATGTGACAGAAAGCGTTAAATCTGCGCAGGCTCAGGCAGAGAGCCTTATTGAGAGCATGCGGTAGAAGGACTGAATGATGAAAGAAAGTAAACGACAGCAAATCCTGCGATGCTACGCGTGGGCGGCACCTAGCCTGCTTTTGATTTTGATGATTGTTATTTTTCCAATTCTGTATACGGGCTACATTTCCCTCACCAATATGAACGTATATCATTGGACCAACTATACATTCATCGGATTAAAAAACTACGCGGATGCATTATTGGTATTTGATAACGGCTTTTTAAAAGCCCTTGGCATGACGGTTGTATGGACCATCGTAAGTATGGTCCTGCAACTAGTGGTTGCCTTTGTGCTTGCTAGCTTATTGAATATCAAAGGTTTGAAACTGAAAAATTTATATAAAACATTGTTGATTTTTCCGTGGGCAATGCCGGGGTACGTTTCCATATTATTGTGGAAGACCGGAATGTTTAATTCTCAGTTTGGATTATTAAATCAGTGGATGGCAAAAATAGGACACGGACCGGTGCGGTGGTTGAATGGAGATATGTCTGCATTTTGGTGTTGTACTCTAGTGAATCTGTGGCTGGCGCTTCCATTTATGATTACCATCATTGATGGAGCGTTGCAGAGTATCGATCGAAGCTTTTACGAAAGCGCAGTGTTGGATGGAGCAAATTGGCTGGAGAGAACCTTTTACATCACAGTTCCAATGATTAAGCCAATCATTGGTCCATCCGTAGTAATTACTGTGTTTACCACCTTCAAGCAGTTCGACGTGGTATACCTATTAACGCAGCAGGTCGGAGCTAAAACAGGCGCAGATATCCATACTATCATGACCTATGCCTACGAGAATGCCTTTATTACCAATAATTACGGATATAGCTCCGCTGTTTCAATTATCATTTTCGTGATGCTGATTCTATTCTCTGTGGTTATTAACATGAAACCGAAGGAAGTGAGGGATTAGCAGATGCAAAGAAAAGTAAAATCCATCGTTGGCCTTACGGTGGTAAATGTATTTTTTATATTACTGTGTTTTGTGACATTAGTGCCAATTTTGTATGCACTATCGGTGTCATTGAATGCCAATAACAGTTTGTTGAGTGTTGATTTTTCCTTTATACCGAAGGCATTTACCTTAGCAAACTATAAGGCAGTATTTGTGGACGAGCCAATTATGCTATGGTTGAAAAACAGCTTTGTATTGGCTGTATCGACATTGCTTATATCCTTGGGAACGGGAATTCCTGCAGCTTATGTGTTCTCACGTAAGACATTTCCAGGAAGAAAACCGATTCTTCGGACCTTAATCTTGTTATATGCCTTTCCGTCCCTATTATCCATGACGGCCTTGTATAAGCTGTTAAGCCCCATGGGCCTTATCAATACGAAGCTGGGACTGATTATTGTGTACACCGGAACGGAAGCAGTATTTGCCCTTTGGAACATGAAAGGGTATTTTGATACGATTCCATACGAGATTGAGGAGGCTGCTATGATTGACGGTGCTTCTCCAACTCAGATTGTGTGGCGAATTGTTATGCCGCTGGCCAAGCCTACCATTGCGGTAACTGCCATGATGGTGCTGATTTATGTATGGAATGAGTACATTTTCGCAGTAAATTTTATGACGGGTTCAGATACGTACACTCTTGCAGCAGGACTTTACTCGTTGCAGGCAACAGAAATGTCCGGTAATTGGCCGATTTTTGCGGCTGCATCCATTGTAGTATCTATCCCGATTCTAATTGTATTTTTTGCTTTACAGAGAAACATGACAACAGGCTTAACATCAGGTGGAGTGAAAGGTTAAAAGTATGAATAAAAGTGCGATTTTGCACATCCCAATGTCTCAATATGCGTATGGCGTGGATGAGAATCATGTGACGATTCGCTTGCGTACCCAGCATGGAGATGTGGATAAATGTACGTTATATTACGGTGATCGTGCATGCCGACTGACTCCGGTTGTTTTTACAGAACAATCGATGGAAAGAGTGGCGGAATGTGAGTTGTACGATTACTATGAGGCAACATTAGAGAAGCCATATAAGCGTTTGAATTATTATTTTCGTTTAGAGGATGGTGAGGAAACCTGGTTATATTATGGTGATTGCTTTTGCAAAAATCCGGTGGATGATCGGTCCGAGTATTTCCAGTTACCCTTTAACCATCGTGCAGATATTGTAAATCCTCCTGCATGGGCAAAGGATGCAATTATCTATAACATTTTTCCGGACAGTTTTGCTAGCGGACGTTGCACAATAAGTTGTAAATCCAACGAAGCAGACTTCAAAGGGCATACAGTTCGTGGCAAGCTTGGTGGAACAATCAAGGGGATTACGGAAAACGTGGAATACCTCGAAAACCTTGGGGTAAATGCGATTTATATTAATCCGATTTTTGCAGCAGGGGAATATCATAAGTATGACTTGCTAGATTATTATCATATCGACCCATGCTTTGGAACCAATGAAGAATTCCGTGAATTAGTAAAGGTGTACCATGACCATGGCATTAGAGTCATTATCGATGG
>JAILCW010000146.1 GCA_024690265.1 Lachnospiraceae bacterium | reverse complement strand
CACTTGACCATGGAGTGAGGTAAGGGTACAGTTTTTATATGAAATGGAGGGGAAAGTTATGGCACTTATTCAAGTTAACTACATGTCTAGATCATTGTTTCGTCTTGTTCCGGTGAATGTGATTCTGCCGGTGGATCGATTCGATGCAGATAATGATTGCTACATTAATGGGAAAGAACAGAAGTACAAGACGCTCTATCTATTGCATGGTCTGTTGGGCAATTACACTGACTGGGTGAGCCAGACTCGCATTCAGAAGTGGGCAGAGGAGAAGAACCTTGCGGTTGTAATGCCGTCAGGGGACAATTCGTTTTATTTCAATGCGAGAACTCCGTGGAATGATTATAGCACCTTCATCGGGGAAGAGTTGGTAGAGGTTACTCGCCGCATGTTCCCGCTGTCGGACAAGCGAGAGGATACGTTCATAGCGGGTCTTTCTATGGGTGGCTTTGGAGCGCTGCGCTATAGTGCAATCTATTCCGAGACATTTAGCCATGTGGCGGCACTATCTTCTGCTGTGCACATCTTCGAGGATACTTCCGAAGAAGCCAACAACGGTCTCTTTGATAACAAGGCGGAGGCAGCGGCATCTGATATTAATCCTTGGGTTGCTGTAGAGAACATGCTGGCAGAAAAGCGCCCGGTTCCGAAGTACTATATGGCTTGCGGCACACAGGATGACTTAATGCCTGCTAACATCGTGTTCCGCGACATGCTCATTGAGAAGGGCATGGATGTCACTTGGGACGAAGAAGATTACGGTCACGACTGGGACTTCTGGGATAGCCAAATTAAGAAAGTCTTAGACTGGCTGCCACTGTAGGCGCGGTTTATCCTTGTTTTTATGGGGAGTGTTAAATGGAAAACATTGTTTACTACCTGGTTATGCTGATTTTTGGGGCGGTGGCTGTTATATTCTTCGTGTACCCTTTCAAGTGCGGCTTCAAGACCAGTGAGAAAATCTTATATATTGCAATTGGGGCCTTCTTTGGGGCGATAGCTGTTGGTATGCTGACCAAGAAAGGTGTCTTGGTAGAATCTTTGATCTGCATATTATTGGGCGGCGTGAGTCTGATGTCTGGCCTTAGCACGTTAAAAGACGTATTCACGCACTATATTCCGGTAGAAGGTAGGCTGAAGAAAATTCGAACGGTACATGGTTACCGAGGACGAGCTCATGATGAGATGGACTTCTATGTGCCAGAAAAGAGGGCGGACTACACCATCGAGTATATTGCATCTGCACATCGGTTCACTGAGGGCGAGACTTATAAGATTTATATTGGTAAAAAAGGAAATACCGCCTTCATTCATCACATTCGTTGGTTTATCTTCGGAGCTTTTGTATCAGCATTTGGACTGCTTTGGTTTGTATTGGTGGTGCAATTATTGACGAAGTATTAGGAGGATATACATGGTAAAACAAATCGTTCGAGACCCGATGTTCCTGCAGCAGAAGTCGGAACCGGCAACGGAAGCAGACAAGCAGGTGGTACAGGATTTGATAGATACTTTGAATGCCAATCGTGAGCGCTGTGTAGGAATGGCTGCCAACATGATCGGTGTGAAAAAGCAGATTATTGTAGTAGCCGTTGGACCGTTTAACGTTCCCATGATTAATCCGGTGATTACCAAGAAGCGCGGAAAGTATGAGACGGAGGAAGGATGCTTATCACTGGATGGTTTGAGACCTTGCACTCGTTATAAAGAGATTGAAGTAGAGTATCTCGACCAAGATTTCCAACCACAGAGTGGCAAGTACACTGGATTTACTGCACAGATTATCCAGCATGAGATTCAGCATTTTAGTGGGGAATTGATTTAAATAAAAAAGAAGCACCTAGGTGCTTCTTTTCGTTTTCTACTTACTCTTCTTCTGCAACTTCTCTCTAGTTCCGTCCGGTCGCTGGACAACGATGCTATCCAAGTTGGCACGCAAGTTGCCACGCATTGCTTCGATGTAAGCCTTGCGAAGGGCTGCCTGCTCTTCTTTTTCGGCGTCGGATAATCCCTCAGCCTGAGACTTATGATAGAGCGCGTTGATGCGCTTGATATCTTCTTCTGTAATCATAATAAAACCTCAACTTTCTAATACAAAACATGGTCATTCTATCACAGGGGAAGGGTACACGCAATTTATAGACAACTGCTCAAATTATCTTGCAATTTACATCAACACCATTTATAATATATGTAGGAGTATTGTCTAGTAACAATCAGCACGGATGCTGACTTGTATTTCAAAGGAGTGATACTATGGCAAATTTGAATAACATCAATGTAAGCACCCTCTTTGGTAGCCAGAGTGGTCTAAGCGGAATGCTATCCGATTACAACACCATTCGCAGTGGTAGCTACAAGAAGTTGCTGAAGTCTTATTATAGCAGTGCGGAAGCTTTATCCGGAACATCCACTGCCAAGACATCCAACGTAATTGACAAGTTATTAGAAGAGAAGCGCAATCCGAAGGTGAGCGCTGAGCAAACCAAGACCAATGCCCTTTTGGATTCCTCTGTGAGCAATCTGAAGAGTTCCCTTGCAACCTTGTCCAAGGAGAAGTCTTATGAGGATACTAGCGAGATTAAGGCCAGTCTCAAGAATTTTGTGACAGCCTATAACAGTGCTATTGAGAACTCTAAGAAGACTACCAATCATGCGATTTCTTCCAACTTAGCGAATGCCAAGGAAGTGGTAGAAGAGCATGCTAACGAGTTAAAAGAAATCGGCATCAACCTGAACAAGGATGGAAGCCTGAGTATCGATACCAAGAAGTTAGATACCGTGGATATGACCAAGGTAAAGAATCTCTTTGATACCACAGACGCCCTTGGATTTGGTTCCAAGCTAACTTCCCGTATCAATCGAGCTTCTTACTACACCACAGGCAGTGCATCCACTGCGAATAATGATGCGGGTGCTGTTGCCAACGAGACCAAGACTTCTGCCAAGGACTTAAAGTCCAGCATTGATGCAGTGCTTGCAGAGGACTTGTTCGATAAGAGTGGCGATGTAATTACATCTACCGTGAAGGATTTTATTAAGAATTACAACGATACTATTACAGCAGCTAAGAATAGTATTAATTCCGGTGTTGCATCCAACTTGAGCACCTTGCTTTCCAAGACCAATGCTAATGCAACAGAGCTTAGCACCATCGGTATTAGTGTTTCTTATGATGGCAAGTTAAGTATGGATGAGGCTAAGTTCGGCGACTCCGACAGTGGTATTGCCAAGTATGTACTGACCAATTATGCCAAGTCTATCCAGACCAACGCTTCCCTGGTGAACTTCTACGCAAGCTCCCAGAGCGGAACATCCACCGGTTACAATTCCTCCGGTGCTTATTCGCCAAGCGATTTGGTCTCCAATATGTATAGTTCTATTGGATAATGAGATAAAAATAACGCCAGCGGGTACCAAGCCCGTTGGCGTTTTCTTATGTTCATAATTATTCTGCTCTCGGCAATTCCCAGCGGAAGGTCGCTGCCAGAATACGAAGAACTACCACAACACCTGCCCCGGTAAACATGCCAGGAACCATGCCTACGGAATCCCACATGAAGGAGCAAACCAAGGCTCCAATAATAGAAGCACAAGCATAAAAATGCTTTACAAAAATATAGGGTGTATTGCCTGCCATAATATCACGCATGGCACCGCCGCCTACACCGGTGACGGTTCCGACAAATACTAGCAGGAACAATCCGTGGTCCGGAACAGCTGCGTAAGCTGTTGCAATTCCAACAACGGTAAAAATCCCAAGCCCAATAGAATCCATCAGTAGCAGGAAATTCTGGAAATACTTATTGTTCTCCATAACCTTCTCCCGAACCGGTGGCAGGAAAATGATAAATGCCACGATGATGGAGAGAACGGAATATACCGGATTCACAAAGGCCTGCGCCGGAGTATTGCCGATGACAATATCACGCAGCACTCCGCCACCTACACCGGTGGTCAGTCCTAGAATCATAACACCTAGGATGTCCATCTTTTTCTCAATGGCAACAATCGCTCCGGATATGGAAAATGCGATGGTTCCAATAATCTCAAAAATAAATATAACGGTAGAAATCACAGCAGTTTCCTCCATGAAAAATGAGAATCAGTCACTATGAATCTTTTTTCTTTCCTTGTGAGTTGCCTCACGCAGAAGATTATAGCATAGCAACATCGCTTCCTCTACTCATTTGTGATGCAAAATGCTACAATTAGGGTAGTTTTTGATGTCATAGGGGAGGTTATAGTATGGCAGATCAACCGAGAAGTAGAGAGAAGCACGTAACCGGTGGTGGATCCGGTGTACATAGAAGGGGAGCCGGATTGGGAACCGGCCCGGTAGGAAGCGGTAGTTTCCATGGCGGTGGCTCAGGTTCTGGCGGATCGAATTCCGGTGGCACACGCGGTACTGGTGGCAGTGCCAAGCTCAAGTTAGTGATTCTTGTTTTGGTGTTGTTATTTGGTGGAGGCGGTGGACTTGGCTCCATGCTCTTTGGCGGAGGTAGTGGTGCAGCAAGCACATCAACAACACCTTCTTCTCCGGCGAGTCAGATTACCGGTGCACTTCTTAGCTCCTTATTGGGCGGTGGTGGCGTTACCGGAGCATCTTCTGCTTGGGGACCAGATCGTAATACCGGCAAGCTGGATACAACCGTTGCTGCTGAGGCTAGGGATCGCTATACCACCATCAAGGGTGACGGCAAGGATCAGGTTACCATCATGGTGTACATGTGCGGAACGGATTTGGAATCCCGCAGCGGTATGGCCACCAATGATTTGATGGAGATGGCCAAGGCTACGCTGTCTGACAAGGTGAATCTCATTGTGTTCACCGGTGGATGTACCGGTTGGAAAAACAACATTGTTTCCAGTGACGTGAATCAGATTTATCAGGTGAAAAACGGTGGCCTGCAGTTATTAGAGGCGAATCGCGGTACTTCTTCCATGACAGATCCGTCGAATCTTTCTGCTTTCATCCGTTATTGTGATAAGAACTTCCCGGCCAATCGTAACATGCTGATTTTCTGGGATCACGGCGGAGGATCGCTGTCCGGATACGGATATGATGAGAAGAATCCTCGCTCCGGTTCCATGACACTGAATGGCATTGACCGTGCGTTGCAAGAGGGCGGGGTTCAGTTTGATTTTGTCGGATTTGATGCCTGCCTGATGGCAACCGTTGAGACAGACCTATTGGCTGCAAAGTATGCTGACTATATGATTGCATCGGAAGAGACAGAGCCGGGCATCGGTTGGTACTACACCAATTGGTTGACCAAGTTAGCGACTAACACCTCCATGCCTACCATCGAGATTGGACAGAATATTGTTGACGACTTTGTAAGCGAGTGTGAGCGCAGCTGCCGTGGTCAGAAGACCACCCTTTCCGTGGTGGATTTGGCAGAATTAGAAGCTATCATTCCGGAGGATTTCAAGGCATTTGCATCCAGCACACGTTCCTTGATTGAACAGAATCAGTATCAGGTGGTATCCGATGCTCGTGCACATAGTCGTGAGTTTGCTACGTCGTCACGTATCGACCAGATTGACCTGGTGGATTTTGCCAAGGGATTGAATACCCGAGAGGGCGAAGCCCTTGCCAAAGCACTACTTGGTGCAGTGAAGTACAATCAGACGTCTTCCTCCATGACCAATGCTTATGGTATTTCAATTTATTTCCCGTATAACAAGACTTCCAAGGTGGAGCAGGCAACGGGAACCTACAGCTCTATTGGATTGGATGATGCGTATTCGGACTGCATCCGTGCTTTTGCCAAGGCAGAGGGGGCCGGTCAGCAACAGACCGCCGGTTCTTACAATTCTCCGGTGATGTTCCTGCTTGGGGAGATGCTGACGGATCGCGCTACTCCAGCGGAGGGCATGTTTGATCCAAGTGCTTTGACCTGGCAAAAGGTGGATGGCAAGAATGCGGTGAACCTGACAGAAGACCAATGGAAGCTGGTACACAAGGTTGATTTGTGTATGTACTATGACGATGGATCCGGATATGTGGATTTGGGAGAGGACAATTTGTATTCCGTTGATGAGCAGGGCAACCTTATTGCGGATGTAGATGGTACCTGGATTTCCATCAATGGACAGCCGGTGGCATACTATCATCTGGATACATTGGATGATGGTGACAGTTACACCATTACCGGCTATGTGCCTGCGGTATTGAATGGAGATACTCCGGTTCGTTTGATTCTGGTATTTGATAACGAGACACCATATGGTTACATCGCCGGTGCGCAGCGTTATTACAAGGATGGAGAGACAGAGACGGAAGCTCGAGGACTCATTGAACTTCAGGAAGGCGATACGCTGGACTTTACCTGTGACTACTACGCCTACAACGGTCAGTACAAGGATTCCTATTTCCTTGGGGAGCAGATGGTTGTAACACCGAAGATGGAAATCAGCAACACCTACGTTGGGGATAGTTACATCGCACTCTATAAGTTTACGGATATTTATAATCAGCCATTCTATACGGAACGTGTCAAATAATAATTAGAGCCGGCCTCATGATGGCCGGCTCGTTTTAGTTTACACCACATCAAACTGCATCTGATAATACTTGGCGTAGATACCATTGGCTTTCAGTAACTCCTTATGGGTACCACGCTCTTTGATTCCATCACCATCCAATACGATGATTTCATCGGCGCCAAGAATGGTAGACAATCGATGTGCAATAGTAATTGTTGTTCTTCCAACAGAAAGCTTATCCAAGCTTTCCTGGATGTAACGTTCACTTTCATTGTCCAGTGCACTGGTTGCTTCATCCAGAATCAGGATTGGTGGGTTCTTCAGGAAGACACGTGCGATAGCAATACGCTGCTTCTGTCCACCGGAGAGGCGGGTGCCTCGTTCGCCAACTTCTGTTTCGAATCCATTTGGCAAACCATTGATGAAGTCGAGTAGGTCTGCATTCTTAGCAGCTTCCATAATCTCTTCCATGGTTGCGTCCTGCTTACCATATGCAATGTTCTCGCGGATGGTTCCATTGAACAGATATACGTCCTGCTGAACCAGTCCGATGAAGGAACGCAGGGACTTCTGTGTAACGGTTCGAACATCGATACCATCGATGCATACCTGACCACCGGTAACATCGTAGAATCTTGGAAGCAATGCACACAAGGTGGTCTTACCGCCACCGGATGGGCCAACGATGGCAATGGATTTGCCGGCATCTACATGGAAGTCAATGTGCTCTAATACTGCTTCTTCGTCGTCCTCGTAAGCGAAGGATACATCCTTATAATCAATGACACCCTTTACATTGGTAAGTTCTGTGGCGTCCTCTGCATCCACAATTTCCGGTATCGTATCAATGACATCGATGAATCGCTCGAATCCGGCCAAGCCCTTCTGCAGCTGCTCGGTAAATTCCACCAATACATTTACCGGATTGATGAAGATGTTAATGTATAACGCATAGATAGCTAACTCTTCGCCGGAGAGCTGTCCCTTGGCAATGAAGTATCCACCGGCAACGAGAACTGCCACATACATCAAGCCTTGGAAGAAACGTGTTCCGGAAAAGAATAGTGCCATCTGAACATAGTTGGCCTTCTTAGATTCAAGGAACGCCAAGTTGCTTTTATCGAATTTCTCTTGCTCAATCTCTTCACCGGTGAAGGACTTTACCACACGAATACCGCCAAGGGTATCCTGCAGAGAAGAATTGATACCGGCAATCTTCTTGCGGTTATCAGCGAAGGTGGCACGCATTTTCCCATTCTGAAGCAGAGAAAAAACAGCCATCATAATCACAACAACCACCAAGCACAACGTCATCGGAACATTGATGGTTAACAAGAAAATCAGAGATCCTATGATACTAACCACGGAGATAAAAATATTCTCCGGACCGTGGTGCGCCAACTCCGAAATATCAAAGAGGTCGGAAACCAACTTGCTCATCATCTCTCCAGTGTTGTGGGTATTGTAATAGGAAAAGGACAGTGACTGGAAGCGGTCGAACAACTGACGACGCATGGTAGACTCCATTCGTGCACCCATCATATGGCCCTGATAGCTCATGTAGTACTTGCAACCACTTCGCACAAGATACATCACCAGCAAAAGTATGGTCACTAGTCCCAACTTGCTTAAGATAACCTCCGGAGCCTGCATAAATAGTGTTCCTCGCAACAGACGTAACAACTGTGGGAAGGCCAAATCAATGGCAGACATCACAGATGCCGCAATCAAATCCAAAATGAAAACTCCAATATATGGTTTGTAATAGGGGATTAATCGTTTGATTAGTTTCATGGTATACCTCGTAATGCTTTGTAATCTTCCTTAATACAATACAAGAAATAAGGTAGACACTCAACAAGATTTTGTAAAACTATATCATACAGCGGAGAGAGCTATAAACAAGGTTTGCAACCGCAATAAAAAACGAGCAAAAAGAAAATATAATATTTTAATGTAAAATATAGTTGACAAATGTAATCATGTAATATATAGTTTACATTGTAAGGAGGAACAAGCCTATGAGGAATCTGAAGATGAAGTTCCGCCGAATCGAGTTAGATATCTCGCAGACAGACTTAGCGAAGCAGGTAGGCGTAACGCGACAGACCATCGGCTTGATAGAAGCGGGAGATTTTAATCCATCCATTAAGCTGTGTAATGCGATATGCAGAGCACTTGGGGTTACATTGAATGATCTTTTCTGGGAGGAGGAAGATACGGATGAAGCTGAAGAATAATTTGGATGAGCGCCAAGAGATGGCGATGAAGAAGATTGAGAGCCGTGGTTACTGGATTGCATTTATTGGATTGTTGGCAGTGATGGTAGTTCAGTTTTTTATCGACGAAACAGATATGAGAGCAATGGCCGGTGAGTGGACCGTATTCATGATTATGTGCATCTATACATTGTATGCCACCTTGAAAGAAGGCATCTGGTCTAGAACGGTAGAGCCAACGACGAAGAGTAATGTGCTGTATTCTCTTGTTGCAGGAGTTGCAGTTGGTGTGATTACACTTTTGGTTAAGTTGAAGGACTTTCCACAGTACCCAATGACTTGTGTTATGGTTGGTGCTGCAGGCTTCATCTTAACATGGATTGCAACGTTTGCATTATTACAGTTGGCATTGGTTTCCTATAAGAAGCGGATTGCAAAGCTTGAAGAAGAACCAGAGGACGAAGAGTAATATTAACACTTAATATAAATTACTAACATTTTAATGAGAGCTAGAAGCTCCGGGGAGGAAAATTATGAAGAAAATGACCTTAAAAGACCAAGTACAGTTTTTCCGTTGCATGACATTATCTATGCTGATTCTGTTACTTACCAGCATTTCAGTATTCCATGATAGAACCTTAGTGGTTGTCTTCTTGCTTGGATTAGTATCCAATGCATCTCTTTGCATGAACTATACCAAGAAGTTGAAGGAAGAGGAAGCTGCCAAGGCAGCTGAGGCTGAGAATGTAACTGAAGAATAATTAAATATGGCCCCGGCATCTACACTATATTTTCCCGCGTGATCGCTCTCGCTACCGGTCTCAGCGTAGCGGATACTAAGAGATTACTTCGTAATCTCAAGTACCGACGCCTCGACAGGCACGCTACAGAAAACACAGTGTAGATGCCGGGGCCTTTTTTATTTTAGAAAGTCTTTAAGAATTCCGAAGGATTCTCTGACCATATTATTTGGTAAGTACAACCAATTGGTTTTTGCAGCTACACCACTGATATTAGCTTCGGTATACTTCTTCGCTAACATCGTTCCACGAAACACATGGAAGTTGTTGGTGACGATTCCAATGTGGAGAGCCTTTTCTTCTTCGTCAGGAAGGAGAGCAAATGCATTGATAATATTCGCGCTGGTATTCACAGAAGTGGTTTCAATGAGGATACGTTCTTCTGCAATGCCATGTTCCATCAAATATTCTTTGCCACCTTCACCCTCAGAGATAGTCTCATTGGCCCCTTTGCCGCCGGTAACAATCACCGTGGTCTCCGGATTGGCCTCTAAGTATTCAGCCGCCGCATCTAGTCGATGCTTGAAGATAATACTTGGACCCCAGTCACGCATCTGCGCACCCAACACAACAATGTAATCCGAATTTGGCTCGCCCTTAGCGAAGAACTGACTGAGGATGCATCCTTGTGTGATGGCGAATACTATGAGCGCCATAATC
>JAILCW010000145.1 GCA_024690265.1 Lachnospiraceae bacterium | reverse complement strand
CATGATTTGTTACTTTATACCCTAAAAGTGGACCTTAAAGTTACAGATTAAGAGCATTTAAAGCACTTGAACAAATCCAATTGTGACTTTACACCCTAAAAATAGGATAGAAGGTTACGACTAACTCGTATCCAGCGCTTTTGAACACTCAAATATGTAACCTTACAGATTGAAAATAAGAGTTAAGGTCACAAATTGTGTTTTTAGTAAGCATAACTCGCTTGCGGGTGAAGATTTTCTTGCAACAAGGGATTATTCGTGTTATCTTCAACATATCAAGAAGAAAGAGCACATTGTGCATAGGTGAGGAAATGACGATTCGATAATTTAGTTTGGTGAACACGATAATGAATGAGTTGTTGCCGTAAGGCAGCTTATTTGTGTACGCTAAAACTGGATTATCATGCATTCGTAGCCTATCTTGCGATATATAGGTTTCTTTGTATGAGTCTATTTTGCGTACGCAGAATGGACTCATTTTTTGCGTAAAAGGAGGACGGTATATGTTACAGATAAAGGGATTAACTATCACGCATCGCAAAGACCTGCGTGTGATATTAGAAGATTTCAATATGACGTTAAATGACGGGGACAAGGCGGTCATCATCGGAGAAGAGGGCAATGGCAAGTCCACGTTGCTAAAGTGGCTATACAATCCCGACATGGTGGAAGATTACACGGAATGCCACGGTGAGCGAATCCTAGGGCGAGAACGCATGGGGTATCTAGCCCAAGAGCTGCCGACAGAGGACAGGGAGAAAAGCATCTATGACTATTTTGTAGAGGCGAATCTGTTCTTTGATCAGACGCCTAAGGAGTTGGCAGAACTGGCAAGACGATTCGCGCTGTCTAGCGACTTTTTCTACAGTGAACAGAAGATGGGAACACTCTCCGGTGGAGAGAAAGTCAAAGTGCAACTCATGCGCCTACTAATGGATGAGCCTACCGCATTGTTATTGGATGAGCCATCCAACGATATTGATATCGAGACGCTGGAACTCCTGGAGCGCATCATCAACGAGTGGCGAGGGATTGTACTCTATATCTCCCATGATGAGACCTTGATTGAGCGGACCGCCAATATGGTGATCCACCTAGAGCAGATTCAGCGCAAGACCAAGAGTCGATATACCGTGGCTAAGATCACATATACAGAGTACATCACACGCCGGGCCGATGCCTTCGCTCATCAGGAGCAGATGGCAGAGAGTGACCGTCGAGCCAAGAAGCAGCGAGATGAGAAGTATCGTCGTATCATGCAAAGCGTCAACCGCGCCCAGGTTACCATCGGTGGCGCAGGCAAGGATTTGGGAGATAAAATGCAGGCCGCAAGGAATCTCAAGGACAAGATGCACACCGTAAAATCTATGGGAAAGCGCTTCGAGAAGGAAGATGCCAAGATGACGGAGATGCCGGAGCAGGAGGAGGCCATCTTTTTCAAATTGGGAAAAGAGGACTCTAAAATGCCGGCAGGGAAGACCGTGGTGGAATATGACTTGCCGGAACTGCGCACCCCGGATGAAGCCAAGGTACTATCCGCCAACATCCATCTGAATGTACGAGGACCGCAGCGCATCTGCATTATTGGAACCAATGGCGTTGGAAAAACAACGCTTCTTCGCAAGATGGCGGAAGAAATGTTAGCGCGAAAGGATATCCGCGTTCAGTACATGCCCCAAAATTATGAGGATTTGTTGGATATGGACGTAACACCGGTGGAGTTCTTGGATGAAACAGGGGATAAGGAGGCGCGCACCAGGATTCGAACCTATCTAGGCTCTTTGAAGTACACCGCCGACGAGATGGATCACGCCATCCGAGAACTGTCCGGAGGACAGAAGGCCAAGATTTTGTTGCTAAAGATGTCACTGTCGGATGCCAACGTCCTCATCCTGGATGAGCCAACCCGTAACTTCTCACCGTTATCCGGACCTGTGATTCGAGAAATGATTGCAGGATTTCCCGGAGCGGTCATTAGCATATCCCATGATCGTAAGTACATCCGAGAGGTATGTACACAGGTTTATCGCTTAACTCAGATGGGATTGCAAGAAGTAGAACATGTATAACCATAGGACCGAGAGGATTTTCCTCCCGGTTCTTTTTTACACATGCGTGGAACATTCAAAAAACTATTGACGCCTATCTGTTATAGGTGTATATATAACACATAAACAGTTTATAGACACAATGAAGGAGAAGATATGAAAATATCGCAGAGCTCAGGGATTCCAATCTATCAGCAGATTGCGGACTACTTCCGGACAGAGATTCTGGAAGGGAAGTACCAACAAGGGGAATACCTTCCGTCCATTCGTGGATTGGCCAAGGATCTGAAGATAAGTGTAATCACCACCATCAAGGCTTATGAACAGTTGGAGACGGAGGGCCTCGTAACCGCTGTTCAGGGCAAGGGATACTATGTCAACGCTCAGGACGCTGAGATGTTGCAGGAACAGCATCGCCGCAAGGTGGAAGACGCATTAATGGAAGCGATTAAGTATGCCCGCATCGCCGGAATGAGCGACGGGGAGGTAACAGCGACATTAGAGACATTACTTGAATTTGAGGAAGGATAAGACTATGAATACACAGGCAGTTATTTCATGTGACAATATCGAAAAGCAGTATAAGAACTTTGCATTAAAGGTAGATCATTTGGAATTTCCGAAGGGATTTGCTACCGCACTGATTGGAGAAAATGGTGCAGGCAAAACAACTCTTTTGGAGATTATTGCAGGTCTTCGTTTAGAACATAAGGGTGAGGTTACATACTTCGACCAGTATAATGAGGAGGATCGTGAGAATAATCCAATCGTTAAGAATAAGATTGGTTATACCGGAACTAGCAACTACTTCTTGCCGGCATGGAATCTGAATCAGACGAAGGCAGTGCAGAAACTATTGTTTGAGAATTTTGACGGAGATAAGTATGACGCCATCTTGCGTGATTTAGCACTCACTAGCGGAGATGCTTTCGAAGGAGACAAGAAGGTAAGCAATCTTTCGGATGGTAATCGTACGAAGCTGATGTTAGCAGGTGTATTGGCAAGAGATACGGAGCTTCTTTTGATGGATGAGCCGGCATCCCCGTTGGATCCATTGATGCGTGATAAACTTTGTAATCTGATTCATGACTACATCGCTTCTTCCGAAGGAGAAAAGTCCGTTATTTTCTCTACTCACAACATTGCTGATATGGAGAATGTGACCGACTATGCCATCTTCGTGGAGAACGGAAGAGTGGTTGAGCAGGGTTTCGTGGAAGAATTGAAGGAGAAGTATATCTACGTGAAGGGTGATGCAGAGGATGAAGCTGCAGTGGCTCCACATTTGTTTGATATGAGCAAGGGTAAGTATGGCTTCGAAGGATTGGTGCTTGCTGAGAATATCGACAAGCTGGCTGGCTATGATCTCATTCGTGAGACACCTACACTGATGCAGTTGTCCGTTGGAATTATGCGTGCCAATACGAAACTGGGTGCCGGCATTCGATAAGGAGAAGTACGATGAAGAATTATTGGAAAGCTTATAACACCTTTGCGTGTAGAATATATTGCTTGGTGATGTTTATAGCAGTGCCTCTGTTTATATGGGGATTGCACTTTGTTATGTTGCAACTGATTTCGCCAATTGACATCTTAAATATGGCGCTATATGAAATCGTATTTATTACCTTTGGGGACTATTTTACCTTCAATGGAATCCCTAGCAAGGAGTACAATTTTGGCTTGCTTCGATGCACGCTGAAGGGGCGTGAATACATTCGCCACAGCATTATAGCGGATGAAGTGGTTCGCTTCCTACATATTGTTCTAGTCAGCGTGGGATGTGCCCTGATATCTATTGCGACGGTACCTTGCGATTTTGTACATGAGTATTTGCTGATGCATATTACCTTAGTGTTTTTAGTATATGGAGCAAGTACATTTTCGCTGATGATTGCTCGACATGTTACTAGTTTTATGAGTTATCTAGGGGTTGCAGGATTGCTGAATATGGTTTTGGGTGTCGTGATAGCAGTAGGAATTGGACTATTCCATGCAGAACTTCAGCTAATTTCCCTATACCCATGGTTAATCGTTGGAATTGCAACATCGTTAATTCTTCCAGTTATTTCCAACAAGATCATTATTAAGAATTATAATCGCTGCTTTATGGAGGGCAAGTAGACATGAGAAAAGAATATAAGACAGCAATCGCCTTACTGAAATATGCTCCGAAGTTGAAGCTTCAGATAGTTATGGCGGTTGTATTTTTGGCAATCGGTTTGTTCTATGACTTGTTAATGAGAGGTCAGTCTGCGGTAGGAGCATTATACTTTATTCTTCCGACCTCATTTTTGTTGCAGGCGTTCTACGCAACGAACCTGTCCGGAATGATTCAGACCTCTTCCGTACGGAAAAAGACCCACACATTATATCCATATATATTTACGATTCCTTATGTGATCATTGCGTACCTGTTGGCTGCCGGATTCCACGCGTACCTGGCAGTTCATGGCAATCTGGTAGTTAGTTATGCATCCAACTATGCAATTCAGAGTCGGTACATGCTGTTTGCAGGAATCCTGTTTATGGTGACTATCATTTATCTTGCCGTAGGCAATAAGTTTTTCTGGTCCGGATTAACTCTTTTTGTGGTAGGTGTACTACCTCCGATGATTATATCACAGAGCCGCTATACCCCAAGAATCTTCGCATTCTGTGAAGCAAGCATGTTGCGTTGCTTCGTATTAGGCTTGGTATTTACAATCGTTGGATGTGCAGTGTCCTATTTGCTGTCCGTTGTTTTCTACAAAAAAGATATCGCACCAATCGCAATGAAGCAGATGGCGCGAACATATCTCAAATAAATCCTATAGCTGGCCTATTCCATAACTGTTGCTAACGCACAGTAATTTGTCTAAAATCTAAATAGTAGGGGGCGTGTAACCTTGCACGCTCCCTGTTTTTGTTTATGGGTGGACGTATGAATAAAGCAAAAATCACATCCGTAGGAATTATTGTGGTACTCATGGCCTTGATTCTGGCGGTACAATCCGGATTGTTTGGCAATTCTGCCGCATCATCTGAGGAGATGAAGCACTATACGGCTTCCTTTTTGGATATCTTTGATACCAAGACGGATATTGTTGGATATGCAACCAATGAAGCGGAGTTTACCAAACAGGCAGACGCCATCAAGGAACGTCTGGTGTATTACAATAATCTCTACGATATTTACAACAATTATGAAGGCGTGAATAATATCAAGACCATCAACGAACATGCCGGACAATCACCGGTGAAAGTGGATGCTGCCATTATTGAACTCCTTCAATATAGTAAGGAAATGTATGAACTTACCGGTGGTCGGGTGAATGTTGCCATGGGTTCCGTGTTATCCATCTGGCATGAATACCGGGAGGATGGATGTGAGAACCCGGAGCGTGCCAAGTTGCCGGAGTTATCGGAATTGCAGGCCGCTGCAGAGCATACCAATATCGAGGATGTGGTCATTGATGCGGATGCCCATACGGTATATCTGGCAGATCCTAAGATGTCTTTGGATGTAGGAAGTATTGCCAAGGGCTATGCCTGCCAGCGTGTTATGGATGAGTGTAGAGCCAAGGGCATGGATCATGTGCTTTTGAGCCTTGGCGGCAATATTTCCGGGATTGGAATCCGTTATGACGGAAGCAGCTTCCGTGTGGCTATTCAGAATCCGGATTTGGACAGCGAAGAAGAATACATTGAGAAGGTAGACCTGGAGGATGGGCAGTGTGTGGTATCTTCCGGAGATTATCAGCGCTATTATGTAGTGGATGGCAAGGTATATTGCCACATCATCAACCCGGACACCCTGTTTCCTGCGGATACTTTTGCTGCAGTGTCCATCATTACCAAGGACTCCGGCAAGGCAGATGCGTTGTCTACGGCACTCTATAACATGACCTTAGAAGAGGGTCAGGCATTTGTGGCGAGCCAGGATGATGTAGAAGCTATGTGGGTATATCATGATGGAACCAAGGTGTATTCGGAACATTTTCAAGAAAGTACTGTGAAATAACTTATGAAAAGAAACGATGTCATTCTTATCATTGCTATATTGTTGATTACCTTTGGATTCGTCATTGGAACCGTAATCCATAATCACAAGACGTCCACCGAGGGTGGTCTTGCTGTAGTGACGGTGGACGGGGAGGAGTATGGTCGGTATCCGCTGAATCAGGATGTAACGGTACGTATTGATTTAGCAGACGGAGAATATAACGTACTGACCATTGCAGACGGTGAAGCTTCCATGTCGGAGGCCAGCTGCAGAGACCAGATATGCGTGCATCATTTCCATATCCATTATGCGGGTGATACCATTGTCTGCCTGCCTCACAAGGTGATTGTGGAGATTGTAGGCGGCGAAGCAGACGATGTGGATGCTGCAACCCATTGATGTTTGGAGACGATATGAAGACGAGAAGAATTGCTTTTTTAGGACTTATGGTAGCCCTGGCATTTGTTTTATCCTATGTGGAGATGCTGCTACCGATTCATATTGGAATTCCGGGAGCCAAGATTGGATTAGCCAATCTCTCTGTGATGGTGGCGCTCTATGTTATTGGACCAACGGATGCGCTGATCCTATCCATCGTGCGTGTGGTTTTGGTGGGATTTACCTTTGGTAACATGGCCATGATGATGTACTCCCTTGCAGGGGCATTATTGTCCTTTGTTGCCATGATGATCGGCAAGCGTACCAAGTTATTCTCTGCCGTTGGTGTTAGCGTGCTTGGTGGTGTGTTCCACAATGTGGGCCAGATTCTGGTGGCCATGGTTGTGATGGAGACCAGTCGTTTGACCTATTATCTGCCGTTTTTGGTGGTGATGGGCGTGATTTCCGGAATCATCATTGGCATTGTTGCCGGCATGATTGTGCAGCGTGTGGCACCCTTTGGAAAAAATCGATAAAAGATGGTAAAAAGTTGTTGACAGCAGCGGTCGTATAAGGTATTATCTCTATTGTTGCTGAGGCAACAGATGCGATAGTGGCGTAGTTGGTAACGCGCGACCTTGCCAAGGTCGAGACCGCGGGTTCGAGCCCCGTCTATCGCTCTAAAATGAAAAGGATCACATCGTAAGATGTGGTCCTTTTTATTTTATGTGCGTATAGGCGGGAACGAAGAACCCGCCTGCGGGTGCGAATATGCTTTTTTCAGTATATCTTCCAGAATTTCTCTAATGTACTGAAGAATGTTCCTCATCCTGTACTTACGATGTATCGCTATTTCAGTATATATGCAAAGCTCGGGAAGAAGTACTGATTTCTGATGCGTTCGAGCACTCGTGAGCACAATCATTCTTCAGTAGAATCTTTGAAATATAGCAAATATACTGAGATTGGGTTTTTATATAACTTCCTAACTCCTCCCCGACGCGCCGAAACAACATGATTTGTTACTTTATACCCTAAAAGTGGACCTTAAAGTTACAGATTAAGAGCATTTAAAGCACTTGAATAAATCCCATTGTGACTTTACACCTTAAAAATAGGATAGAAGGTTACGACTAACTCGTATCCAGCGCTTTTGAATATTCAAATATGTGACCTTACAGATTAAAAATAAGCGTTAAGGTCGCAAATAGTGTTTTTAGTAAGCGAGAATCCGCCTGCGGATTCGATTCTCGCCTGCCGGCTCGGCGGAGATGACGATGGCAGCGAGCCTAGAGATTAAACCACTCTATAAAATGGTATAGAAAATAGCTATGGACGTGATGTTTAATATTTACTATTATCAATCTCAGGAGGGGAATACCATGTCTGAATTATACTTTTTCTTAATTGTAGCCCTGATTGTAGCAGGAGTCTGGGGATTTTTCTTATTAAATTTCGCAGGGAATAGTCGAAGATTCTTGAAGGACGACATCCTTCGTGCCAATGAGAAGCAGAGCGAGGAAGCGAAAAGCACCTTACGTAATGTGCATCTTATGACACCGGTATGGGTGATCGCCGTTGGTGCAGTGGTGCTATTTTTTGTGAATGCAATCCATCCGTTTTTACAATTTAGCGTAGTAGGAGTGGCACTGATTATTGGTGGTCTCTTTTTCGCATACTTAGGATGGGCCATCAGCATGATGATTCGAGGAGATGCAGATGATTATAATAAAAAGGATGCGCAGTTCTTTTCCAAAGCATTCTTATTATCTTTTGGAATTCCGGGAATTCTCATCGCAGTGATAGGTGTTCTTGTTTGTTCCTTCCCAACCTTGTTTTAAGAGAGGACACTATGCAACAGTTACTAATCGTAGAAGACGACACAACATTGAATCAGGGACTGTGCAAGGCGCTCTCCAGTGAGAATCGCCAGACGGTCTCCTGCGAGAATATTGCTGATGCAAGAAATCAGCTTGCCCTTGGAAGCGTATCTTTGGTGTTATTGGATATTAATCTACCGGATGGAAGTGGATTGGATTTCTTGAAGGAGATTAAGGCAGAGAATGCATCCCTTCCGGTGATCTTGGTCAGTGCCAACGATACCGATGCGGACATAGTTGAGGGGCTAGAGCGTGGGGCAGATGATTATATTACCAAGCCTTTTTAACTCTCGGTACTTCGTGCCAGGGTAAACACCCAGCTTCGTAAAATTACGCCGGAGCCAAGTAAGGATGTCTATGAGGATGACACCTATCGCTTTGACTTCCATGCCATGCAGTTTGCCCATGCGGGTCAAGTGGTAGAACTATCCAAGACGGAACAGAAGCTCCTTCGCACGCTGGTAGAGAATGCAGGTCGTGTGGTAAAACGTGACCAGCTCATTGATGCCATCTGGACGGATGGAGCAGAATATGTAGATGAAAATGCCTTATCTGTTGCGGTAAAGCGTATTCGTGACAAGTTGGACGCATCGGATTGTGTCAAGACGGTATACGGTTTGGGATACCGCTGGGAGCGTGCCCATGAGTAGTGTCATCGCGGGCATTGCAGTCGCAGCCCTTCTTATCGTAATCGTACTGATGATGATTCAGCATCATCGTACCAAGACCTTATTACAGCACTTAGATGACATGTTGGAATCCGGCATTCGTGGGGATTTCCAGGCAGATGACTACGATGAATCTCAGTTATCCAGATTGGAATCCAAGTTGGAGCAGTTTTTAGATTCTTCCGCCATCTCTGCTCGGAATGTATCGGAAGAACATAGTAGAATGAAGACCTTAATCTCCGATATATCCCATCAGACCAAGACGCCCATTGCGAATCTTGTGCTCTATAGTGAGTTGCTATCGGATGCGAATCTACCGGTGGAGCAGCAGGCCAACGTCGATGCCATCCGTACCCAGGCAGAGAAGCTACGGTTCTTAATTGCAAGCTTGGTGAAGTTATCCCGCTTGGAGAATGGAATTCTAACCCTAGCTCCGGAACTTACGCCCCTGCAGTCCATGCTAGAGCAGATTAGGGATTCTTATAATAAGAAAGCAGAAGCAAAAGGGCTGGAATTTGTTGTAAATCCAACA
>JAILCW010000140.1 GCA_024690265.1 Lachnospiraceae bacterium | reverse complement strand
CAATTCCGGGGAAGCATATTACTGCCGGAGATGTGTGCGCGCATTTTCGCGATGAGGGCAAGGCTATGGGTACGGCTACGGTCTATCGTCAGTTGGAGAAGTTGGTGGACGAAGGCGTGGTGAATAAGTACATTCTGGACGAGAATAGCAGTGCTTGCTTCGAATATGTAGGTGTAGAGAAGCATTGCGCAGAGAGTTGTTTTCACTGCAAGTGCGAGAAATGTGGCGTGTTGATTCACATGGAGTGCCACGAGTTGAATGCCATTGGAAAACATCTGATGGCAGACCATGGATTCAAGTTGGACCCATATCGCACGGTTTTTTACGGAATATGTGAGGAATGCCAGAAGAAGCTTCAGGAGGCATAAGATGGCGCAGTTAGTGTGTAAGGATTTGGCCTTAGGCTATGATGGCGAGGTCATTCAGGATAAATTGAATTTTGAAGTGGCAGAGGGGGATTACCTCTGTATCGTAGGTGAGAATGGTTCCGGTAAGTCGACGCTTATGAAGACCATTCTTGGCCTTACCAAGCCTATGGGTGGCGAAGTCTTATTCGATGATGGACTCACAGCCAAGACCATTGGATATCTGCCACAGCAGACCGTCGTTCAGCGAGATTTTCCGGCAAGCGTACGAGAGATCGTTCTCTCCGGCTGTCAGGGAAGAGGCCAGCACCGCTTCTTCTATTCCGCTGAAGATAAGGCATTAGCTAAGAAAAATATGGAGCGCATGGACATCTATGATTTGCGCAATCGTTGCTATCGTGAGTTGTCCGGTGGACAGCAGCAGCGTGTTCTTTTGGCAAGAGCCCTGTGCGCAACCAAGAAGATGCTGCTTCTCGATGAGCCGGTGACGGGATTAGATCCGAAGGTAGCAAGTGAGTTGTACCAGTTGGTTGAGGATATCAATAAGAAGGATCATATCTCCGTGATTATGATTTCTCACGATATTCAGGCAGCAGTGCAGTATGCCAAGCACATCCTTCACGTGGGCGGTCGTACGTTTTACGGCACTCGTGATGCCTATGTAAATAGTGCCCTTGGCCGTCAGTTTATTAATTTTGAAGCAGGGGAGGAGGCGTAATATGTTGGAGAAGTTAGCGTATTATTTTTCATTCCCTTATGTTAGATATGCATTTATCGTAGGATTACTAATCTCAGTATGTGCGGCGCTTTTGGGTGTCACCCTTGTATTAAAAAGATACTCCTTCATTGGTGATGGATTATCCCATGTAGCTTTTGGCGGGATTGCCATTGCATCTGTCCTTGGAATCACCAATAGCATGTTGGTGGTGCTTCCCATCACGGTGATTAGTGCGGTATTATTACTTCGCACCGGACAAAATGCCAAGATTAAGGGCGATGCGGCCATTGCTATGATTTCTGTTGGAGCCTTGGCTATTGGATATTTACTCATGAATATCTTTAGCGTATCCAGTAATCTATCCGGTGATGTGTGTTCCACCTTGTTTGGTTCCCAGTCTATTCTGACCTTGCAGAAGTCAGAAGTGTACTTGTGTATCGCATTGTCCATCATTATCGTAGCGACCTTTATTATCTTTTATCATAAGATTTTTGCGGTTACCTTCGATGAGAACTTTGCCCAGGCAGTAGGAACTCACGTGAATTATTACAACCTGATGATAGCTATTTTGATTGCCATCATTATCGTGCTGGCCATGAACTTGGTAGGATCCTTGCTGATTTCAGCATTGGTTATTTTCCCGGCACTTTCTGCGATGCGTATGTACAAGAGTTTCTTGTCTGTAACCATCTGTTCTGTGGTGCTATCTGTTGTATGTGCAACAATCGGACTATTGATTGCGATTTTGCAGAGCACTCCGGTGGGCTCTACGATTGTAGCGGTTGATATCGTAGCATTCTTTGCTTGCACCTTACTTGGACGTATTACAAGACGTGCATAAAATGTGTTCATTTTCCCCCAAATCGGTTAAAATGGAACCGTATGGGGGATTTTTCTTTTCTACTCGAGAGAGGGGTATCTATGAAACGATTACTAGCTTATATTTTGATAATGGGATTATCTGCGGCAACACTCACTGCTTGCGGCTCAGAGCCGGAAGCCGTAGAAGATGAGCCGGTCATTACGGACGAAGTAGAAGAACTCCCGGAGATTCAGGAGCCGGTTGGCGAAGACACCACAGCACCTGTAGTGGAGTGGACATCGGACGTCCTCTTTACCAATTCCTTGAATGCCAAGGCGGCAGCAGGAATTCTATCTTACACTGACGATAGCGATTGTACGGTGGAGTTATCCAGATTTACCAAGCTTTCCAATTTAGAGACCTTAGATGCGGATAAGATTCAGTCTTATACCGATTCCTTGAACAAGAATACCCAGGATGAGCTTTTAGCTATGCCGTCCAATAAGGCAGCGGGCGAGGGCATTTATCGTGCAGTGGTATCTGTAGAGGATGCGTATGGCAATGTCAGCGCCCACGAGATACTTGTGGTTTATGATAAAACAGCACCGGAGATTGGTGGAATCGCCAACCGTACCGTTGTACAGGCTAACGCAAGTAGTGAACCACAGGTTGACTTGTCAGGCCTGACTATAACAGATAATGTAGATGGTGAGATGGATGCATCAAGTTTGTCTGCGCAGCTAGAGCTCAAGGACGAAGCAAAGCATGTTTACGAGATGCATGTATCGGTGAAGGATCGTTGTGGCAATGAGGCAATTGATCATTTCAGTATTACGGTAGAATCGGAGCAGCCGGAGGCGAATACGACGACGGCATCTGCAGAGCAGAACACTACGGCATCCAATAATTCCGCTAATACGAACAATAACAAGCAGGCAACACAGCAGGCTGCCCAGCCGGTACAGCAGAAGACAGTGCAGTATCAGACCACGACCACATTTAACATGGCGGAGGGAACTCTCTTCAATGAGAATATGGCACAGGCAGTGCTTCCGATTATCAACCAGAGGCGTGCCGATGCTGGATTGCCGGCACTGACATGGAACAATGATTTGACTACTGTTGCCAAGGTTCGCTCTCTTGAGATTGTCAGCAACTTCGAGCACAAGCGACCGGATGGACGAGAGTTTAGCTCAGCGTTGGATGACCAACATTTATCCTATGGAGTTGCCGGTGAGAACCTGGCTTGTGGCCAGACTTCTGCGGACGCAGTTATGACTGAGTGGATGAATTCTCAGACCCACAAGGACAACATTTTACGCAAGGATTATAAGAAGGTGGGCATCGCTTGCTATTATGATCCGACAACTACTTACCAATATTACTGGGTTGAGGTTTTTTCTGATTAACACTACGCCTGATGTGATATAATCTCCTTGATGCTTTTTGTAAAGGAAAGAAAGGAAAAGATTATGAACATCGTTTGCTTAGACTTAGAGGGCGTATTAGTACCTGAGATTTGGATTGCCTTCGCGGAAGCTAGCGGAATTCCGGAGCTGAAGCGTACCACCAGAGATGAGCCGGATTACGACAAGCTCATGAACTGGCGCATCGGCATTTTAAAGGAGCATGGCTTAGGACTGAAGGAGATTCAGGATACCATTGCTACCATTGATCCATTGCCGGGGGCAAGAGAGTTTTTGGACAAGCTTCGTGCCATGACCCAGGTAATCATTATTAGTGATACTTTTTCACAGTTCGCAACACCTCTTATGGAGAAGTTGGGCTGGCCGACGATTTTCTGCAATACCCTTGAGGTGGCAGAGAACGGTGAGATTACCGGTTTTCGTATGCGCTGTGAACAGTCCAAGTTGACCACAGTTAAGGCATTACAGTCCATTGGATATGAGACCATTGCCAGTGGTGACAGCTTTAATGATTTAGGAATGATTTTGGCTTCTAAGGCCGGATTTTTATTCCGCAGTACCGATGCCATCAAGGCAGAGTACCCGCAGCTTCCGGCTTTTGAATCATATGATGAACTTTTAGCTGCCATTGAGGAGCAGCTGAACTAAAAGGGAGGAATAAGTATGGGACTTATTAAAGCAGCTTTAAACGCAGCAGGTGGTACACTTGCAGACCAGTGGAAGGAGTTCTTCTACTGTGACGCTATGCCGGATGATGTCTTGGTTGTCCGTGGACACAAGAAGACCAAGGGCGGCAATCATGGTAATGACAACATCATTACCAATGGCTCCGGTATTGCTGTAGCAGATGGTCAGTGTATGATCATTGTTGAGCAGGGCAAGATTGTAGAAGTTTGTGCAGAGCCTGGTGAGTTTACCTTTGATACATCTTCTGAACCTTCTATCTTTACCGGTAGCCTGGGTGATGGCCTGGCTGCTACCTTTGAGACCATGGCTAAGCGTTTTGCTATGGGCGGCGATACCGGCAAGGATCAGCGAGTATATTACTTCAACACCAAGGAAATCATCGACAACAAGTTTGGTACGGCCAATCCAATCCCATTCCGTGTTGTTGATCACAACATTGGTTTGGATATTGATACCTCCGTTCGTTGTAACGGTCAGTATTCCTATCGCATTACCGATCCGATTTTGTTCTACACCAACGTTTGCGGTAATGTAACTGAGGTTTATACCAAGCGCGAGATTGATGATCAGTTAAAGGCTGAGTTTGTAAGTGCCCTTCAGCCTTCCTTTGCGAAGATGTCTGATATGGAGCTTCGTCCAAGTGCTTTGCCGGGACATACCACCGAACTTTGTGATGCAATGAATGAGGCACTGACCAAGAAATGGGCAGAGCTTCGCGGTATTACCGTTGTTTCTGTTGCTATCAACAGTGTGACACTTCCGGATGATGATGCCAAGATGATTGCAGAGATGCAGAAGAGTGCTGTTCTTCGCGATCCGGGTATGGCTGCTGCTCAGTTGGCAGGTGCTCAGGCGGATGCTATGCGTGCTGCTGCCAGCAACTCTGCCGGTGCTATGACCGGTTTCATGGGTATGGGTATGGCTCAGCAGGCAGGCGGCGTGAATACGGGTGATTTGTTCGCAATGAGCCAGGCTCAGAAGCAGACAGCTGTTCCACAGGGTGCTGCTAACGTAGGCGCTGCAGCAGGTCAGTGGTTCTGCCCGAACTGCGGTACACCATGCAATGGCAACTTCTGTGTGAAGTGTGGAACAGCCCGTCCACAGTAGGTTTTTGAGTCGCTAAAATTTTTCTAAAAAGTTTTAAAAAAGTACTTGCATTATTATATGGTGCTATGTATAATAAGTTCTGTTGTGGCGGTCAGTTAGCTGCAACAGAACTTCATAATGCCCCATCGCCAAGCGGTAAGGCAACGGACTCTGACTCCGTCATTACCAAGGTTCGAATCCTTGTGGGGCAGCTTCGAAGAAAGCTTCAGTCGATTGACTGAAGCTTTTGTATTATAATCATCTTATGGAAAATGCTAAGAAACACTACACATACATCGTCCACTGTGCAGACGATACATATTATACAGGTTATACCACAGACCTCGAGAATCGTGTGAAGACCCACAACGAGAAGAAGGGCGCCAAGTACACTCGCACTAGAACGCCCGTGGAACTAGTCTACCACGAGGAGTTTGACACCAAGGAAGAGGCGATGAGTCGGGAGTATGCCATCAAGCAACTTTCTCGCAAACAAAAGGAACAATTAATCGCGCGGGGCGCGAACCATGAAGGCATCTAGGGCACGTGCCTAGACGCCTTTTTTATTTGACAAAATCGGGGGTGGATGACAAAATTAACCTATGAGCTAATTGCTCATTGAAAGAATTCTAGGGTGGGAAAATTTAATGAATAAATATGACGAAATAGAGCTAAGAGATATACTTGCTCATTGTAATCCATATCGTAATTGGTGTTATAAAAATGTTAATTTTAGAGGTAGATTAACAATAGAACCTCCGAGGTCATTGAACTACATGTTACGGGCTTTAGATCCGAAGAATCATATTTTGAAAGAACCGAAAGATGCCGTAGCATATGGAATTCTAGTGTGGAAGAGTCCGAAACTATGTACTCATCCGTTGTTCACTGAGAATAATCGTTCTCATATTCCAGTAATAGGAAGAAATAATACTATATCAGATTCGACGGCGTTATCACTTAGAATGTGTATTTTACAGGATAATGCTGGGTATATACCTGTGATGATTGTAGAGAAAAACATTTCTCATGTGACTTTCGATGGGAAAGTCATGCAATCAATGGTTTATGTGAAGGGCGCGGCATTTAAATCTTTTGCGTCCAATGGTACCCCGATAATACTGGCAAAAGAATTCTTGTGTGAAGATATACCAACGCGGCAGGCACAAACAAACGAGGCAAACAAAGAACCACTATTCCAGACACTCCTTGATGAGGAAAAGGAAGTGCTTGGAAAACTGTTTATGAGTGCTGAATGCCAGTACTTGGAGCAGGTAATGGATGGCATGATGCATCGTTATCGACTTCCTGTGGAAGCTTGGCTACGGGATTCTCTGGATTATTTGGAATGTAAGCCGGCTTGTGATGGTTTGCGTAGTGCCATGGAAATCCTTTTTAACTTGGAGGGAATATCATCGCCGTATGAAGGCACTCCAATACTTACGATTGGTGATGTATTATCGCCGGTATGTATTGTAAAGAGCGGCTTTAAACTCATGAGAGAGTTGCATGTATGGGACTGTCCGTGTTCGTTTACGTGGTATCCGGAGGATGAGAATGAAATAGTGTATAGTTCAATTCCGTTTAAGGATTTGAACATGTTGAACACGTATAATGACACTGCGTGGAATGGCTGCTCGCCGGAAAAAATGGCGCAATGGATGGATTCCTGGTGGAGCGAACATGTTATTCGACGATCGGAGTTCATGGATGATTATTTCGAGAATTGTATTGAAATAACGGTGCAGTTATTAAAAAAGGGTGGGGTAATTACGCCTGATTACCGTCCGACAGAACAAACTACTGCTGTTATATTTAAAAGCTTTTTGTCCAATACATTGAATTGGTGGTGGAAGAGGAAAGAGGAAGAGGAAGAGGAAGAGAAAGAAAGAGAGCGAAAAGAAAGAGAACGAAAAGAAAAAGAGAACATACTAATAAAAAGGAGGACAATAGGGGAGTCTGCTTCGTTTTTCAAAAGGATGGAGCAAGAATTATGTCGAACGGTTGTGGGTCAGGATGCGGCAGTGGCATCTGTGGTCAAGGGGCTGTATAAGGCTACTGTAAATCCAACAAGTGATATGCCTTTGGCTACATTTCTTCTAGTTGGCCCTCCTGGCGTTGGAAAGACTTTTTTGGCAAAACAAGTTGCAAAGAAACTGGAGATGCCATCGAAGATTTTTTCAATGAATGAATATGCGCATGACTCGGATTATCATGGATTAGTGGGATTTGAGAAAGCCTGGAAAAATTCTAGTGAGGGATTACTGACAAAGTTTGTTAGCGAGAATCCGAGATCAGTAATTGTTTTTGATGAGATTGAAAAGGCGCATGCTAATACCGTCCGATTGTTTCTTTCGGTTTTAGAAGGCGGTTATTTGGATGATTTATATACCGAGGAGAAGGTTGATTTTAGCCGCACTATTTGTGTTTTTACGACGAATGCAGGGCGAGATTATTTTGAGGCTCATTATGGAGAAAACTTTTCGGCATTGTCTGAAGCAACCTTGATGGATATTGTGAAGAATGATTTGGCTCGTTCAGGCGATGCCGCGTCAGATATGAGTAAGGATGGTCTTAGTGCATTCCCATCAGAGGTACTCTCTCGCTTATCCAAAGGAAATATCATTGCCTTTTCTCATATGAACATTGAAAAAATGTTGCCTATGATTCGCGTAGGAATGGAAGAAGGAAAGAGGGCAATCGAGGACAAGCTGGGGATCCAGGTTTCCTATGATGCCGAATTATTCTCTTATTTGTTGCCATATACATTGGGCACCAAAATGGATGCAAGAAATGCAGTTGCCAAGAGCAGAAACTTCCTGGTGGATAGCACTTATCAGATGCTTGGAAGAATCAGTGAAAGTGGTGATGCGGCAACCGCTGTGAAAGAAATCAACTTTGAAATTGCTGAGAAAGAAGATATGGCAAAAGAATATACCAATAGGGATTATTCGGGTCATATTATTGTTAGCTGCAAAAGAGATTTATATGATACGCTGCCCAAAGATTACAAGTATGCAATACCAAACTATGTTTATTCAAGATGGGAAGATGGTGAGGAAGCAATTGCTAGGGCTTGCTTTGATAGCAGAGCCGTAGAGGCAGTTTTCATAGACTTTAATTTTGGTAAGAATATCAATAAAGAATCTGAGGTTGAGGGCCTGACATATATAGACGGTCATGGAAAACGAGTATTTGACTGGATTCGGAAGAACCATCCGGGAGTGCCGATATATGGCATTTCATTTGATGATGAATACAGTCTTTCTGATCAGGAACTACTACGCAAGGAAGGCATAAAGGACTTCTTTGTTATTGCGGAAGGTACTGATTTTTCAAAGATTGTTGACACCATTCTTTACAATAGATTCCTAGAAAGCAAACTCTTGGAATTACAGAGAAGCGGTGAAGTGCTGACGTTTGATCTGGGTACAAAAATGTCAAAAGATAAAATGTGCATGTCTGTCGTCCTACATCATTTTGCGAGAAATCGAAGTATGGAGAAGGATGCGGATGAGTTATTTGTCACACCGGATGCGGTAAGCAATATTCGATTTCATGATGTCATCGGCGCAGAAGA
>JAILCW010000137.1 GCA_024690265.1 Lachnospiraceae bacterium | reverse complement strand
ACACGCCACATGCGCCGAATATCACATGCTTCATACCGACTCCTTTCCCACTGCCATCCACAAGTAGCTGCTGCCATCGTTGCCCTGACCATCCGCCCCATAGACCCGCATGCAGTACATGCCCTGTTTTGGAAAAGTGATTACACCATCCTTTTCCTCCCACTGCCCCTCTCCATCATTCAAGAGGCGCACCAGAGAGAGCGCCGTTCCATCCGCCTTGCAAAAAAGGTCCTTTAGCGCCATGGGCCTCCCTGCCACCGCAGACTGTGCTACCTGTAACTGTAAAGGAGCCATGGCATAACGTGCTGCCATGGCATCCTTGGAATTGTCCAATCGATCACTCAAATATCCGTCCGTCATAGCCTCAATCCCTTGAGACACCGCGCTTCCGGGACGAAGCAATACCGCTGTCAGTAGCGCCAATATACCAAGAGACGCCACCAACGCCAGCATAGCTCCGCCATATTCATCTATAATCTGTTTCATTTTTACCTCCTATGCACTCGTTAAAACCGTCAACAAAATCCCCATTAACCCCGTAAAACTCAAGCCCACCATCATTTGAACAACAGCAAGGCCGTACTCCTCTACAATCTTTTTCATAGCAATTACCTCACGTCAGCCTGTAAGCGATGCTTTTTATCAATGCCAAACAGTGGCAGGGTAAAGTCATACTCCATGGTGGCGTTACCGTAATAGGCCTTGGTGGCGTCATTTCCCATAATCTGCAATTGCAAATCATAGCCCGCCTCCTTGGCATCCTTGCGGCAAGCTTCAATGACACCCTTGGAAAAATGGCTGGCGCTGATTCGCTCCGTCACCTCAGTCATGAATAACTGCGCCTTTCTTGCCTGCAGTGATGCCGTCAAAAACTGCACGCCGATTAACAGCATGATTACACTCAAAAATATTCCCATGGTGCCCTTAATAATTGTTTCCATTACATACCTCCTATCACCGGATTGTTGCTGACATACAACACCAACAACAGAATCATATCCACCACCAGCTTCATGCCACCGGTGACCTGTGGTGCCAAAAACAACGCGTACATCCCCGCAAGGGAATCCACCTCATTCATGGCATCCTGCTCATTCTTTAACTTTTGATTACGCTGAATCATATCTGCAATCTGATGAATTGCATCACCACCGGATCCGGTGGACAGTGAATATAACATTTTCATAGCGGAGCGCACTTCCGGCAAGGTAAATTCTTTTAGGAATTCCTGATATGCCGCCAAGTTTCCGGGCTCTTTCTTTAACGCTCCACACAACTCCAATAGTGCCGGTTGTATCAAGGCCGGGGCGCGGTCATAGGACCGAAAAATCGCCACCTCCACGTTCTCCGTTTGCAGTAGCAAGGACAACTGCATCAGCCATCGTAGGAAAGCCTTTTCCATCTCCGGCGTCAGCTTGCGAATAGCAATGCGCTTACCCAGACGGTCACTCCAACCCATGTTGCCGTAGGACTTCATGCGCTCATACTGAGCCAAAAGCTTCTTTTCCAGCTTAGGATTCACCTCTTCATAACCACTGGTGAGCTTGGCATCTGCCCGGTAATAAATCAGCAAATCCAACACCATAATGAAGGCTGTCATCCACTGTGCCAACGGGTGATGGGCCACGTCCAGATGCACACGTCCCGCCATATAATAAATGGCACTACACAAAAACAGGCTGGTTAAAATGGACAGTATAATCTCCCGCCGCTTTCGATGTTTTTGCTGCTGGATGGAATACAGGCGTTCCGCCCACATGCGGCGCTGGTCGAGAAGCAGTTGAATCGAGGACTGATACTCCCCTCCAACCCGCTCGCTTTCCAGCACAAATTGATGCATGGAAAGCAACACATCATAATGATATTCTCCCTCAATGATTTCCAACCCATGGCGAACAATGTCCGTCTCGTTATAAGTATTTAAGATATGGTCGATGGCTGCTGTCAGGGTATTTTTCATGCTTCCGGATTCAAACAACTGCATGGTATCCTGAAGGGATTCCAGGATTTTACCGGTCTTCTGAAAAGAATACAAAAACTGCTCCACATAAATATTGGCGTCCGAAAATCTCCGCTGCTCGTAGGTGTTGCGATATGCATTTCTAAGAAAAAGAGGCATCATAAATAGTCCCACCAGGCACACCATGGTCTGAGGCATCAGGGACAATGCAAAAAATCGTCCCAGGAGTACCATCAGTGCCATGCCAAAGAAGGCCATAAGGAAGCTCTTTTTCATAGAAAATACGTAGCCATATCGTCGCAGCTCATCGGAAAGGGTTGTTTTTTCTTTCATGCGCACTGCTCCTCCCACAAGAATTTTCCATCCTCCACAATCATCTCGATGTGGTTGTCACCATGCTCTCGTTCAAAGACGCATACCTGATCAATGTAACGGCGCACCTGAACTTCCCCAAGGCTGTTACGAAAGGCTTTGCGGCGAATCAACACACCTACATCGATAAAGTTATAGATGTCATTTTCCATACGTGTATTGCCCACATCCCCCATCATATTCAACATACGATCCGGGATTTTTTTGACATCATCTGTGTGCAGTGTCGTAATACCGCGGACTCCGGTGGACAGGCTTTCGATGAGGAACTGTACCTCCTTGGAGCGTACCTCCGACACCATCATCCACTTCGGGTTCAAGCGCAGGCTTGTCTTAATAGCCAGGGTATAATCCATGTTGGAATTCAAACGCATTTCGATGCAATCTGCCTTGGGATGGATTTTGGAATAATGCCATTCCGGCGTATCTTCGATGGTAATTACACGATTGTTTTCCGGTATAAACTGACTAAAATACTTCGCACACTCGGTCTTACCAACCCCCGGTTCACCGCAAAATACGATATTTCTCTGATTTTCAATACATGCCTTCAAAAAGCCAATAATTGCGTCGGTTGCATATCCGCTTCGAATCATTTCCTCCTTGGTGAGGCGCACCATCGGCAATGACTTTCGAATGGAAAAGCCACGGCCTAACATCGCAATGGATTCGTGGATAATAGTGATACGCAACGTCTCTGTCTCCGCCTCCAACACTGGGTTTTGCTTGTGAAAGGGCTTAGACACCACGTTGGCCACTCGATTAGAAAACTCCTCCACAAAGGCGGTACTGATTTTGCAATCCGTTGCTTCATACCGCTCATTTTCTGCATTGGTCACCCACAATGTTGCGCCGTTATAATCAATATCCGTGATCATCGGATCTTCTATATATGGAAACAATGGTCCAAAAAAGTCCTTGTTTTCAACAATCTGTAAGTTCAACATCTCACTTTGTTCCTTCCTAACTCATCTGGGGACTACACTCCCGTCATGCCGCTTGCTGCGGTTGCACGTTCAAAAAAGCTCTGTAACAATCGACTAAATGCCGGTCCGATAACTCCATTAGAACCGTCTCCTACAATTACACTTACAATTCCGATCAACGCAATGATTGCCACTACAGTAATCAAAGCGGGACCATACTCTTTCATGATCTCCTGCATTTTCTTTCCTCCTATATGCAAAAATAATTAATTTGGGATTATTCGGCGAAACTGCCGTGATTTGATATCAAACGATGGCTATCTTACTACGGCCATGATTGGATGCGCAATGGGTATTTCTAAAATTTTTATTACAAATTGAGGCGTACAAAAATGAAAATGTGTGTATTTGTTAATAAAAATTTAATATGTTATGATATCTCAAGATGTTTTTCAATTGAAAGGAGACTTAGAAATGGCTCAGAATCCAGTAGTTACCATCACAATGGAAAATGGCGATGTGATGAAGGCTGAACTTTATCCGGACATCGCACCTAATACGGTTAACAATTTTATCTCTTTGATTCAGAAGGGATTTTATAACGGGGTTATCTTCCACCGTGTCATCAACGGTTTTATGCTTCAGGGCGGAGATCCGGAGGGCACCGGCATGGGCGGCCCTGGCTATTCTATCGCCGGTGAGTTTGCTTCCAACGGTTTCAAGAATGACCTCTTACATACCCCAGGTGTTCTTTCCATGGCTCGTACCATGATGCCGAACTCCGCAGGAAGCCAGTTCTTTATTATGCACAAGAACGCTCCTCACTTGGATGGCGATTATGCCGCATTCGGTAAGGTCATCGAGGGCATGGACGTTGTGAATAAGATTGCAGAAGTTGATACTGACTTTTCCGATCGTCCACTGACTCCCCAGGTTATGAAGGAAGTAACTGTTGAGACCTTCGGTGTTGAGTATCCGGAACCAACCACATACTAATATCAAGCCCCACGGGGGCTTAATAAAAAACTCCTCTGGGGACGAACCCCAGAGGAGTATTATTATGCCAGGCTGCTTAATAGGTCACACGTAGCGTCGAATGGATCAACGGAGTTGTTGTAAATCTCGCCGGAGTCCGCGCGCTCAGCCATCTTAGGATCCAGCGGCAACTTGGCAAGAACAGGGATGTTTAAATCCTTAGCAACTTCGTCGATGTGGCTCTCGCCAAATACAGAAATCTTCTTACCGCAGTCCGGGCATTCAAGGTAGCTGTAGTTCTCAACTACACCAAGTACCGGAACATTCATCATACCGGCCATGTTGTAGGCCTTCTTAACAATCATCTGTACCAATTCCTGAGGAGAGGTTACGATAACAATTCCATCAATTGGAAGAGACTGGAATACGGTAAGCGGTACATCGCCGGTTCCAGGAGGCATATCCACGAACATGTAGTCCACATCGCCCCATAGGGTCTCAGTCCAGAACTGCTTTACAACGCCTGCGATAACAGGTCCACGCCATACAACCGGTGCCTCCTCATCATCAAGCATCAAGTTGATGGACATAATCTTGGTACCATCACCAGCAACTTCCGGATACATATAAGTACCATCACCAACGGCTGGTCCATGAACTCCGAACATTCTAGGGATACTTGGTCCGGTAATATCAGCATCCAATACTGCAGTCTCGAATCCACGCTGACGCATGGCTGCTGCAAGGGATGCGGTTACGGTAGACTTACCAACGCCGCCCTTACCACTAACAACACCAATGACGTGCTTGATGTGAGACTGTGGGTTATCATCAATTAAAAAGTCCGGATTGATACGAGCTCTTGCAGCTTCTGTACCGGAATGATTCTTCGCCTGCTTCTCTGCAATGATCCGTGCCTCTTCCTGCTCCTTGGCAACCACTTCCGGATCACGCTTGGCATTCAGGCGTTCAACAGCAGCATCAATCTGTTTCTGCTTCTCTTCTTCTGTCATATAAACCTCCAAAATCCATATGGATTACTTTTAATTTCTCATGCCTTCCTATTATATCATTCTGAAGTTTTAACTCAACTGTGGTTATCTTACTTCCAGCGTCCTTCGCCCCAAACCTGATTACACAAGTCTACACAGTAATCATAGGAGAAGGAGCTATCCTGGTTGCGAATTGCATTCTCACTTGCAAGTTCTTCGGTATATTCTGACAGTGGATATGCAACAACGCCATTTTCGTCCGGCGTCAGATGACACACCAGGGCTTCTACACCGTAGTCTGCTACATGAACCACTCCATCTTCTCCTCGCTCCAAGGTCACCATGGCCATACCACCTACCATGCGATTGGCGATTCCTGCACCGGAATCCGAGGTCCAGTTGATGAAGTTACCCAGAGAATAGTATACCGGCACGCCATCTACTTCCTCATATGGCTCGATGACATGGGGGTGTGTGCCGATGATCAAATCCGCGCCATGCTCTACCATCAGCTTGGCCCAACGCTCCTGTTCCCCGTTTTGAGCTAGTTGATACTCGATTCCCCAATGTGGACAAACCACGGTAAAATCAGCATTTTCTTCCGCTTCTTCCAAATCAGCAATAACCTGACTCTCTTCGAGGTAATCTACTGCGTATGGCATGTCTGCCGGAAGCGCGATTTCGTTGGTTCCGTAGGTGTAATTCAAGATGGCAATACGCATATCATTTACTTCTACATAATCGATGGCATCCTGCTCCGCTTGGGATGCATTCACACCTGTTACGGTAATCTCCGGATGATTCTCTGCCCAATAAGACGTTGCATTCCTGATGCCTGCACCACCCTTATCCAGGGCATGGTTCGTTCCATGACATACCACATCAAATCCGGCATCCACCAGGGCGTCTCCTATACTATACGGCGCATTAAAGGCCGGATAACCACTGACCCCTAGTTCTTCCCCACCGATGATAACTTCTTGATTAACAAGGGCGATATCCGCCGCAGCGATTTCATCCCTGGTTTCTTCGAATAGGAAATCAAAATTGTAATTGCCTTCTGCGTCGCGGGCTGCATCCTCTACCGGATCGTGGAGGAGGACATCGCCCACCATGATGAGGGTGGCGGTAGGGTTCTCTGATTCTTGATTCTCAATCGCTTCCTTAGAAACATGCTTTTCAGGTTCCTGAGTTACATCTTCCACCACTTCTGCTACATAAGATTCTTCATTTGATAGAGCAGCTTTGTGATTTCCGCAGCCTGCAAGCAATAGAACAGGCAGTATTACAAGCCCTGCCAAAACACCGTTTTCTTTATTCAACATATTCCATTACCCCGCTAAGTTATTCATTGGTATTCTATCGCTTCTCCTATATATTCTGCAATTAGTGCAATACATTTTCACCTCTTGGACGCAATAACACTCAAATTTACCCCCTCATTGCGTCCACCGGGTGCCAAGATTCCCTTCTCCATCCCCCACAAAAACAGAAAGTGGGCCCAACTGGACCCACTTTCAAATACTATAAATAAAATTATGGCAATTTTATTTAGCTGCGTTAGCGGCCTTAATAGCCTCGGTAAGAGCTGGAACAATCTTGTTCAAGTCTCCTACGATACCGTAGTCAGCAACATCAAAAATTGGAGCTGTCTCATCCTTGTTAATAGCGATGATGATGTCAGCCTCTTCCATACCTGCAACGTGCTGGATTGCACCGGAAATACCGATTGCAAAGTATA
>JAILCW010000083.1 GCA_024690265.1 Lachnospiraceae bacterium | reverse complement strand
TTCGATCAGGTCTTGGCTATCAGCGACAATGGATTGAAGGTTGGTAATCCAACAGTCGATGGTGCAAGCGTTTCCGCTTCTGTCGTTAAAGAAGGCAGAGCTAAGAAAGTTACTGTTTACAAGTACAAGCCAAAGACCGGTTATCACAAGAAGAACGGTCACAGACAGTCATTCACCCAGGTTAAGATTGAAAAGATCAACGCTTAATTCGTGATATGATTCGAGTTACAGTTTTAAAAGATCAGAATTCTTATCGTGAGTTTTCCTGTATCGGTCATGCAGGTTATGCCGACAGCGGACAGGATATAGTATGTTCTGCAGTGAGCATGCTGGTAATCAATACCATTAATTCCATTGCAACTTTTACGAAGGATGCAATCGATGTTACTTCTGATGAAGAAGAAGGTAAGATTATTTGCAAGCTTCCGGATACATACTCCGAGCAGACAGAATTACTGATCGCATCCATGTTATTAGGACTTTCCGAAGTTTCTAATCAGTATGGAACAGACTTTATTACTATGACTATTAAGGAGGTGTAGAGAATGTTACAGTTGAACCTTCAGTTTTTCGCTCATAAAAAGGGAGTTGGATCCACCAAGAACGGTCGTGATTCTGAGTCCAAGCGTTTAGGAGCTAAGAGAGCAGACGGTCAGTTCGTTAAGGCTGGAAATATCTTATATCGTCAGCGCGGAACCAAGATTCATCCTGGTATCAATGTAGGCATCGGTGGAGATGATACTTTGTACGCTACTGTTGATGGTATCTTGAGATTCGAGAGAAAAGGCAGAGATAAGAAGCAGGCTTCTGTTTATCCTGTAGAGAACTAATTCGCAAACTTTAATTTGTTTGTACGATGGACCCGACTGTTTGCAGCCGGGTTCGTCTTTTTTGTAACTAATCAACGTACGTTTGAATGGAAGAGATGCTTTCATAGCCGATTATCTTTCGGTGCAGATCTTTTGTGTGGACAGACGTATATGTCAGAAAAGGAATATCATATGTTTGCAGATCGTGCAAAGATTATCATAAAGTCAGGTAAAGGCGGCGATGGTCATGTAAGCTTTCGTCGTGAGAAATATGTTCCGGCCGGTGGACCGGATGGCGGTGACGGTGGCAAAGGTGGCGACGTTATTTTTGAAATTGATAAGGGAATGAACAACTTATCTGATTATCGTCATCGTCGCAAATTCGCAGCTACTGCTGGCGAAGAAGGTGGCAAGAAAAAGTGTCACGGCAAGAATGGTGAGGACCTTGTTCTAAAGGTTCCGGAAGGTACTGTTGTTAAGGATGCCGCCAGTGGTAAGGTTATCGCAGATATGTCCCGCGAAAATACTCGCCAGATTGTTCTTAAGGGCGGTCGTGGAGGTCTTGGCAACATGCATTTTGCTACCTCTACCATGCAGGCGCCGAAGTACGCACAGCCAGGCGGACCTAGTATCGAGATTGAAGTACAGTTAGAGCTGAAGGTATTGGCAGATGTTGGTTTGGTTGGATTCCCGAATGTAGGTAAGTCCACCTTATTATCTCGCTTGACCAATGCAAATCCAGAGATTGCTAACTATCATTTCACTACTTTGAATCCGATTCTTGGTGTTGTGGATTTAGAAGACGCCAAAGGATTTGTTATGGCAGACATCCCAGGGCTTATTGAGGGTGCATCTGAAGGAGTAGGCCTTGGCCATGAGTTTTTACGTCATATTGAACGTACCAAGGTATTATTACATCTTGTAGATGGTGCTTCTGTAGAGGGCCGTGACCCGGTAGAGGATATTAAGACCATCAATGAGGAGCTTTCTGCTTATAACATGAATCTTATGGAGAAGCCTCAGATTATTGTTGCCAACAAGATGGATGCCGTTACACCGGAAGAGAAGGAAGCTACCTTAAATAAGCTTCGTGAAGCTTTCCCGGACAACAAGATTTTCGTCATCTCTGCTGTCAGTGGCGAAGGTGTGGATGCGCTGATTCGCGAAGTTGCCAACGAATTAGAAGCATATGAAGGCGATGAGATTATTTATGAGCAGGAATTCGATCCTCAGGATCTTCTTGCAGAAGAAGGCGACTATACCATTGAAGTCAACGAAGACGGCGAGTACGTGGTGGAAGGACCGAAGATTGAGAAGATGCTTGGTTATACCAATATCGACTCTGAGAAGGGATTTATTTTCTTCCAGCGATTCCTTAAGGAGCAAGGCATCTTGAAGGAATTAGAAGAGAAGGGTATCCAAGAAGGTGATACCGTTCGTATGTATGGTTTAGTGTTTGATTATTATAAGTAAGAGGTTTATATCATGACGAATAAGCAACGTGCATATTTATCTTCCCTTGCTTCCAAGGAGAATGCCATTTTTCAGATTGGTAAGTCTTCTTTAACTACTGAGATTATTTCAGCTGTAGATGAAGCTTTGGCAAAGAGAGAATTAATTAAGATTTCTGTATTAAAGAATTGTGACGATGATGCTAAGATTATCGCCCAAACTTTGGCAGAGCGCACCCGTTCCGAGTGTGTTCGCGTCATTGGCAAGAAAATTGTATTATATCGAGCTGCTAAGAAACCAGTGATTGTATTGCCTAAATAAGAGGTGGTGCCATGGCACGGATAGGAATCCTAGGGGGAACTTTTTCTCCGATTCATAACGGACATATATATATTGCAAAAGAAGCCATGGAACAACTATGCTTCGATGAACTATGGTTCCTGCCGGCAGGAATTCCCCCACACAAGAAGATTCGTTCCGATATCAGTCCTTTGGAACGATTGACCATGTGTGAAGTGGCGGTTGATGCGTTAACCGGAGCACGTGTGATTGACGATGAAATATGGAAACGAACGCCTAGTTATACTTATGAGACTTTGGAGTGTTTTCATCAGAAATATCCCCAGCATGAGTTTTTCTTTATAATAGGTGAGGATTCTCTGGATTCTTTTCATCAGTGGGTTAAGCCGGAAAGAATCTGTGAGCTTGCAACCATTTTGGTGGCGACACGTAGCGCTAATATTGCCAATGGATTATTAGAAGATAAGGTACATCAAGTAGAAGCCCAGTTTCATGGTCATTTTCAATTGATTACCTCAGAATATGTGGATGTTTCTTCTACCATGCTGCGAGAGAAACTGGCCCATAGAGAATCCATCGAAGAATACGTTCCCAAAGGTGTTTGGGAATACATTAGAATGCATCGATTGTACGAGGACATCATGGGATTGAATAAGGATTTAGAAAAAGAGATTCGAAAAGAACTCAAAGAACACCTAAAGAAGTCTCGTTATGAGCATACTTTGGGGGTTACATACACGGCATGTGCACTTGCCATGCGTTATAACTATCCATTAGAGGTGGCACGATTTGCCGGCTTGCTTCACGATTGCGCCAAGTACCTATCGGATAAGGAACAACTAGAATACTGTCATAAGCACAGAATACAAGTGACAGAAGCAGAAGAGAAGGCACCATATTTATTACATGCCAAAATTGGCGCTTATATGGCCCAGCATCAATATAAAATTGAAGATGAGGAATTAATACATGCAATCGAAGTTCATACCACTGGTTGCCCCAATATGAGCCTTCTTGACAAGATTCTATTTACCGCTGATTATATTGAGCCAAATCGCGAAGAAGCACCTCGGTTAGAGGATATTCGAGGGATTGCTTTCCAGGACTTAGATAAGGCTGTTTATATGATTTTGGAGGATTCGATTCAATACGTGAAGGAAACCAATCGACCAATGGATCCTACAACATTAGAATCCTTTGAATACTACAAAACTCAACTACACCAATAAGGAGAATGCAATGGAAACAAAAGAGATGGTTGCACGCATTTATGATGCGTTGGATGCTAAGAAAGCATTAGATATTCAGATTATTGATATTCAGGAAATATCCGGATTCGCTGATTACTTTATTATGGCCAACGCTTCCAACCAGAGTCAGTTGATTGCTATGCAGGATGCTGTTGATGAAGCTATGTATACCAACGATGTACATGCCAAAAGCGTAGAAGGTAACCGCAATTCTACCTGGATTCTGATGGATTATGAGGACGTAATTGTTCACCTGTTTTCTCAGGAAGATCGACTCTTCTATAATCTTGAGCGTATTTGGCAGGATGGTAAAACCGTTAGCCGCGAAGACTTTTCATAAGCAACTAAAAAGCACACAGGAAATCCTGTGTGCTTTCATTATGCAATGTTCTTAAAAGAAACGAAAGACACCAAATACTTTACCGAGAATCTGACAAGTAGGAACTATAATTGGCTCCATATTATCATTTTCAGGTTGCAAACGAACGTGTCCCTTCTCTTTATAAAAAGTCTTAACCGTAGCAGAATCGTCTACCAAAGCAACTACCATGTCACCATTGTGAGCGGACTCAGTGCGCTCTACAAGAATGGTATCTCCATCCATAATGCCGGCATTAATCATGCTCTCGCCCTTGACCTTAAGCATAAATGCTTCACCGGAAGGAACATACTCCGCTGGGATAGGGAAGTAGTTATCAATATTCTGCACAGCCAATAATGGTTGTCCGGCAGCAACAGTTCCAAGAACCGGAACATTCACCACCTCGCGACGAGTTAAGTTAAATGCATCGTCAATTATCTCAATTGCACGAGGTTTCGTCGGATCACGTCGAATATAACCATTCTTCTCCAAGCTCTCTAAATGAGAAAAAACAGAAGAAGTAGACTTCAAATGAACAGCCTCGCAAATCTCTCGAACTGATGGCGGATAGCCCTTATTCAAAATCTCATTCTTCATGAAATCAAGGATTTCTTGCTGCTTCGCAGAAATTTTACCGTATGCCATATAATACCTCCTGTTAGTTCTAGTATGATTATAGCATCCCTACATTTGTTTGGCAAACGTATTTTCCAAAAATTTGTTCGAAAAACCATTGACAAACAAACATTCGTTTTCTATAATCAAAATAGAACAAACGTTTCGAACATTTATTTTGATAGGAGAGTATGTTATGACGCGTTCACAGAAGAGAAGAAGATATTTACAGCATCGCAATCTTACCGTTGCAGCATTTGTTTTAGCTATATGTTTGATTTTTATTGGAGGATTTCATCGCTTTTCCTTACGCACCAGTGCTGCCAGCGAGCATGAGATGTACTTGTATTACACCAGCGTAACCGTTCGCTCCGGTGATACCCTTTGGTCCATTGCAGATGAGTATCATACCGTAGAATGCGGTGATATGCAGACATACATTATGGAGATTCAGCGATTAAACCATTTAGGAACGGATGAAATTCACGCCGGTTCCTCCCTGGTTATCCCATATTATACCGCAGAAGTTTTATAATTCTATGATATTTTCAGGATTTACGGCAGATGTTTTGAAGCAACATCTGCCTTTTCTATTGTGTTCACGGCTTTTCTTAACTCTCGATTTATGATAGTATTACGTTAGTTTTGTAAAAGAAAAGGAAAGAAAAGATGAAGATTCGAGACATTTTTCAAGAAAACGAAGTTACCCTATCCTTCGAGATATTCCCACCTAAAACAGATGCAAATTTTGCAGCAGTAGAAGAGTGTGCGCATAAAATAGCTGCTTTACAGCCCTCTTTTATGAGTATTACTTATGGTGCAGGCGGCGGAACCAGCGCGAATACAGCTAAGCTTGCTTCCAAACTACAGAATGAGTATGACACCAACGTGTTGGCACACTTAACCTGTGTTTCTTCCAATCGTGCCTTTGTAAGGGAACGATTGTCTGAGTACAAAACCCTTGGTATCGAGAATATCATGGCACTTCGTGGTGATTTACCAAAGGATGGTGTTTTATCCCAGGACTATTCTCATGCCATTGATTTGATTCGTGATATTAAGAATATCTATCCTGAGGCTTGTATTGGTGGCGCATGCTACCCAGAAGGCCATGTAGAGTGTGAGAGACAGTCAGTGGATATTCTTCATCTCAAGGAGAAAGTGGACTGTGGTCTTGATTTCTTAACTACTCAAATGTTTTTTGATAATAACATTCTCTATAATTTCTTGTATCGGATCCGCGAACAGGGCGTTACCGTTCCTGTTGTTGCAGGCATTATGCCAATCACCAACAAGAAGCAGGTTGCCCGTTCTGTTGCTTTATCTGGAGCTACCATACCGCAGCGGTTCCGTACTATGGTTGACCGTTTTGGAGATGATCCTGAGAAAATGGCTCAGGCCGGTGTTATCTATGCAACAGAGCAGATTATCGACTTAATCTCTAATGGTGTTACGCATATTCACGTTTATTCCATGAACAAGCCGGAAATTGCTGCAGGGATTCAGGCTAGTCTATCCCATATTATTGATAAATAGGAGGCGTTCCCATGAGCAACGCATTTCCCTATGAGATATCAGAGCACGAAATATATCGATATTTAGGCTATCGTGGTCAGATTCCAGATCAAGTTGTATTGGAACGTATTCGTGTATGCTTACGTCAATTACAAGAGCAGGTGCATCCCCAAGCAATATGGAAGTATTATGATATTCAATGGATTGATACTGCATCATTCAATGTTGAAGGCAGTGTTATTCATAGTCGTCAATTATCCAAGAACATTAATGGTTGCAAGGAAATATGCTTATTTGCAGCAACATTAGGTCCGGAACCGGATCGCCTCATACAAAAGGCTGAGATTAGTGCAATCAGCGATGCGGTGTTATTTCAAGCAATATCCGCTGCGATGATTGAGTCATATTGTAATGCCATGAATCAACGAATTCGTGAAGAAATGAGCGCACAGGGCAAATATCTTCGACCACGTTTTTCACCTGGGTATGGAGATTTTGCTTTGGATTATCAAAGAATGATTGGGCAATTCTTACAGATGTCCAAGACCATTGGCATTACACTTACAGATTCGTTGCTGATGATGCCTAGTAAGTCAGTAACAGCTGTAATCGGTATTTCTGAAGAAAACAATCAATGCACCATGGAAGGATGCGAAGTATGCAACCGTTCTGATAGCTGTCTATACCAAAGAATAAAATAAAAGGAAAACCAATGAGAAAAGATTTACGTCAACGAATGAAAGAAGACTGGATATTTTGCGATGGTGGATTTGGAACACTATTGCAAGCCAAAGGCTTAAAGGGTGGTGAGTTGCCAGAGACCTGGAACCTCACTCATCCGGATGATATCCGTGATATTTACTGCCGTTATCTACAGGCAGGTTCAACTATTTTTAATGCAAATACGTTTGGTGCTAATCGATTAAAGTATCCGGATAACTTGGAAGAAATCGTTAATTCCGGTGTTTCCCTTGCATTAGAGGCCAGAGTATCTTGCGGAAGAGAAGATGATGCTTATGTGGCGTTAGACTTAGGGCCAACTGGCAAATTACTGGAGCCACTGGGAGATTTGCCCTTCGAAGAAGCTGTTTCCATATTCAAAGAAGTCATTTCCATAGGTGTTAACGCTGGAGTGGATTTGATTTTTATCGAAACCATGAGCGATAGCTATGAGGCCAAAGCTGCAGTTCTTGCTGCCAAGGAGACCTGTGATTTACCTATTTTTATCACAACAATTTTTGATGAAAAAGGTAAGCTACTTACCGGCGGAACGGTAGCGTCCACTGTAACGATGCTAGAAGGGCTCCGAGTTGATGCTCTTGGTGTCAACTGCGGATTGGGTCCTGCTCAGATGCTACCAATTATCAAAGAGTTGACATCTATAGCAACCATCCCTGTCATCGTAAATCCTAATGCCGGTTTACCTCGCAATGAAAATGGTGCCACTGTATTTGACGTAGGTCCGGAAGAATTTGCAGCTTATATGGAAGAAATCGCCGACCTGGGTGTTCACATTCTTGGTGGTTGCTGCGGTACGACTCCGGAACACATTCAGGCATTGATACAACATGTTAAGCCACATAACATTGTCAATCTTGACAACTCTTATGTATGTCGCATTTCCTCCTATTGTGAGGCCCTTACCATTGGAGAGAGTCCTCTTATTATTGGTGAACGTATTAATCCCACCGGTAAGAAAATCTTCAAACAGGCATTACGAGATCAGAATTATGAATACATTCTTTCCGAAGGTTTACGTCAGGAAGAAAGCGGAGCTCATATTCTTGACGTAAATGTAGGTTTACCAGAGATTGATGAACCTTCGATGATGGAAGAGGTTGTGACACGTTTACAGAGTATTACATCCTTACCATTACAGATTGATACCACGGACGCAGAAGCCTTAGAACGCGGTTTGCGTTATTACAACGGCAAGGCATTGATTAATTCCGTAAATGGCAAACAAGAGAGTATGGATACCGTATTTCCATTGGTTCAGAAGTATGGCGGAGCGGTTGTAGCTTTGGCTTTGGACGAAGATGGTATTCCGGAAACAAGTGATGGTCGTATCGCAATCGCGAAGAAGATTTATCAAGAAGCAGCCAAGTATGGTATTCCAGCAGAGGATATTATTGTAGATGGTCTTGCCATGACGATTTCCTCTGATACCAATTCTGCTAATGTAACGTTAGATACCATTCGTCGTATTCGAGACGAGTTACACGGTCATTCTATTCTTGGTGTTTCAAACATCTCCTTTGGATTGCCACACCGTGAGATTATCAATTCGTTTTTCTATACCATGGCAATGCAAAATGGCTTATCCTTGGCGATTATTAATCCAGGTAATGAGCCAATGATGCGTGCATACTATAGTTTCCTTGCATTAACCAATCAGGATCCACAGTGTGGTAGTTATATTAACCGCTATGCTGATGTTCCTGCGGACCAAATATCTTCCGGTAATTCCGGTAAAAGTACTGCCACAACAGGAGCTCAATTATCTCTTACAGATAGTATCATTAAGGGAATGCAGGAGAGTGCTGTTTGTGCAGTTACGGAAGAGCTCAAAACCCAAGATCCACTGGTACTGATTAATGATGTAATGATTCCAGCCTTGGATGTAGTTGGTAAGGGCTTCGAAAAAGGCACCATGTTTTTACCACAATTATTAATGAGCGCTGAAGCAGCAAAGGCTGCTTTTGAAGTCATCAAGCAATCCATGTCCGGCCAAAAGCAAGAGAGCAAAGGTAAAGTTATCCTTGCCACAGTAAAGGGTGACATTCATGATATTGGCAAGAACATTGTTAAGGTTTTACTAGATAATTATGGATTTGATGTTATTGACCTTGGCAAGGACGTTCCTCCGGAAGTCATCGTGGACACTGCCATCGAACAAAACGTTGAAGTGGTAGGATTAAGTGCACTTATGACAACCACCGTTGTCAGCATGGAAGAAACCATTGCATTGCTCAAAGTCAAAAAGCCGGGAACCAAAACAGTGGTAGGCGGAGCCGTAATGACCCAGGAATACGCAGATTCCATCGGTGCCGACTGTTATGCAAAGGATGCAATGGCCACAGTAAAATACGCAAATTCCATTTTGTGCCCGGATTCGGTATAATTAGATTAACAATTAATCATCGAGGTTTTTATGCTACGTTTTTATTATGTAATTATCAAGAATATATTCCGAGCGCCACTAATTATGCCACCAATGCGTGAGATGGCACGTCATAAGGATCGCTATACCTTCGAGCAGCGTTATGCCTATGCACAGAAGGTGATTAATTACATGAAAGACTCTGGTCACATTAAGACAGAAGTCTACGGCGAGGAGAATTTGCCAAAGGAAGGCGGATACGTTATGTTTCCGAACCATCAAGGCAAGTATGATGCATTAGGTATCATTTACGCCCACAAGCGTCCATGTACCTTTGTAATGGACAAGGCCAAGTCCTATACCTTTTTGGTAAGAGAAATCGTCAATTTGATCGAAGCAAAACGTATTGTAATTGATGATGTACGTCAAGGGCTTTCCATTATTAACCAGATGACGGAAGAGGTAAAGAGAGGGCGTCGTTATATTATTTTCTCTGAGGGCGGATACAGCAATAACCACAATCGTGTTCAGGAGTTTAAGCCGGGTAGTTTCAAAAGTGCCATGCGTGCCAAGGCTCCAATTGTTCCGGTTTGTCTGATTGATTCCTATAAGGTATTTTATGGACCTAAGTTTTGGAAGCCTGTAACTACCAAGGTCATATTTTTAAAGCCGTTATCTTATGACGAATATAAAGACATGAAGTCTCCAGAAATCGCCAAGCTGGTACGCCAACAAATCATCGATACCATGAAAGAATATGGAGTCGATGGTAATTAATATTTCAAAATCACCTCCTTTTTTATAGAAAAACCTTGTAAAAGAGGAGGTTATGGTTTATAATTTATTTATCGGTTAAATATCTGTTTATCCGTTAAGGAGTAGTTAAAAACGCTGTATTTAAGGGGATTTGTGATTTATGGGAAAAGATTCAGAGTTCTATAAAGACAAAAAGAAAAAACAATTATTACGTTTACGTGAGTTGCTAATGCTGCTTCCTGGATTTGCAGTTGATTATATTTACAGCAAGGAAGTTTCTACGCAAACCTCTACACTTATTTCATATAGTTATGACCTCATTACGTTTTTCGAGTTCCTACAGGATAAAAACCCTATATGGCACGACGTAAAAATCAAAGATTTTACACTTGATATGATGAAATCCTTATCCAGCGAAGACATAATTGAATTCCAGCGCTATTTACAGCTTAACATCGGTGATGGCAAGTATCATGAGAATGGCAAGAAGGCCATCGCTCGCAAAATGGCGCCCCTTCGAGGAATGTTCCTATATCATTACCAGCATAAGAATATTCCGGAGAATCCAATGATTCTGGTACCTTTACCTAAGTTGAAAAAAGACAAAAACATCGTTCGAATGAATAATTACGAAGTTCAGTCCATATTACAGACCGTTGAATCCGGCAATCCACAGATGACAGAACGCCAACGCAAAATCTGTGAAAAAACCAAGCTTAGAGATACCGCGATTTTGACCTTAATGCTTGGTACCGGAATCCGTGTATCAGAATGCAATGGCTTGGACTTAAATGATATTGATTTAATTGTTAATTCATTAACAATTGTTCGAAAAGGCGGAGGACAGGATGTACTCTACTTTTCCAACGATATTCATAACGCATTAGATGATTATATTCACTGCGAACGTGATTCCATCCCTCCTAGAGAGGGCCACGAGAATGCTCTATTCCTCTCCCGCCAAGGGAAACGCATGAGCGTGGATGCCATCGAGAATCTTGTTAAGAAGTACGCTCGTATGGCTGTCCCTAACAAGAAAATCACGCCTCACAAATTAAGAAGTACCTATGGTACTGCCCTCTACCGCGAAACAGGCGACATTCGTTTGGTTGCTGATGTTCTAGGACACGAAAACATCAATACCACCATCGATTACTATGCAGCCATTGAGGATGAACACAAACGCAAGGCAGCTAATGCGGTTAATTTTAAGAAACCGGACAATATTGATGAATAAAAAGACCTCCAAGGCCGCAACCGTGTGACCTTTGGAGGTTTTATTACTTCAGAATCTCTAATAAATGAGTAAAATACTCCGGCAACGGCGCAGAAAACTCCACATATTCGCCGGTGCTAGGATGCCTAAAACCAATGGTTTTGGCATGTAATGATTGTCCTTGTAACTGAAATGGGCATTTGGCAGGACCATAGACCTCATCACCTAACAGAGGATGCCCAATGCTTGCCATATGGACACGAATCTGATGGGTTCGACCGGTTTCCAGCACAAATTCCATATAAGTGTATCGTTCAAAGCGTTTTAACACTCGATAATGGGTAATGGCTTCTTTGCCATTCTTCTCATTAATGGCCATCTTCTTACGATCTACAGGGTGACGACCTATGGCACCTTCAATCGTTCCCTCATCATCAGTTATACGTCCAATAACGATTCCCTGATATACGCGATGAATGGTGTGCTCCTTAATCTGTTCTGCGATATCCTGATGGGCCTTATCGTTCTTGCATACAATGAGAGAGCCCGTCGTATTCATATCAATACGATGAACAATTCCTGGACGAATCACGCCATTGATACCACTTAAGTCATCCTTGCAATGAAACATCACAGCATTCACCAACGTTCCGCTGGCATGACCTGGCGCCGGATGAACAACCATTCCCTTAGGCTTATTAACAATCAAAACATCGGAATCCTCGTAAAGAATATCTAAAGGAATATCCTCCGGAAGGACTTCCAATTCCGTTGGTTCCGGAATTTCTACCGTAATATGATCGTCCATACGAAGCTTATAATTTGCTTTCACCGGCTTACCATTCACCAAAACACCGCCATCTGCAATTAGCTTCTGAAGAAAGGACCTGGTATGTTCTGAATCCTTTTCCGATAGAAAGTGATCGATACGAACGCCTACATATTCAGTTGAAACTACATATTCCAACAAATCCATAGATTATGGTTGCTCCTTTTTGCGATAAAAAGCGTCTAACTCACCATCTTTATAATAAAAAATGTATAAAATCAAAAATACAATCAAGCCACATGTGACATAGATATCTGCCACATTAAAAACCGGGAAATTAATCAAAGAGAAATAAATAAAATCAATAACATAACGATAAACGATTCGATCTACAAAATTCCCCAGTGCACCTGCCAACATTAGGAAACCAATGAGCCATAATGGAAAATAACGCTTGTTATCATATGGAAGCTTAGATAGTAAAAATAAAATAAGTAAACACAATATCGGCGTTACAATAAAGAAAAATCCGAACTGACCATTTAACAAACTAAAGGCAGCCCCTGTATTTTCCAAATAATGAAACTGTAACACACCAGGAATTAGAATTATATCTGTTTGCCCCTGTAATCCCATGGCAAATACTTTGCTGACACGATCAAGGAGGAATCCCAGGATTGTAACAAATAAACCTGCAATAAAATAGCTTTTTCTTGAATGAAACATTTTAATAAACCTTCTTCTCTTAATCTAATAGTGACGCAATGGCTTCTAACATCTCATCATCCGAAACATCAGAGTAAATCTTCGCATCTCCAATGGATTCTAAAAGGATAAACTTCACATGATTACCAATCATCTTTTTATCGGATTTGGTAGTCTGTAAGATATCTTGTGGATTCATCGGAATCGTAAGCTTGGTAGGCAAACCAAATGAATCAATAACCTGTTCCATCGTCAGATATTCCAATTCACTAATGAGTCCACGCTTCCAGGACAAGTAGCCAGCAGCGCACATTCCCAGTGCAACACACTGGCCATGATATAAACGAAAATCAGAGAGCTTCTCAATGGCATGTCCAATGGTATGGCCAAAATTTAAGTGAGCACGAATTCCTTGTTCCTTAGGGTCTTCTTCTACAACAGCTTTCTTTACACAGCAATTCTCATAAACAAGATGTTCCAAAGTATCCGGATCCTTGCTATTCACTAAATCACGATGTTCCTGAAGCCATTGATAATAGGATGGATTACGAATCAAACCATGCTTGATTGCCTCTCCCATACCGGATTGTAGTTGTGAATCGCTTAACGTCTGCAGGGTATTTACATTAATGTAAACCAATTTCGGCATATAGAAAGCGCCAACCATATTCTTGTACTGTAAATAGTCAACGCCGGTCTTGCCACCAATACTAGAATCGACCTGGGATAATAATGTGGTAGGTATTTGAACAAAATCAATACCACGAAGATAAGTTGCTGCAGCAAAACCAGTCATATCTCCCACAACGCCACCGCCTAATGCCACCAATAAGTCATGGCGATCAAAATGATTTGTGATTAATTCTTCATATAATTTCTCAATATTGGATAATGTTTTTGAATTTTCACCATTGGGTATGATATAGCTTATAACACAATTAAACTTTTCTTCAAATATGCTTTTAATCTCATTTAAATAGTGACTTGCTACAATATCATCGCTAAAAATGCACACTCTTTGATAGCAGTTCGATTTAATCTCATTTATATTTTTAATAAGATTATTAAAGTTATTTTCAATTATAATATTATAACTAAAGTTATTTTCATAAGAGACAGGCAAAATTTTAGGCATTTTCAACTCTCCTTATTCGTACCACTGAAATGTAATCTTTTGTTTTCCTTTTTTCGTTAATCCTTCTTCTGATAGGAACTGTAGCTTACCATATCCTCGAATAGACAGAACATCCATAGGTTTCAAAGCATAGGTACCTCGAGATTCTACGCGACCATTTACATATACAAGTTCACCTCGAACCAAATCTTGTGCTTTTTGTCTCGAAAGATGACAAGCTTCTGCAATAAAAGCATCCAAACGGTTGGAAGCAATCTGCGCACTGGCCAATCGAAAATGAGGCGTATAGTTTACTTCCTCCATCGGAATCTGACGACATATTACATCCGTATGACGTATGCGATGAATACTATCCGCTAAATAGTCAGCAATTTGATCCTTGCAGAATACCAAGATACGCTCTTCTGTCACAAGTATATCGCCCAGTAATTCTCGTTCGATTCCTTGATTCATGAGTGAACCTAATACATCCCGATGTGTAAGAGTCTCTGCATACTTTGGATGCTTCGGAAGTATTTCCATGCAGCAGATTGGAAAGGCTGCATACACTTCCTCCTTTGATACATTCTCATAAAAAAGAGCATCAGGCAAAAATCCAATCACCTGACGCTCTGCAAATTCATATCCGCCATAGGCTATATAAGAATCTTCCGAAACACCAATTGAACGGAACGCATTCTTATCATTGAGATTCAAGAAATCAGAGTACGTTACCATATAACGTTGCTCGGACATGTTTCTTAAATCCTCCAAGTGACGTAGCATGAACAATTCTTCTTTTTGTTGATTCATGTTAAAAACCTGTCTGAATACCTGAGAAGTCAAAAGCCTCCACAATTCCCTGCAAATCGCCGGAAATATCAACGGAATGAGGCGTTAAGATGAAAATGTAATTGCTAACCTTCTGTAAGTTACCATCGATCGCGTAGCAAGCACCAGAAATAAAATCAATAATACGCTGTGCCAACGCCAAATCGATACCTTCCATATTCAAAATAACGGTACGCTCAGCCAATAATGTCTCAGCAATCTCTCTAGTATCTTCAAAGGTAGTAGGCTTAATAACGCAAACCTTCATACCGCTGGCAGAAGATGTCTTCTTGCCACCACGCATCGGTGTAATATTAGCAAATGCGCGAGGACGTTCCTGCTCTTCTTCCGGCTCTACACGAGAAGACTTCTTGGAGCGTTTTGGCTCTTCCTCTTCTTCTACTTCATCATAATCGTCTTCGTAATCATCTTCGTCATCATTCAGACGCATAACGTCTAAAATCTTATCAAACATTCCCATGAGAACTCTCCCTACTTATTATAGTTTCTCTCGCCAAAAATACCGGTACCAACCCGAACCATGGT
>JAILCW010000050.1 GCA_024690265.1 Lachnospiraceae bacterium | reverse complement strand
TTCTCCTACGTGGACGCCATCCACGGTCTGCAGCGAAGTCATGCCATAGATTTCTGCATTCTTCGTATTGGTTGTAATAAGGTCTTTATCCTTATCCTCATAATCCGTCAATACATATTGATAATTGGCCACCACCAGATTGGGAGCCTCGTTCTGATAATGCTTCAGAGTCGCCGGAAGGCCCACAGCAAATCCCAGAAGTACCATGACAAAGCAGATACCAACCAGCAATACGAAGTAGTTCATCATGTTTGAAAAAAGCACGCGCAAACGGAATCTGGATAAGAACTTCCATCGTGGCAGACGCATAGCTTTCTTCCGCTTGGAAGTGCTTAAGTCTCTACGCAGGAAGCGAAGTGGTTCAATGCGAAGCTTCCGGACAATCACGATTACATTCACGCAGAACACCAATACCACTGGAACCAAGGTTGTACTCCACAGTGCATCCATATTCCACTTGGTTTCATAGGTAGGCAAGCTATAGGAATTGTAATACATGGCTACAACCACGTTTTTAAATACGGTATAGCCAAGCACATTACCAATGATTGCAGCAAACAAGGTCACAGCCGTCGGAAGCATGAGATAATGCCTTGCCAACTCCCCTCTGGTATAACCGGAAGAGCGTAGTGTTCCTATCACCGCTGCGTCCTTGGTAATGGTGGCACTCTGGGCGATGGCAAAAATAAATGCTAATACAGCGATTAAAACATATAACAGCACCTGTCCCATGACCTTATCCTGGGACATATCATCCGGTGCAAAGTGAATCGCTTCATTCACGTAGTTTGGCAGATAATCTGTTATCTCATTCTTATTATCGTCATAGATTTCCACCTGGTCTTTTAGCTTATCTACATCCAGAGTGGATGTATCTACCTGTTCCTGTATATCCTGCAATTCTTTGATGGTATCCGGATCCATCATAAGAAGCGGATTGGCTTCAATCTCCGCCTGTAATTCCTTGGCGCGATCTCCTAACTTCTTTAATTCTTTCAGTTCATCGGTCTGGTCCTTGAACGCTTCCGCATCATCCTCGTTATCGAAGAGGCTTCCGGTAAGAGCTAGGATGGCCAGTTTCTTAACGTTCTCGTCCGACCACTCCTTCTCCTGGTAGTCGCTTTCCGGTCTTGTACTGTAGCGGAACGCATACTGATAATGTGTCTTGCCGGAGATTGCTTCGAAGCCCTCTTTCGTTGTAATTCCAACATCGAAGGTAATAGCGTCAAACATGATATCCGTCGCATCCTTATACAAGGTACTGTAATCGGAGAATGCAACCAGTCCGGTTACCTTCATATTGCGACCATCCACCCGGATGGTATCTCCCACAGCAATACTTCGGTTATCTGCATGCATACGGTCTATGACAATCTCATTATCCGCTGCCGGCCATGCTCCCTGCATCAGTTCTACGAAGTTGCAATCCTCTCGTGGCATGAATACACGGATGGTGGTATCACTCTCCTCGGCCACGTCCTTGTAGAACTGCTCGTAGATTTGCATATCACAGGACGCTTCCATGGCATCTAACAGCTTTGTTGTCAGCTTTTGCTTCAGCTCAAAATGACCGTCCTCCAACTGATTATTCTCGATACTGGCATTGGCCGCATAGAGCATGCTGTCATTGGCTACAAACATACCGGAGACAAATCCAATGGTGATAGTTAATAGTAAAAACAGCACCATGTACTTTTTCCAATCGCTTCGCAGCTCTCTTGGCAGGCGCTTGCTTAGTGGATTTCTCATAGCAATCACCTCCTACCAATCCAAGTCCACAGCAGAAATCTTATTCTCGTTGATAATATTCTTCCGAACCTGGCCGTCGCGAAGCTTGATGGTATGATCTGCCATATGCTGAATGGCTTCGTTATGGGTTACCATGATGACGGTGTTTCCGTACTTTTGATTCACATCCTCGATAAGCTTTAGGATATCTTTGGATGTGTTGTAATCCAAAGCTCCCGTCGGCTCATCGCAGAGCAGGATATCCGGATTTTTTACAATGGCACGACCAATGGAGGTACGCTGCTGCTGACCTCCGGACAACTGATTCGGCAGTTTGTAGCGATGCTCAAATAGCCCTAAGGTATGCAACAAATCATCAATATCCAGCGGATGATCCGACAGATATGCACCGACTTCAATATTTTCCTTTACATTCAAATTGGGAATTAGATTATAGAGCTGGAATACATATCCAAGATGTTTACGGCGATACTCTGTTAAGCGCTTCTCATCCATATCACGAAGCTTATCCCCGTTGATAGAAATATAACCGTCATCGGCACGATCGATTCCACCGATGATATTCAGTAAGGTAGACTTGCCGGAACCGGATGGTCCAAGCAATACACAGAACTCTCCTTTGGTTACGGAAAAATCCATTCCCCGTAGCACTTCCTGGCGATTATCGCCCTCTCCATAGGCTTTATAGACACTTGCGACCTTCAAAAAATCTTCTGACATACCTGTGTCCCTCCCTCATTCTTGTTAGTTTTGTCTAACATTATAGTTAGGAGCAACTAGCATGTCAATTATTTTTAGACAGATGCAAAAAAAGCGAGCACCATAAGGTGCCCGCATCATTTTTATGCTACATGCTCTGCAGCATCTACGATCTTATAATACTGACCGGAGGTTACCTTGTAAACCAAGCAGTAAACCATTGCAAATACGGCAATAGAGCCTGCAATTGCAAATCTAAAGGTCCAAGGTTCTACATATACAATCACCTGCATGAACAAGCGGATGATATGGCTGGCTACACTGATATGTACTGCAGCTACTACCAACGGAAGGAAGAAAAGAATCATTACCTGACGATTGATGGAGCTTCGTACTTCCGTCTCGGTAAGGCCTACCTTTTTCAAAATCTGATAGCGATGATGATCCTCAAAGCCCTCGGACATCTGCTTGTAGTAGATGATGAGTACCGTTGCTACCAAGAAGATGATAGCCATGAATACACCAACGAAGAGCGCGCCACCATAGAGACTCATGAAAAAATCTGTAATCTCCTGCTTTAACTTAACATCACCATCTTCACCTAAGAATGCTAGGGAGCCATTGATCTCCTGAAGCTGTGCATCCGTTAACTTGCCATCCACATTGAAGGAAGTTACGTAACATACCTGATTGGCATCTGCATCTTCCAAAACAGGATCTGCAGATAGCATTGCCTGGGCTGCCTCTTCATCCGGTACCAACACATATAACATATCGAACAGGGTCATGGTGGTATCTGTTACAGAACGGATAGCGTTGCGATCCAAGGTTCCTTTTACCGCATAGTTCTGATCTCCACATCGAAGCTCTTCATAATGCTTCTTCTTGGTATCAAAGACATATACCTCGCCTGTATTTACATGAAGTTCTTCCTTAGCATGCTGGTTATACATCTCCTCAGTTACGATATACACCGGAATCCAGCAGTTATAGTCATACTTCTTTTCTTCGTTCAAGTACTCGAATTCACCTGCTGCCATATCATCGGTATGCATCCAAACAGTACTCCAGAAGGGCAAAGTCTGATAGTCCGTTACTGTGATATCACTATATCCTGCCACTGCATCAGACACCTGCTGCGATACGTTCTCATCTGTCGCATGATAGCGAACCATTACATCACTTGGGCACATCATATCGATGTTCTGCTTACCAAGTGCAACCAGGGCAGCCACGCAGCTAATGAGAAGAATAACACCGGAGGATAATACGCAAATGGAAGCCAAGCCTGCTGCATTGTGCTTCATACGATACATAAGGTTTGCAACACCAACAAAGTTCTTGGTCTGATAATAGCTCTTCTGGTTGTTCTTAATTGCCTTAAGAATTGCAATGGTACCAGCGGTAAAAAGTTCATAGGTTCCAACGATGACCAGCATGATTGCCATGAACAGGATACCGATGGAATCGATAGTGCTCTTGCAATTTAATGCCAGAAAATATCCTGCGCCAACACTGATAAGTCCGGAGATTACAGTAAACCACTTTACCTTTGGCTCCTTCTCCCCCATCTGGTTACTGCGGAGTAGCTCAACCGGCTTACTCAAGCGAATGGATAGCATGTTGTAAATCAAACAAACGAGGTATACACCAAGTCCAAGTGCGATGGTAAGTACAAATGCACTCTTAGAAAAGAAGAATCCCATTACCGGTGCCTGTCCAACCAACTTGTACAAGGTCAGAAGCATCAACTTATTTAAGAAGGTTCCAAGTAGTAATCCGCCACCAAGGCAAATGAGGACATTCAACAATGCTTCATAGGTTAACAACTTGACGATACTTTTCCTAGGCAATCCCAAAATGCCATACAAACCAATCTCTCTACGACGATCCTTCATAATAAAGATATTGGCATAGAGAATCAGGATGGTAGATACCACTGCAATGACTGCACTTCCGATTCCCAAGATAAGCTGAATATATCCAGCGCCATAAAATAATTCGGCACCATCTCGAATCAGTCCGTCACCGTATGCCAAGGTGCTAATCATATAAAACACCATCAAGGTGAACACACCAACTAAAAAAAACGGAATTCGGATGTGCTTGTTCTTCTGCATACTGCTGCCAATCAGGCGGAAGATTAACTTATTGTTCATCGTCCTCTCCTCCCCTCATAAGCACCGTCACTGCATCACAAATCTTGTCCAACATCTCATCACGCTTCATATCCCCCTTGTAAATCTGGTGGAATACTTCGCCGTCCTTGATGAACATCACGCGGTCTGCATAGCTTGCTGCTACATTACTGTGGGTTACCATAAGAATAGTCTGTCCCTGCTTGTTAATATCGCGCAGCTGACGAAGTAAGTTGGTGGATGACTTAGAATCCAATGCACCGGTTGGCTCATCTGCAAGAAGAATCTTTGGCGCTGTAATCAGAGATCTTGCAATTGCTACACGCTGCTTCTGTCCACCGGACACTTCATATGGATACTTGGCAATCAAGCTTTCAATTCCAAGACTTTTTACGATTGGCATCATCTTGGCCTTCATCTCATCGTACTTCTTACCTGCCAATACCAATGGAAGTAAGATGTTATCTTCCAATGAGAAGTTATCTAACAAGTTGAAATCCTGGAAGATGAATCCCAAGTGATTGCGACGATATAAGGTTCGCTCCTCATCCTTCATCTTGGATAAATCCTTGCCATCGATGGTAACACTTCCCTGAGTTGGAACATCCAGCGCTGCCATAATATTAAGAAGGGTTGTCTTACCACTTCCGGACTCTCCCATGATTGCTACGAACTCGCCCTTTTCTACGGAGAAGTGCACATCCCGAAGCGCCTGCACCTCATTGCCACCAAAGCGGGTCTTGTATATTTTCTGTACGTGATTTACCTCTAATAAAGCCATGTCTGTTTTCCTCCTTGCTTTGTATGACATTAATATAATAAAAATAGGATTGTGCAACCATTGAATTGGCTTACAATCCTATCCCGTAATCTTACATTTTTGTAAGGTCTGTATTGGAGACGTCGTGGCGACTGCAGGTAATATATACCTTGGTTCCTTCCCCTTCCGTAGATTCTATACGAATCCCATGTCCCAACTTGTCACAAATCCCCTTACACAGATACAGGCCTAAGCCACTTGCTTTCTTGTCCATACGTCCGTTGTATCCGGTGTAACCTTTTTCGAAAATGCGCGGCAAATCTTCTCTACGGATTCCGATACCCGTATCAACGATTGTCAGTTCCACCCCATCGGCATCTTCACATGCTTCAATTCGGATGCCACCTTCTCTGGTGTACTTAATGGCATTGGATAATACCTGCTCCAATACGAAGCAGAACCACTTCTCATCAGTAAGAACCACCTGTTGCAGATTCTCTAGCTCAATGGAGAGATGCTGATGAATAAACTGTGGCGCATACTTCTTCACCACCTGCCTGGTCATACTCTCCAGGTTGCAATTGGTAAGCATAAGATCCTTGCCCATATCGTCGAAGCGCAAAAACTGAAGCGCCATCTCTACATATCGCTCGATACGAAAGAGCTCCTGTCGATAGTAAGACGTATCCTCTTCTGCGCTCTGGAACAGTGCCTGCAATGCAGCGATTGGTGTCTTAATCTGATGAGACCACAAGCCAAAGAAGTCCGCCTGTTCCTGCAATAGATGCTTGGTCTTCCACATATCATTGGAGGACTGGCGCAGAAGTGCCTCCTCCAGATACTGATTGTAATACTTCTCCCATTTCTTACACTTATGATGGGATACCGCGATAGCACCGCCCCAGAAAAGAGCAGGGAACATTACCATATAGATCTCATATTCCTTTGGCGTGTTGTAAATACAACAAACCCCAAGCACCACTAATATATTCAAGATTCCCAGCAACACCAAGTGCCACTGTGCATCCCAAAAACTATACTTCCTCAATGATGTACCCCATTCCTCTCTTTGTCACAATTATATCTTCATGTCCAAGGGTTCCTAATTTCTTACGAATACGGGTCATGTTTACCGTCAAGGTATTATCATCCACGAATTCCTCTGCACCCCACAGTTGCTCCATCAAGCGCTCACGGGAGATAACTCGTCCCTTGTTTTCAAACAAAGTCTTTACAATGAGATATTCATTCTTGGTAAGAGGTATGCGCTCCTCACCTGCGGACAAGGCACACTCCTCCAGATGCAATGTCACATCACCACAACTCAGGGTCTGCGGTGCCACATCCATACCACCTGCACGGCGCAGCATGGCCTGAATCTTGGCAATCAATACATTCATGTCGAATGGCTTGGAGATGAAGTCATCTCCACCCATATTCATGGCCATCACGATATTCATGTTGTCATCTGCGGAGGATAAAAATACGATTGGTACCCGAGAGAACTTACGGATCTCCGTACACCAATAGAACCCGTTGAAATACGGAAGTCCGATATCCATTAGCACCAAATCTGGCGCTACCTCTCGAACTTCCTCATCTACTTTTGCAAAATCACTGACAGAGATTGCTTCCATGTTCCACAGCTGCAGCTGCTTTACTATGCTCTCTGCGATACTCTTGTCATCTTCTACGATATAAATACGACTCATGTTTTCCCCTTTGCCTACTCATCTAGTAATGTTTAGTATCCCTCTTGTCTTCGTGCCTTGCGCATATCCTTGCGCTTCATGGCAGCTTCCCACTCCGCCTGCTCACTTGGACCGTCTAACTCCAGTCCGTATGGCACCTTACTTGGGCGACCGTCTTCATCTACGCATACTTCGGTAAAGTACGCACGATTCACCACATAGCGAAGTCCGGTGGATGGTTCCTCACGGTATACATCTACACGAACCTCCATGGAGGTGTTGCCCACACAGGTAACTCTGGCACGAAGCACTAAAATGTCGCCCAGATGCACGCTCTTCTTGAACTGTAAATCATCTACGGCAGCAGTTGTTACCATCTTACCTGCATGGCGGATAGCAACAACACCTGCAATCTCATCCATCCAAGCCATCAACGCTCCACCGAATAGATTGCCCGATGGGTTAATGTCACAATATTGAATACATTTTAAAATCTCGCCTTCGGAATCGGCGACCTTTTTCATTGGTTGCATGTTACTTCCTCTATTTATA
>JAILCW010000041.1 GCA_024690265.1 Lachnospiraceae bacterium | reverse complement strand
GACTTGCTTGGGGACGGGGTTTGTGGTTCATTGTTCCTCTATAAGTACAATGAATCGGTAACCCCGTCCCCAAGGGAGTCAAACATACCAATAGGAGTGCATCCCGCAGAGATACGTCTTCGCATTCTTTGGCATCTGTTTTATCGCGTTATATACGTTAATAAAATCCCCGAATCCTGTGCCGATACAAATGATTCCAAACAGCCCAAATCCTACCAGCTTCGGGAAGATGAGGAACAGGATATACGGAATTAGACCGAGAATGATGTTAGGACATAAGCACATGAGGATAAAATGGATTTTACTCATATCTTCGGTACCCACCACAAACATCAACCCATGCTCCAAGTCCTGATATAGATATACGTCCTCCTTGTAACAGATGGCGTGCAGCAGTTCGTGAGGAAATAGGGACAGGCCTCCTAAGACGCCACCCAACAACATCCAGATAACATTCTCCGGAATATACCGTAAGCCCAAGATGAGAAACGGGATGGCCAATAAGACCATCAAGCCAATACTTCCAAGATTGGCTATGAGGGCGAACTTTTTCATATCCTCCGCTTCCTGAAAAGAAACCGCATCGGGATGGTGTTCCTTACCTGGGAGGCTCTCTTCGTTCCCGTCATATTTACCAGCATAGTGAAGTTTCATATTGTCATTTCTCCTTTATTTCCCGCATGAATATACTACAAATATAGCGGTTTTGTGGGTAGGTTGACAATACGTCATGATGACTCTTTGGGGGCAGTTTTAGGTCGACAGAAAAAAAGGTTGCCATACGGCAACCTTTTTGTTACTGATTCTTTAATAATTGTAGGTATTTTTCTTGATCTTCTGGAGAAAGATCGAGTGCATCCATTGCTTCTTGCGCAGAATAATTCTTTTTTCTCATGAGGTTCTGGATGTAATTAAATGTAGCTTTTTCTTCGCCAATCTTCTCGCCTTCACGCTGTCCTTCAAGGCGGAACAATTCCCTTGATTCCTTTTCATCATATTCCGTTAACAGCATAGTTTTCACCTCTTCTCTGTGAGCAAGAATTCGCTCACGAATCATGAAATCCAACGGCATGATTTTGATAGCTTCATCGAAAGCATCATCATCGTATTTGGATTTAAACTGACGAGTTGTTTCAACCAACCACGAATACTCAAACAGCGGTCGACACTTAGCGAGAAATTCTCGATTGTGCTCCAAATTGATATTAAGCATATGAACGGTGACTTCTACATCGGACTCCTCTCGCCTCTCTGATGGAAATGCGTCCGATAAACGAAGTGTCACTTCGTTATCCATTTCCTGCAAACCATTGTAAAAAACAATGAGATGTGGAACCGGAAGGATAATCTGTGTACGTCCATACTTATTCAATTTGTGTTTCTTCAAGTATGCTTCGTACATTCCTGCCAAGTACTGCATCTGCCGCAGTGGCATATTCGGGTTGTACGTTGACTGGTGCTCATAGAGGTTGACTTCATCCGCAATAAGGAACGACACATCATTGTGCATTCCTAGATAAAGTGCTTCCTTAATAGTGTTGAATTCGATTTCCTCTGGATCCGTATAATTTGAGTGATTCACTGCATTATACAGACTGAGCGTCCAATCCTTGTGTTCTTCCTGCCCAAATAGGAACAAGAAGAGACGGTCTTTGTGTTTCTTTTCAGAGACACGGGTTTCTTCTGACATAAACATGTCCTCCTTATGTAATAAATGTGTTGCAAGAATCACATAAGGCAAAGACATTTTCAGATGTACAGAAAATAACTTTTTTACCTACGCTTATTATAAAACATTCCAACTATTGTCTCAAACAAATTGGGAAATATGGGCTGAATTGCCCGGATGCCATATGTGGCTCTTGAACGTAAAAGAGTATACCGGGTAGAAAAAGGTTTGTCAAATTTTGACTCCCTTGGGGACGGGGTTTGTGGTTCATTGTTCCTCTGTAAGTACAATGAATCGGTAACCCCGTCCCCAAGGGAGTCATTTTTTCTCGAAACTGTTTCTCTGCGCCAAAGGCGCTCGCCTGCTTGCCGTGCCCCAGAGGAGGTGTCTTTACTATGCTATTGGCCTAAGAAGATACTCAACCATGTCTGCGGAATATACATTGCATTCATTCCGGAGACGCTTACAAGCATCCAACCATTCAACAAGCTGCACAGGAAGACTCCCAGCCATACCTGATTGGTCATCTTGTAAGTCTTACGAAGGATGAATACATTTACCGGAATACACAGCAGCGTACTATAGGTCAAGATGAATGTGGAGAACAAATCATCCGTCTTAGCTCCGGAGTATGCAAGAATCGCATTTACCGCACACAGTCCCCAAATACCGACACTGTTCAATACAACAGTAAGAAGAATATCCTTCCACTCTGCTCCCTTCATCAACTTGTCAGAAACATAGTTCAGTGACAGTGACAAGATGAAGAAACATGGCAACATTACAAGGCCATAAGATAATACATACATCCAGTGGTTTGCCTTCAACTGACCGAATGCTACCATCCAATAACGGAAGTCCTGCTTGAACAAGTATTCACAGGTTTCCATCAACACATATGCTACAAGTACAAATGCTACCGTAATCAAAAGGGTCTTGCCTACCCCCTTCACACCTACAGATAGATTCTGCTTCAAGAAGGTTCCAAATCCTGCATTTTTACGATTCAATAATGCTGTTGCAAGGATTAGCAGGATGGAAAAGATAGCCATCCAGTACAACAATCCAACCGGGGCCCAGCATGTAATCATCAATGGTAATCGCGTTGATGGTGAAAATGAAATCGGATACTTATTCTTGTTGGTTATAAAAATTGCAACCACGCCTACAACAACTGTGAGAATTGGTACAACCACCTTAGAGATGCTGTTTCCAATCTCAAGTTCCTTCTTGTCAGCTACCACCGATGCATACTTCTCATTTTCCAAGAACAATCCCGCTACAGGAATGATCATTGCCAACATAGCAATCATGGCAAGGAAATTCATGAATTCACGTGACATAAAATGCAAGCTTCCTGTGGAAGTCTTCACCATGTCTGCATGATTATCCAGTGTTTGGTTAAAGAAGTCGATGACCATAGATGTCGTATTTTTAGAAAAGAAGTTCTTCGAATGTGTTTCTCTGGTAAGCAATGTCATTCGAAGATCTCTTGCTTCAATTGCTGCTGCAATTTCACTGTCGCTACCAATAGTATCTGTACGGAAGGTGCCTACTTTTGCAGCAGAAGCATTCACATCATCCACGTAGTAATATGCACCATTCTCAATGTTCTCAGCGACGTCCATAAACCATGCTTCCTTGGTGGTGTCGCCATTGTTGAATCCCTTGTAACCAAAGTCATACATACCATTGATGACGCATTCATTGACCTTGCAGTTACGAACAACATCATGTCCTGCAACGGTAACGACCTGACTTGGATTCACGAATTCTGCTGTACTTCCAATCAAGCACATTGCCTTAATCATGCAGTCATAATCCTGCTGATACTCATCCTTCAATACAAGGTAGCCGGTATAACCATCGTCGGACAACTGTTCTTTTGCAATGTCATCCGCATCACGACTCAAGTCTGCTTCTGCAACGGTCACGCCAAACTGGTCAGCCAGGACATTCAACATCACATCATTAAAGGTATAGTAGCCACAATCCATGATTGCTGTATATCCTGCTCGTCTAGAGCCTTGAGAATGACCGGTGATACCAATGCGTGTTGCATCAACAAACTTCAATGTGCGAACAAAGTTTACCGCATCCAAACCACCCATTGGAGTTCCGAAGATGTTGTACTCTTCTACGCCCATATCATTGTCATTATACGCCGGTGTCTCACTTAATCCGGAACCATAAGCGTTCAGATTCAAAACCACATAATCCTGCTTTGCCAATTCTTCCGCAAAGCTTCGCATATGTTCCTTGGTACATCCTGCACCCGGTATAACCACAATTGCGGGATACTTATCCTTGGATGTACTTCCCGCCGGATAATACAAGTCTGCGGACAGCTCCGCACCACGTCCATCAATCTGAACGCTTTCGATTTTCACCCTGCCCCCTGAGGATGAAATAAATGCCGCTACTAGCTGGCATACAAGAATGATTGCAACCAAGATTGCTAGCATTCTCTTGTACATGATACTTTTCTGTTCTTTCATTTTTTACCCCCTTCATCATGTATCATATGATTTATTTTTGTGTCATGTGACACTATTTATTAATAATATTTTACTATTTCAGAATTGAATGTCAACGGCTTGTTTTAAGCGAAATTATCGTTTATTATTTTGATAATAGCGAGGTATTTAGAGGCTTATGAAGAGAAAAAATTGGATGGGACGTTACCGTTCCCTTATTAATGAATTGGTAAAATACGAAAACAGTTATGCACGAATTGCATCTTCCAGACGCCTTCAGATGGATGATATTTTTATGTCCTCCATGGAGTGGCAAGTATTAGAATACATCATTGTACACGAAGACGAAGATAGTTATATGCTAACAATCTCTGATGATCTTGGGATTGCTCCTAGTTCCCTATCCAAACAGGTGAAGAGCCTCTTGAACAATGATTTGATTGAGCGCTTCCACACCACTACCGACAAGAAGAAGGTCATCATCAAGGCTACTGCTAAGGGCAAAGAGATTTACTCCAAGAATGTAGATGCTCTCATGGAGCCACTTTTCGATGTGCTCTTCCATGATCTAGACTCGATTCCAGACAAGTATATTGAACAGTTCACGAAGGCTCTTACCAACTACAACAATGTACGTCAGCATCACAGTTCCAATGAACTAGTGAAAATTCCATAAATGAAAAGTGACTTGCTTGGGGACGGGGTTTGTGGTTCATTGTTCCTCTGTAAGTACAATGAATCGGTAACCCCGTCCCCAGAGGAGTCATTTTCGTTATGCTTTGAATGTTGGCTCACAATCAAAGAAGGATTTCCACTTGAATATAATCTCATCACTGTGAGCTTCTAATAGTCGTGAAAGTCTGTTGATATCTGTCTTAGAGAGATTCGAACCATTTGACTCTAGATGTGCACTTCCATCCCTGTAAATCCAGAACTTTGTAGCATTTTTAGTAATCTCACCCTGACTGACATGAACGTGAATCGGTTCTAAAGGCTGTCCTTCGTTTGACCAAAAGTAGACTTTAAAACCTAATAATCTAAATAAACTAGGCATGGGCATTTTCCTTTGAAAACGACAAGGCAAGCTCACCATTGCGGCGAATTTGATCGTTTAAAAAGGAATAATCTTCCACGTCAAAACCACGTATGTTAGTTAACGTTCCGAATGGATAATCTATCTGAGCACTATCAAACATCGTTTCGTTGTTATTAGGACGTTCAAAATAAATCGTAACGTACTCTCCACGACTGTCAGTTTTTAGGTCGGAATATGTTATTTCTAATCCATTATTGAAAGATATTAAGGGATTATGTTCCATACGAATAACCATCGCTTTCTCCTTTCATCGCTTTGTGTTTATCTTAATATGCAAAATAACTCAAAGGATGAAAAGCCGTAGGGGTCTTTGAATTTCTATTTACATAATAAGTATACTATCTTCGTTTTTAAATCTCAATTTGCGTTGCCGAACTTGGATGACTCCCCGGGACGGGGTTAGTGATTCATTGTA
>JAILCW010000027.1 GCA_024690265.1 Lachnospiraceae bacterium | reverse complement strand
GTCTGCAAAATCTCCGGTATCAACCTGGAAATCACCTGAATATTTCTTTTTCATCTCGGCAACTAAATCTTCCCTGATATCCGAAGCATCTGCAACTGCCTGTTTTGCGACCTGAATGTCCTTACCGAATGAAGAAATCTGAACATCATCACGCTTAATAGCGGATGCCTTCGTCACATCATTCTTGCCAGTCGTTTTGTTTGGTTTGTAAACCTGGGCGATTGAATTATAAGCTTCTACACGCATAACGGCACGCTCCTTTCCTCCTGTGATAATAAGCCCTTCCATGAGCTTTCAATACTTTTATCGGAAGTTTCATCAATATCTTAACCCTTTTTACGAGAATTAATATTGTACTTTATTAAGTACAATCCTTCCGTTTTTCTCAAACTCACTTGTTAACTCATATATCGGAGGTTTTCTGAAATAATTAACCCTATATCTTGTGTTTTCCGAGATTTTTCTATAAATCTAGGAAATGAAAATCTTTTTTGCCGGAGGCATAATCTCCGACAATATGTCCGTCACCGGTAATCTCATACTTATAGGTTACCAATCCTTCGAGTCCAACCGGACCTCTGGCATGAAGCTTGCTGGTAGAAATACCCACCTCTGCACCGAATCCATAACGGAATCCATCTGCAAATCGGGTGGAAATATTCCGATATACTCCGGCAGAATCCACCATAGCCATAAAGTAGTCCGCGGCTGCATCATCCTTTGTCAAAATACAATCCGTATGATGGCTACCATACTGATTGATATGATTTACCGCTTCCTCTACGGAATCCACCAACTTCACCGATGCAATCAAGTCCAGATATTCCCTGTGGAAATCTTCGTCCACCATAACATCCTCATGTGGATAACCCGCTGTGGCATACATAAGCTCCATGGCATCCTTGGTTCCACGCAAGTGAACACCGGCTGATGTCATAGCATCCCGCAGCTGTGGCAGGAACTCTGCCGCAACGCTTCGATGTACCAGTATCGTCTCCACGGCGTTGCAAGCAGCAGTATACTGGGTCTTGGCATCTACAAGAATCGGCAATGCCTGCTGTAAATCTGCCGCAGCATCCACATAAATATGGCACACCCCATCCGCATGTCCCATCACAGGGATACGGGTATGGTTCATAATATACTGCACAAACGCATTGGAACCGCGTGGAATCAACAGGTCCACATCCTTGTCGCAGGAAAGCAGCTCATCAATCTCGTTGTGCAAGGTAGCCTGTAGCAGGCATCCCTTTGGCAGGCCTGCTGCAACTGCGGCTTCTTCAATGACACGAAACAGCACCGCATTGGTATTCACCGTTTCCTTGCCGCCCTTTAGGATGGCACAGTTACCACTCTTGATGCATAGGGTAGAAATCTGGACCAGCGCATCCGGCCTTGCTTCAAAAATCACGCCAATGACACCAATTGGACAGCTAATGCGCTTCATTATAAGCCCTTCGTCCAGCTGTCGGTGCAATTGCACGGCACCAATTGGATCCGGCAACTCAATGAGCTGGCTGATACCGGCAATGACTCCGGCCAGCTTCTCTTCATTAAACTTCAATCGTTTGTAGACAGCCTCAGATATTCCATCTGCCTTGGCCCGCTGCAAATCTTCCTGATTCGCTGCAAAGATTTCATCCCGGTGCTTCTGAAGTGCTGTACCAATCGCCTCTAGGGCGCTGTTACGCTCGGCCACCGTGGTGTTTGCCAATTTTGGCGCCACCAGCTTCATCTGGTGTGCTTCCTGTTGAATGTTCATACGTACTCCTTTTTCTTTTCCTTTTTCCTAACTCGAATACCGCCCCATCAGGTATTGCTCAATTGTATCATAATCTACCCCACTGATAGCGCCCTGTATCATTTCCGCCTTGCCGCCACCTTTGGCATCGAATCGCTCCTTCAATGTTGTTCCAACTTCCCGACAATCCATGGAAGCCGCTCCAATAATATAAGCAATGTTATCCACATTGGTCTGGGAAAATACGCCGCAATATCCACCATGTTCCTTCACCAGTTCATTCACTGTCTGGCGCATCTGATGGGAATCAATGTCTTTGGCATAGATAAACACATGGTTCTGCCCTGCTGGAATCTCCTGCATCCGTCGCGCTATCTCTGCGCCACGCACTTCCCGAAGTTCCCCGGCCAGTCGTCGGTTCTCCGCCATCAAGCGTTCGATATATTCCGGAATCTGTGGTATGGCAGCTGATAGCTGCTGCGAGATTCTTTGTAACTGTTCTAACATGTCTCGGTAGTGTTGTAGTGCCCGCCATCCGCAACGGATTTCCAAGCGGGTGCCACCCTTATACTTCTGAAATCCAATCACCTTGAGCATGCCCACTTCTCCGGTGCGATGTACATGCGGCGCACAGCAAGCACACACATCCACCCCAGGAATCGTTACGATTCGAATAGCACCGGACAGTTCCTTCTTGCTACGGTAATCTAGCTGCGCCAGGTTCTCCCTATCCGGATACTCGCAACGCACCTCGATATTTTCATAAATGGCTGCATTGGCCTGTGCCTCTACGAAGCGAACATCTTCTTCGGTCAACATCCCATTGTAATCCATGGTTACACTGTTGTCCGACAGGTGAAATCCTACATTTTCAAATCCAAATTTGCTATGAACAATTCCGGAAAAGATATGCTCTCCGGTATGGTTCTGCATATTAGTATAGCGTCTGTCCCACTGAATCGAACCGGTAATCATATCGCCGACCTTGGGCAAATCCTTCTCTGAGTCCTCAAACAGCACTTGATGGGTAATGACGCCATCCTTAATCTGTATATCCTGAACCTGACCTGCCCCCAGGCGGCCAGTATCCGCAGACTGTCCGCCCTCTTCCGGGAAAAAAGCAGTCTGATCCAGTACAATATCGTATACGAAAGACGCCTCTGACTGCGGTTCTATCGAAATCACAGTAGCCTGAAAGTCCTTTACGTATGCATCTTCATCAAATAATCTTCTAGTTTCCATTTCTTATGCCTTATAGTTTTAGCCGATTACTTGCGGCAACCGTTTTCTCGTAGATTCCCAACAACTCCGGCAGATGCTTCTCCACAAAAGCGAGCTGCTTGGTATCGTCCTCGTGTTCCTGTAATTCTTTGCCGGCATCCTCTAACGCCTTGGCCCGGTTGGATAGCTCCATAGCTCCAATGGTACGCGCTGTGGACTTGAGGCCATGGACACGAACAGTAAAGAGCTTGTAATTCTTCTCCTTCCAGTAGTCCTGTATCTCTTTGGACTTCACCGGATATTCCTCAGCAAATACATTCAGCGTTTCCCGGTAAAAATCCGCATCATTCATACAGTATTCCATTCCCGTAGCCGTATCGAACAACTCCATAGTTGCCGCAGACTCCCGCGGAGTCTGAATCTGATAACTACCATCTACCATATGCATGGTAATCTTGTTCTTCGGCATATGGGAACTAATCACAGTACAGAACTTCTCCCAATTCACCGGCTTGCTCACGTAATCTACGAATCCAGCCTCAATGGCGCGGGTTTCCATGCCCGTTACCGTATTAGCCGTTACCATAACAAACGGCGTATGCTCGTTCTGATTGCCCACCAACTTGCGAGCGCGATCTATAACATCCAAACCGTCCATATCCGGCATCATATAATCAAGAAATACCATGTCATAGTGTTCTTCGGTCAAAGCACGCAAACACTCCAATCCGCCGGTACAGGTGGTTACCCGAGCTCCGGTCTTAGCCAGAAAGTTCTTGGCCACAAACAGATTCATCTCATTATCATCCACCACAAGAAAATGTGCATCCGGAGCCAACACCTCAACAGCCGCAGAGTCCGTAATTGGCGCATCTCCTGCTGATGCATAGCTGGCACCATCCAATGGCTCCGTAGTTAACTTGAAGCTTTGCATGTGATCCACAATGTAAATCAACTGATGTCCGGAATTTGCAATATTATGCACATACTGGTGAACCTTCGGGAATGTATTGGATGGCAACTGGTCCCTTCCGTCCATCTCTTCCAGAATCATATCCGTCAATCCCATGATGGTATTCATCGGCGTACGGATTTCATGACTGATCTGGGTCATAAAAGCATCCTTGGACTTGCTTGCTTCCTCCGCCTTGCGCTTGGCTTCAGACAGCTGTTCCAAAGTATTCCGCAGGTTCCGATAATCCGGAGACTCCAAGGCAAAGTACAGTACATAAACACCCAGGGATGCAAACGGAAGCGCCACCAACAGACGACCCTTCGTATATCCCTGAATCACTAGCCCCATAACGTTCAACGCAATCATTACGAAGATAGCGATGGACTGACGCTGGCCCATGCGGCGATAATTGCGAATATATGTGGCGGTTGCCGCAATAAGATAAAAGCTTGGGAAGAAGAATGCCACCGGCAAGTAGAACGGGCCATGACAATACTTCAGATTCTCATCAAAATAAAATGCATTGTGTAAAAGGAAATTGGAAATTAACAGAATGACTTCCAGTGAAAGCAAAATACGATTCAGGCTGGTGAGAATAGAAGACACATGTTCCTGCTCTCCGGACGCAGCCAGCGTATAGCGGAAGAACAGGAATCCCAACATGGCATTCAGGAAATAGTCACATGACATAACAATCATTTTGATAAATGCCGGAATTACAATCTTAGGGCTGCACAGAATTACCGCCAGTATTTCCATGGCATTGGCAATGGTCACCAGATACAGAAGGGTTGTAAAGAACTGATTGCTCTCTTCTCTCTCGTCTGCATAATCAAACACCAAAAGGGCGCACAGAATCAAATCGAACAGCGCTGCCATTTGTTCATATTCTATTACCGATGTCAGTCCCAAATTCATAATGCCCCCCGTTGAATAACTTTTCTTTCTATAAGTATATTATTTCATGCGTATATACGCAAATACTAGTCACTTTGCGCCTTGACTTTCATGGAAAATCGGCATAACATAGCAACCATGTGTAAACGTATTTATTTTTTGGATTATATGAAGGCCATCTGTGTATTGATGGTTATTATCACTCACATCGAGTGGTCGAACAAGAACCAGCCGATTTTCTTATTTGTAATCAATATGGCGGTTCCAATTTTTATGATTATCAGCGGATTCAATTTTGAGATGTCTTATCACAGACGCATTGAGAAGGCAGAGGCTGCCATGGGCCAAGAAGCCAGCAAGCTCCAGCAGCTTGGCATCCTGTACTCCAAGGAGAACCTCTTCCCTCGTATCCGACGCTTTGCCGCTCCATTCATTCCGATTTGCATTGTGGAGCTAATCCTCAAGGCCTTAGATCACGTTCAGGTCAGCCTACCACGGTTATTCCTTTTAGGTGGCTTCGGACCGGGCAGCTACTATGTTCCGCTAATGTTTGAGTTATTAGCCATCTTCCCGGTGATTTACATCATCATGAAGGAGCACCCGTATGCAGGCCTTTGTTTCATCGGTGTCCTGCAGCTCATTTACGAGATTTGGGTTGCCATGAGCGGCTTCGAGAAGTACTGGTATCGCTTACTGATTTTCCGCTACCTGTTGTTAATCGCATTTGGATGCATGCTCTATCTACATCCGGAGAAGCGTCTCCACAAGCGAACCCTGCTTGCCATGTTCCTCATTGGCGCCGAATACCTGATTCTCTACCACTGCGGTGTACGCTACGCAATCTTCCGCTACTGGTCTCCAACAGTTCTACCCACTGACTTTTACATCATTCCGGTAGTGGTTATCCTATTCCGCTTGTTCTATCACAAGCAGATTCCTGGTCTTTGGGGCAAGCTCCTAGAGACCATTGGCAAAGCAAGCTACCACATCTTCCTGGTCCAGATGGTTTACTACCACTTCGATTTAGGTGGTCCCATCATGGAAATGGACTGGCCCATCCAGTTGGTCCTCAACGTACTCATCACCGTCTCCGTCGGCGTTGGCTACTACCACCTGGAATCACACATTCGCAAATTAATCCAATCCAAAGGTGCCACGGCATAACCCGTGACACCTTTTCTTATCCCCGCCATCCCTATCCACCTACCTGCGGGGCGCGGCCGGCCATGGCCCACCCATGACGCTTACTTGTCTGGAGCCAATCCTATTTCTTGTGTCCCTTGACGCCCATCCCTATCATGCGTCCTTTAGACGCTTTTACTATTCGAAGGACGTGTTTGTCTACCCCGCTGACACTCTAGTTAATTCATATGACTGCGTAATAATTGACTATTTTTTTGATTCCAATTCCGTTCGCCAAGAAAAATGTACAAAGCATGTTTCGCTGATTGGGGGTCGCGATAAAGGACGAGTCCATTCGCCTCTATCGCTTTCGGCGCCGTCCATGGCGCCTCAACCCCCAATCGGGCGCAAAACATGCTTTTATTTTTCTAAGCTCACTCCAAGTCA
>JAILCW010000023.1 GCA_024690265.1 Lachnospiraceae bacterium | reverse complement strand
GCGACTTCTCGTCGCACCTCTCTGGAGCGGCAATAAAAAACTGGCGATGAACACCATGCGAAAAATCATCGCCGACTATCATCCCCAGACATAACAAAGCCCCGACAATCCGTCGGGGCTTCCTATATTCATTCTAATTAGAAGCTGTGGCCGCCGCCACCGCCGGAGTGACCACCGCCACCACCGCCGCCGGAGAATCCGCCTCCGCCGCCTCCGCCACTGCTACTAGCCGGTGGGTCGTAGGTCTTGGTAGTATGGGTCTTGCGAGCAGAAACGATGCGATTACGGAAATCACAGCTCGCTCCTGAAATAATCTCTGCCTCAGAAGTCTTGTGAAGTCCGGAGGTCATCATGACATACCAGAAACAAATCAACATACCAAGCATAACGGAAAGCAATGCATTGGACACTATTTTCATTGGTTCTGCAATCCGGCCGCCCTCAAGAACGGTATTCATCTGCTCATACGCCTTGGCAGCGCAGGAATAGTAATCCCCTCTGGATGCATAGGTATAACAGTTATCCGTAATGGTGTTGGCCTTGGCCGTGTTGATGGTACGAAGCATCTGACCATCAGAATAGATAAAGATATTACGATAATCCATATCAATGACAAACACGGTACCGGAGCCATAACCGCTATGTTCATGCAGCACATCTTCTGCCATATATTTGGTAGAAGAATAGTTGTTATAATCCGTGGAATAGAATCCAACGGAACCATAAGCTGTAATGGGCTGCATCACCTGCTGCAATGCTGCCTCTTCGGACTCCGTCAGCAAATCAGCGTCATCCTGAACCCATACAAAATATCCGTTTTCATTGCTCTCAGCAGCAAACACAGAAATGGATGTTGCCACCATGGTAAATACCAACAGGATTAAGACGATGAGTGCAATCAGTCGTTTGGTTTTGCTTATTCTACGCATTACTCATCCCCTCCTCTCTTGTTGAACTGTGGTAGCGGTCTCGTTGCCAATCGATTGTGGGATACCACCATATCAAAAAAGGACCAGAGAATTAGTGCCATAGATACAAGGATTGCACCATAATAGTACAAATCGCTTACTGGCTGTATAATTGCAACACCAAGGGCGATGACAATTCCAATCAGAGGCTTCAGTGCCGCTGCAAAAGCAACGGAGAACGGTGCCTTTTCCCGCTTTTTCTTAACCACCTTGGTGCTTCCGGTGCCACCAGTCTTCTCACGAAGGGTAATCAATCCACCCACAGCAATGGCAGCAAGGAATCCACCAACGAAGTACATAAGAAGCAAGAATGTAATCACATAGATAATACCCCAGACCACGCCGAAGGTCTTGTTACTATCTCGAATCTCTGTCAGGTCTTCTTCCTTGAAAGCTTCTTCTGCAGCCGCTTTGGCCTCACGCTCTCTCTTTTTCTCTAGTTCCTGCATACCTGCATCATCCAGGTAATGCTCGCGAACATAGACCTTGCGCTGCTGGCTTGCATTAACAATCACAGAAATCACGCCCAGGAAGATGGTCAATACCACAGCCATCAGCGGCGTAATGGTAAATGCCAGATTCATAAGGAAAAACAGAGGTACCGCAATAATCAGCGCACCAATCATATATTTCGCAAATGAAATCGGTATATCAACTGCCACACGACCGGTCTGTCCATTGACTACCGCATAACTAATGCGATCTCCCGTGCGGTTACTTAGGAACCATACCGGGAAGTAACCTAGATTGCTCTCTTCAGCATCGGGAGCCATGGCAGAAAGCGCATCCCCTACATGAATACCGTACTGTCCATAGTTATCACTGTGCATCATCCGATTAGCTGCATCGGACTTCACCATGTCGCGAGCTTCCTTCTTGTATACGGTCTTGGAAATATCACTGGTATCCGCATAGAATCCAGCCAGATAGTCCTCGCTGAATTTCTTCTTGTCCTTGATCTCATAAGGTGCAATGGCACCACTTAAAGAATCGGCAAAAGAAGAAGATGCATCGAAAGAAATGCCGTCATAGGTAGCATGGGTATCCGACGTTACCTGATAATGGTCATGGTAGATATAATTACCACGTCGATAATCCTTGGTACCGTTAGCCGTAGTCTGTCCATCAATACGGAAGTTGTAAATCCAATATGGCATGTAGATGCCACGGAAGCGCTCCACTACAGTATCACGCTTCAAGCTGGCCGGTGCAAACAAAGAGCGGCTGATAGCCTTCTTGTAGGCTTCTTCCGCCTCTTCTTTGGTCTTGACAAACGGAATCACATAATCCGGCTTCTGAATTTTGGTCAATCGACCCTCTAAAACGGTAGAAGATCCACAGTAACTACAGAAGGTCACTGCCGTATCTGCATCACTGATAATCTCTCCACCACACTGCGGACAAGTAAATACATTGGCCTCATACTTGTCCGTAGCCTGAGTAACGGTAACCTCTTCACTGCTGGCAACCTGTGCATCGGCATCTGCCGGCACATCTCCCGGTTCCGGGTTAAAAAGGCTGTCGCAGAATTCGCATTTCATTTTCCGGAGGGTTGGCTCATAGACCACATGTCCCCCACAATTCGGACATTTAAACATGCTGTTCTCCCCTTATTATTTCCTATAATTCTTCAGCAACACATGCCAAAGCAGCTTCGATTACCTTATCCATATCGTAGTACTTGTACTGGCCCAAGCGTCCACCGAAAATCACATTCTTCTCAGAAGCTGCAAGGTCTGCGTACTTCTGGTAGAGTGCATTGTTCTGGTCGTTGTTCACCGGATAGTACGGCTCAACACCAGGCTTCCACTCAGAGGAATACTCTCTGGAAATAATAGTGGTCGGCTGGTTGCCAAATTCAAAGTGCTTGTGCTCAATAATTCTGGTATAAGGCACCTCGTACTCTGTATAGTTTACCACAGCATTGCCCTGATAGTTTTCAACTTGTAGTTCCTCGGTCTCAAATCGAACACTGCGATACTGTAATGGTCCGAACTTAGACTCATAATACTCATCAATCTGGCCGGTAAAGAGAATCTTGTCGTAGGACACTTCGGTGCCATCGGAAAGCTTACCGGTCTTGCGCAAATCAAAGAAATCCTCGGACAGTTTCACATCTACGCCATCTAACATTTTTTCCACAATCTGTGTGTAACCACCCATCGGAATACCCTGATAACGGTCATTGAAATAGTTGTTATCATAGATAAAACGAAGTGGCAAACGGCGAATGATAAATGCAGGAAGCTCGGTACATGGACGTCCCCACTGCTTCTGGGTGTAACCCTTAATGAGCTTCTCATACACGTCAGTTCCAACTAAGGACAATGCCTGCTCCTCTAAGTTCTGAGGCTCTGTAATGTTCAAATCCTCAATCTGCTTGGCAATGATATCCTTGGCCTCCTGTGGTGTACGAATGCCCCACATCTTGGAGAAGGTATTCATGTTAAAAGGACGGTTGTAAAGCTCATCCTTGTAAACAGCCACCGGAGAATTCACATAGTTATTGAACTCTGCGAACTGGTTCACATAATCCCAGATAGTTTTGTTGCTGGTGTGAAAAATATGGGCACCGTAAACATGAACATTGATACCGCTCTGTTCCTTGGTGTAAACATTACCTGCGATATGATCACGCTTATCGATAACAAGACAGCTCTTGCCACGTTTCTTGGCCTCAAATGCAAAAGTAGCGCCGAACAATCCGGCTCCTACTACTAAATAATCGTACTTCATCTCTCGTCTTCCTCCTATAACTCCACTCGGCCACTCCAGCCATAATGGTTCATACGCTTGCGAAGCATATTGTCTTCTTCGTCACTGTAATACTGCCAGGACCAAGTCTTGCGAATGGCCTTACGGAACTTGCTGTATCGGAACAAATCCGGCTCTTCATGATCCTCAATGGCAGAATATAACTGTAATGCTGTATACATCCCCACCTGGGTACATAACCACTGGGCATCCGAGTGTCTCGGCAGCAGTTTGCGCATACGAGTGTATGCCAAAACTTCAGTTGACTGACGGTCCAACAACTCCGGAGTCATCTGAGATAAGTCATTGCGACTCTCCCGCAAATCATCCATAGCAGAGTTCTCTCGCATCTGATAATGATACTTATGAGCAGGAGCCATACGAGCACGATCCGCATACATCAGGTACTTTACCAAGAATTCTCGGTCCTCGCCGTAGAATAAGTCCGTGTCAAATCGCAGGTTGTTCCTCTCTATAATCTTGCGTCGAAACATCTTGTTCCACACGTAGCCCTGGTCATGAACCTGGTAGAACAAACGGCATAACATATCATCACTTGCCAACACACGAGTAGTGCTCTCTGGAGAGGCATAGATGCGCTCACCGTCGGCTATCATATCATATCCACAAGAAGCAAGTGCCACACCTGTCATGTTAGACACCAGATACTCCACATAATCCGGCTCTACCACATCGTCGCCGTCCATGAAAATGATGTATTCACCATCAGATAGATGCAATCCCATGTTGCGTCCGGCAGAAACGCCTGCCTGGTCAGCAGATACCCAGAGGACGCGCTCATCAGCGCCCTCCTCGTCATAGGTTTGCAGTACATCACGGGTATTATCCGTAGAGTTGTAATCTACCACCACAATCTCAATATTGGAATAGGTCTGCTGCAACAAGCTATCAATGGTTGCACCAATATATTCCCCTACATTTCGCGTAGGTATAATGATTGAAACTAATTGTTCTGTCATATTAAACACTCATATCGTAAACGAGAGAGGATTGCATGATCCTCTCTCGATAAATTCTATTTACTCAGTTTTGCCCTTGTACATGTCCTCGTAATACTTCTGATAATCACCGGAAGTAACGTTCTTCATCCAGTCCTCATGCTCGAAGAACCAAGCGATGGTCTTCTTGATGCCTTCCTCGAAGCAGGTCTCAGGCTCCCAGCCTACCTCACGCTTGATCTTGTCCGGAGCAATTGCATAACGACGATCATGTCCCTTACGGTCGGTAACGTAAGTGATTAAGTTCTCACTAACGTTGGCACGACGTGGGTCATTCTCAGGAAGCATCTCCAACAAGGTATCCAAAATGATATGGATAATCTGGATGTTCTGACGCTCGTTGTGCCCACCGATGTTGTAGGTCTCGCCCAACTTGCCGGTCTCCTGAACCATATCGATTCCCTTAGCATGATCATCTACATATAACCAGTCACGAACGTTCTTACCATCGCCGTACACCGGAAGCTGCTTGCCCTGCAACGCGTTGTTGATGATAAGTGGAATCAACTTCTCAGGGAACTGGTAAGGACCATAGTTGTTAGAGCAGTTGGTAATATTAGCAGGGAAATGATAGGTGTCAATATATGCCTTTACCAAGAAATCACTGCTGGCCTTACTAGCAGAGTATGGGCTGTGTGGATCATAAGGTGTGGTCTCATAGAAGAATGCGTTTGGATCGTCATTCAAGGAACCATAAACCTCATCGGTAGATACGTGCAGGAACTTCTTGCCTTCCTTAAAGGTTCCATCCGGAAGCTCCCATGCAGCCTTGGCACAGTTCAGCATAACTGCAGTACCAAGAACGTTGGTCTGAACGAAGACCTCAGGGTTCTTGATAGAACGGTCTACGTGAGACTCTGCTGCGAAGTGAACAACACGATCAATGTCATTCTCTGCAAAAATCTTAGCGATAGCTTCCTTGTCACAGATATCAGCACGAACAAAGGTATAGTTGTCGCGGTTCTCGATATCCTTCAAGTTCTCAAGGTTACCTGCATAAGTCAACTTGTCCACGTTGATGATACGAATCTCGTTATCATACTTTCTAAACATGTAATGAATGTAGTTGCTGCCGATAAATCCGGCACCACCGGTTACTAAATAGGTTCTCATAACTTCCTCCAAATTTTAATTATCGTGATGTCCTATCTTAATGTCTGTAAATATACGTCTAATGCGTCAGACCAATGAGCCATCTGGAACTCATCGCCCAACTGATGTAAACGTTCATTATCTAATATCGAATACTTTGGTCGATTGGCGCTGGCCGGATTCATCTTCTGATATTCTTCGCTGGTTACGTGATGAACCGTGACAGTCTTACCCATGCGCTTAAAAATCTCCTCGGCAAAGTCTGCCCAGTTGGTATCTCCCTCACAGGTAGCATGATAAATACCAAATGCCTCAGTACCCTCAAGGTAGTGAATCATCTTGGCAAGTTCCACTGCGCTGGTTGGGGAGCCCAACTGATCACATACAACAGAAATCTCGTCATGATTCTCTGCCAGAGATAACATGGTCTTAACAAAGTTCTTGCCTTCGCCATAGAGCCAAGCGGTACGAAGAATGAAGTAGGTATCGCAATTATCCTGTACGAACTTCTCTCCTGCTGCCTTGGTACGTCCATAAGCACTCACCGGATCCGGTGTATCTGTTTCAACATAAGGTCTACTTCCGTTACCGTTGAACACATAATCCGTAGAAATATGGAACAGCTTGCATCCATATTCCTTGGCTGCAATTGCCAGATTCTTCGGTCCGATGGCATTGGCCTGATAAGCAACCTCCTCGTTGTTCTCACAACCATCAACATTGGTGTAGGCAGCGCAATTGATGATAACCTCAGGCTTGGTCTCAGAAACCACTGCCTGTACCTCATCCAGTTTGGAAATATCTAACCTGCGAACCCCATCCCCATCCATCATATCGGTGCGGATAAACTCTACGGTATCCCCATACTCCTTCTGAATTGCACGGCCCAACTGGCCATTACATCCGGTAATTAAAATCTTTTTCATTCGGTTACAACTTCTCTCCTATACATAATCTCGCGCACGAATCGCCAAACGATTCAACGCAGAGAACATACCTCGAATGGAAGCACGAGTGATATTGGAACTAAGTCCCACACCAAAGGTAGTATTACCATTGCGTGCATCCTCCATCTCAATATAAGCAGCCGCCTTGGCATGAGAACCGGTACTGAGTGCATGCTCGGAATAATCCAAAATCTTGAAGTCCACTGTCGGAATGCACTGACGAATGGCTATCTTCACTGCATCAATCGGTCCGTTACCGTCTGCTTCGGAATGGTAGTTCTCACCATTATATTTGAAATCCAATGCAACGTGTGTATCATCGCTGCCGGTATTATCATCAATATCTACAAATACTAACTCAAATGGCTCCTTCAAATCAAGGTATTCTTTTTTGAAGGCGTCCATAATGGTCTGTGGCTGAACTTCTCCTCCATCGCGCTCGCTGATTCGCTGGATAACATCCGCGAATTCACGATGCATCTTCTTTGGAAGCTTGTAGCCATAAACCGTATCCATAACAAAGGCCACACCACCCTTACCGGACTGGCTGTTGATACGAACCACCGGCTCATACTTGCGGCCAATGTCTGCCGGGTCAATCGGTAAGTACGGAACTGCCCAATGGTCACTGTTACGCTCCTTCATGGCAGCCACACCCTTGTTGATGGCATCCTGATGAGATCCGGAGAATGCGGTAAATACCAGCTTGCCGGCGTATGGATGACGCATTGGCACTTCCATCTTGCAGCAACGTTCAAAGACTTCCGTAATCTCATTAATATCTTCTATATGAAGTCCCGGATCGATGCCCTGGGAAAACATATTGTAAGCAACAGTAAGAATATCTACATTGCCGGTACGCTCACCATTGCCTAAGAGTGTACCCTCGACACGATCTGCGCCTGCAAGTAATGCAAGCTCTGTGGCAGCCACACCACAACCACGGTCGTTATGTGGGTGAATACTGATGATGCAGTGTTCTCTATCTTCGATATGCTTGGATACCCACTCAATCTGGTCCGCATAGACATTCGGTGTATTCATCTCAACGGTATTGGGCAGGTTAAAAATAATCGGTGCCTCTGTGGCATGATTCCACTCCTTGGCAACTGCGTTACAGATGCGGGCGGAAAACTCCACTTCCGTTCCGGAAAAGCTCTCCGGTGAATACTCTAGCTGAAGATTGCCGTCATATTTGTGAAGGCCTTCCTTGACCATACGAGTACCATCCACAGCAATCTGAACAATCTCATCCTCATTCATGCGGAAAACAACATCACGCTGCAAGGTGGATGTGGAATTATAAATATGAAATACTACATTCTTAATTCCCTGAATTGCCTCAAAGGTACGATTGATTAATTCCTGACGGCACTGAGACAGCACCTGAACCTTCACATCATCCGGAATCTTATTCTCTGCAACTAATCGTCGCAGAAAATCAAACTCAATCTGGCTAGCAGCCGGAAAACCGATTTCGATTTCCTTGAATCCCAACTTGAGAAGGAGTTCAAACATCTCCATCTTCTCGTCCACATTCATAGGCTCAATCAATGCCTGATTGCCGTCACGCAAATCTACGCTACACCAAATCGGTGCATGTTCAATTTCTTTGTTAGGCCATTCCCTTTCCGGGAAATGAACCACCGGATTTCGACGGTATCTCTCATACTTCATAATCTTTCCTCTTTTCCTTTTCTTCTTTTCCTTAGGCTTCTCCGAAGCCACTCTCTACTAGAGCAACCAACGACTGTAGTGCTTCTACCTCATCGTCACCCTCGCAAATAATCTCTATCTCGTCCTCAGGACGAATGCATGCACCAAGAATGCTAAGAACACTCTTGGCGTTAGCTTCAGATGTTTCGCGATAACGGAACACAATATGTGACTTGTACCGCATCGCTTCCTGACAAAACATCCCCGCCGGGCGCAAGTGCAAACCGGTAGGATTCTTGATTTTAACAACTTGGCTTACCATGGCAAGTATCCTACTCACCGGAATTCGAAGTGTTATTGTTCTCCGTTTCTCCGGTGTCCCTTCTAGTATCTGATGTATCATCTGTATCGGATGTATGCTCCGAGTTGTTCTCCGGTTCCCCTATTACAAGGGTAACCTTCTCGTGGCTGGCGCTATATTGCTCATCCAGGTTAAAGGTAATGAACAGGCTGTGTTCACCTTCTTCTAAGCCGGTTGCGTCTACATATCCGTTGATAAGGTTGGCACTCAACTCCTCCAAGGAAGCTTCGGTGCCAGTTACTGTAACAGCAACGGTACTCTCCTTGAGCTTAGCTTTGAGACCATCTGACAATCCATTGATTAGGATATTGTCCGCAGGAACCGTAAATGTCTTGGTCACTGCCGCTGCCAAATGAATGGTAACAGCTACCTGCGCCTGGGCGGAATCTAATAGTGTAACCCCTTCCGGAAGATACTGTGAAATATCTACGGTAGTGGTAATACCATCGGTCTCATCCGCCAAATTAAATACATTGGCCGGAATGGTAATCTTGGTGATTCCATTCAATACCGCAGCATCGCCCTTGATATCAACAGAACCCGGTTCAATGGTAATACCATCAATCTGCAATCCAATTGGTAGGTTATCAGATGCCTCCACATCAATAGCAACAGACTTGGTGGAAGTCATGGTAACTGACATCTCAACCGTGGAAACACTCAGTGTAAGCTTGGTGGTATCCACTGCATTACCATCATGATCATAAAATACCGGAACCACGTTCTCTGTAATGTCAGAGTTCATACCATCAACATCACAGGTTGCAACAACGCGCTCGATAGAAGAAACAATCTCGTCCGGGCCCTCAACGTTGACAACGTTTGGTGTAACGGTAATCTTGGCAACTGCAGAACCTGTTGCCGGTTCTCCGGTAGATCGTCCGGCAATAACGAACTTCGCAGACTGTAATGCTCCTACATCAATGTAGAGATATTTGCTACGTGGCGTCACAGAAACAGAACCACTATATCTGGTTGCGGTGATCTCAATTGGAATCTGAACATCATTCTCCAACTGGTTCATATCAGCAGTAGCCAAAAAATCCGAACTGGACAAACGCTCCAAAACAGAACGCTTGGCAGTTACACGAATGGATACGGTATTCTCACCGTTGATGTTGAAATACTTGCCCTGGCTGGTCAGCACTTCGGAATTGGTTACCTGAACCGGAACTGTGAAGTTCTTGGATTGGGATGGGTCATCTACATTCACAACCACAATCCACAAACCAATCGCAAAGAACAATGCCAAAACTTTCAGTCCCAAATTATGCGTAAGCATTTCTTTAAACTTCTTCATGGCGGGACCTCCTTTCGAAGAATCCGATGCCCTTCTTGTCATCCTTGTTTGCATTCTCCGGCTGCTGAAGATTCTTGAGAATCTGTGTCAAAGTCTCTGGAGTCACATCACGACAAAGCTCCGTATCACATGCCACAGAAACCTTGCCGGTCTCCTCGGACACTACGATAACCACGGCGTCAGAAACCTCACTGAGCCCGACAGCCGCACGATGTCTCGTACCCAAGTCCTTGGATAATTCCAGGTTGTCCGTCAATGGCAGATAACAGGTTGCCGCAACCACACGATCACCACGAACAATGATTGCCCCGTCATGAAGTGGGGTGTTTTTCTCGAAAATATTGATAAGCAACTGGCGGGTCAAAAGAGCATCCACAGGAATACCGGTACGCTCGTACTCGCCCAATTGAACTTCCTTCTCAACTGCAATCAGGGCTCCGGTCTTAACAGCACCCATCTCAAAGCAGGCCTTAACCAAATCATTGAGTACATGGTCATCAAACCGACTTACGGAAGCACGGCCCTGGGTCAGTGTTCCGATAATCTGAGAGAAGCTTCGACGTCCTAGGGATTCTAGAGCGCGTCGCAACTCCGGCTGGAATACAACGATCAAGGCAATTACTCCGGCAGACAACAGCTTCTCGCCCAACCACAGAATGGTGTTCATCTGCAGGTACCAAGCCAGGACAAAAAACGCCATTACGAACAGAATACCGCGGAACAGCATCCAGGCTCTGGTGTTCTTGACCCACACCAGAATTCGATAAATAAAGTATGCAATTATAAGTATTTCAACGATATCTGTATAGCGAATCGTGGGAACGGCCACGCCAAATACTTCGCTAAAAAAATCGCTGAGTATGTTCTGGAATTCTTCCACGAAAGTTCCGTCCTTTCTATGATTCTACGCGATGATTGTTCTTACGGGGCTTACGATCCGTACCATCCTCATCCGTGATGCGCTTAACCTCCAGGGTCTTCTCTGCCAACTGAATCTTCGGAATGGCAGTGACATAATAATTGTAGTCATCATCCTCGAACTGGAGACGCTCGATACGAGCATAATCCACGTCCTGGAAGAGATAATTAATCACAAGCCCGATAGCCAGAGCAATAAGATTGCTAACTACCAAAGTAGGGATTCGTTCCTTGGCGCCCAACAGCAAATAGCCGGCAATCATAATAACAAACTCTACTAAGATACCGTATACCACAGACAGAATCCAAGCATAATGAATGGCACGGATTCGAATCTGATAAATTACTAAAAACATTGCAATCATTGCAATGACGTACACATAAAATAACTGATTCGCCAATACCTCGCCCTGGATGATATCCAGTACGGTCTTGGTACCATCTGCAAGAACGGTGGCATTGTCCGAAATCTGTCGCAAGAAGAAGGATAGAATCGAGCCACTGATAACAACCGTAATCTCAGCCGAATTGCCCATAAGTGCATCCTCTAGCGGCAATATAAAAGGTGCATGCAGTTGGTAAAACAACGGAATACCAACCAAATGATACATACGTCTCGCCTGATAGGTGCGTGCCAAAATATAAGAAATTACTAACAAAATGCCGGTAACAAGCGCTACCTGTAAACTGATATAGGCCATGTGAATCAAGAGGCAAAGGCATAATACCAATGCAGCTGCATTCATGGAAATAAAGGAGCACAATAGTGACAGTGCCAACACAATCCAAGTACTCTTCAGTGCGGATGCATAGCCAAAATGCTCATTCATCACAACCAATGAAAACAATGTCAGCAATCCGCTCCACAAATGTTCAAAGATATTCTCATATGTTCCAAAAAAAGTTCGCACGCGATCACGCGCTACAATAAAAATATTCATTCTTCAGTCCCCAACGTTTCATCTGTTCCATCAGTAGCAGCCATTGTGCGCTGTGTCGTCTGTTCCGCCATCTTCGGAGCACGTTCCTGTTCTTCCCTCTCGTACAGCTTCTCCAGTCTGTCCCATGCCTGGCGATAATTCTCCAGCTTGTGGGACTCTCGCTTGTATTTGCGATTCGCTCTCCGATGTACAATCAATAAATACAAATAGATGAATAAAAGATATCCTATTACCCCAATCAGTAAAATCAATAGGATTGTGATTCGGTCAATATTCAGGATTACAGTAAAAAACAATGCCGCCAAAACGATTCCAAAAAGTCCACCGTAAAGCACTGTGCCGATAAGAAACGCAATCAACTTGCGCGATGAAATATAGTCTTTTTTCGTGTAGTTCAGTATGGGCGCAATGTTCTGGCCCTCTTTTTTTTCAAACATCGCCATCTTGGTCATGAGGCGAACACGTTCTTCGTTCAGCATAGAAACTCCCCAAATTAAAATCCTACTTATTATAACATATATACCCGTTTGCGTGCACTTTTATAAAAATTCCTTTCGAATCACCCAAAAGAGATTCTCTGTCATCTTCGGATTGTGTCTGGTTCCAATCTCCATCAGCATCAAAACCTCCGCCTGACGGGCCTCTGAGGCCACATGGCCCAGTTCCAAATAGTCCATCAAATCAAAGAGTAATAACAATTGCGTATAGAAGATTGCCAACAGGACCTGACGCAAAACAAAGTACGTTTCATAAGCCTGGGGATATAACTGCTGTATGTTGTAAGAAAGATAAGCGCGATACTTGTCCTCAAGGGTGGGATTCTCACGAAACATCCGCTCCACAGACTGATGAAAAAACACATCTGCATCCGTCACCGTCAGGCGGCGAAAGCGCTTATCGTACTGGCGAATCAAGCGGTAAAGCTTAGGGTTGCGAAGCACCAGATTGCCATAATCCACATGTTCTAACAGAATACGATCCATGGTCTGAATCCGATAAAAAGCATACCCACCGGCGCGCTGGATGTAATAGTCCCCCTGCTCTCCCGGCTTGTAAGAAAGCCTGACCCCATCCAATTCTTCCATTCGATTTCTGGAAATCCAATCATTCTCTTGGCGGGCATAGGCATAGACGGCCTGCATCTGTTCATGAAGCGGGCGTTCCTTGCGCCAGAGAAAATCCAAAATCTCTTCCCGATCTGACAACAGAAACTGAAGAAAAGATGTGTCTTCATTTTCCATGGTCCAAACCGGTGGAATCTTTTGGTCCACCTCGTGAAAGGACAAACGTTGCCTCTGCTGCACCAAAAGATTAGCAACCACAGGACAAGAGCCCTCGAAGGTCACCTCCTCATAGTCGCCGTACAAAACGCTGTGTCGTGGATAAACTCTGCACACCACCGGCATCAAATATTCTTCGCCGTTAACCTGATGCTGACACAGATGGTCACTATTCTCAAAAGGACAACGAAACATCACCGGTCGAATCACACTTGTTTCCCCGCGCTTGATGTGATGACGCAAGCGTCTACCTCTAACTCCAGGGACCGCATCATACCGTGATAATGTATCCCCATCCACCGGTATCATCCATCCGCGACAACAACTGTGGGGGCATGCTCCTGCCAGACAATGAAATTGTTCATAAAATGAAATCACATTGGTTCTCATAACGTATTTAAGTATAGCAAATATAAGGGGTATAAAAAAGGAAAAGGGCAACCGTTAGGTCGCCCGAAAAAGAAAAAAGATTACTCAACATTTGACTGTCTGCGACTATTATATTATCATGTACCCATGAAGTAAAGTTCAAGTTATTCAATTATATATTGAATTTTGCTCAATTCGGGAGGTATTACAATGACACTATTATCTTACGAGATTTTCCAAACGATTTTGGATCAGGGTTCCTTTGCTAAGGCCGCAGCTGTACTGCATTTGACTCCTTCTGCAGTGAGCCATTCCATCTCTTCTATGGAGGAGGAATTAGGCTTTTCACTGTTCATCCGTAACAAGAACGGTGTTCAGCTTACAAGCTCCGGCGAAGAGATTTGCCCATACATTCAGAAGATTGTTTCTTCCAACAACAGTCTCCTGCAGGCCGTTGCACAGATGCAGGGTCTCAAGACTGGTAACGTTAAGGTTGGTTGTACCAATACCGTTTGCTTGGCTTGGATTCCGGAGATTATGCGTTCCTTCAATGAGAAGTTTCCGCAAATCAACGTTGAAATCTACCAGGGTTCTTATACTGATGCCATTAGCTGGCTCAAGAACGGTGTCATTGATTTGGCAATCGTTTCCGAAGCAGCAAACGAAGGCCTGCCTTTTATCCCATTGTGCGAGGACAACCTTGTTTGTGTTGTACCTAAGAATTACATGCCAAAGGGCACCACACATATTACACCGGACGACCTGAAGGATCAGCCATTCGTTATTCAGCAGGACAGTTGTGATATCGACGTTATGAACTTTTTGAATCGTAACCACTTATCCATTCGTGCCAACTGCCACATTTTGGATGACCAGTCTGCCATTGCAATGGTTGAGTGCGGTTCCGGTATTTCAATTATGCCAAGCCTTTTGGTTGAAACCGTTAAGAGCAACGTGGATGTTTACCCGATTGAGCCGAACCCATACCGTGTTTTGGGTATCGCTTGTCAGAGCAAGGACTTTATGTCACCTGCCACTAGAGAGATGGCAGACCACATTGTTGCTTATACGAAAGGACGCTATCATTAATGTTCAAAGCAGTACTATTTGATATGGACGGCACCATTACCGATACTGAGAAGATTTATCAGCGCTTCTGGTATGGATGTGCACAGGACTTGGGATACACGGAGTTTACCAAACAGGATTGTTTGGATCTTCGCAGCCTGAACAATCAGGATGCCGAGGTGATGCTTACCACCCGCTATGAGGGACGTGTAGATTATCACAAATTGCACGATGCCGTGACGATCGGTGTCAAGGATTATCTTGATGTCCATGACATTCCGGTGAAGCCTGGGGCTTTCGAAGTATTGACGGAGCTCCACACCATGGGGATTCCCGCTGCGGTTGTTACCGCCGGCCGATTGGATCCCGCCAGAGAGCGCTTAGGACGCGCCGGCCTACTGGATTCTTTTGATTACGTAATCAGTGCCCATGACATGCCCAAGGGCAAGCCTTATCCGGACCCGTATCTTCATGCTTGCAAGGAGTTAGGGGTTGCACCGGAAGATACCATTGCTGTTGAAGATTCACCAAATGGCGTAAAGTCTGCTGCTTCTGCAGGCTGTAATGTTATCATGGTTCCGGATATGACCGAGCCGGACGAGGAGCTGTCCCAGCTGCTTTTCGCTCGCGTGGACGATTTGACCGGAATTATTCCATATGTGAAATAAACAAGACCACCGTGAAGTTCACGGTGGTCTTTTATATCCTACGGACTGCGATGACTTTCGCCTGTTCCTTCTCGATGACAAAGGTGATATCTACGCTTCCATAAGCAATCTTGAATTCCCGGTCGATGCCCTTGTCGTAGCCCGGACGCGGATCCTGCTGAAGTATCTCTAATACGGCATCCCGCTCGCTTGTTGGAACCTGATTCAACAAGTCTGTTGGAAATACAACTTCCAGTTTTTTGAACTCATGGTCGTCGGTAAAGCCACTGCGAACACCCTCATGAGCATCAGCATAAGCCAGGTATGGCTTAATATCATAAATTGGGGTGCCGTCTAAGAGGTCTGCTCCGCTGACTACCAACACCGTGCCATGCTTCTCATCCTGCTCTACCCGTTCCAGCTTCACACTGGAAAGTCCGATTGGATTGGGACGATACGGCGACCTCGTAGCAAATACTCCCATACGAATCTTGCCACCCAGCCGTGGTGGCTTAACGGTAGCAGAAAAAGGCTTCTCTACATTCTTGGAAAATCCCCAGATCAGCCACAGATAGTCGTAATCCTCGATTCCACGAAAGGCTTCCGGCATCGCATAACCTTTTTCCATCACAATGCGGCTCTCAACTCCTACCAGACCACTCTGTCTGGGAATTCCAAACTTCGCTTTATATCCATTTTCAATGTGTGCAATTTGAATCAGTTCCATTACTTTTCCTTACACTTTCCAATATAAATCGGCGTTCCAATCTTTTCCAGCATATCTATATTATTGTTTATAATTCTTGATTTTTCAACTTCTTACAGGTAGAAAGAAAGCCCTGCAGGTTACTGCAGGGCTCACACTCGTTATTATTTGCCTGGATAAGATACA
>JAILCW010000018.1 GCA_024690265.1 Lachnospiraceae bacterium | reverse complement strand
GCTAGCGATTGCTGCAACTAATTCAGATTTGTTCATAGTAATATATCCTCCTTGGAATGTATATATTTCCCACGGTTTCGCGGGTTTTCACTACATTTTCATTTATAATTGTTTTCCCATAGCATGTCAAGAAAAAACGCCCGAAAATCCTTGATTTTACGACATTTTTTCAATTTCAACAAAAAGAAACGCCCAATATTGGCTAATTTTCATATTGAAATCCCGAAAAATCAGTAGTTAAGGTACTAATTTCCGGTCACACTCGATATCATATTCGAGATGGTACTCAGATAATCCAAGGTGGCATCCTTCTCTGTATAGTTGCTTCGATCACTGCCAGAAGATGTACTGGTGCTGTTATTTGTGTTTGTGTTGGTATTGGTATTCGCATTGGTATTGGCTCCGTTATCAGAGCTGGTACCCGTATTGGTGTTGGTTTCGGAATTGCTATTTGCAGATGAGTTCTTTTTCTCGTCCTCCAAATCCAACATAATAGTGGCGCTTGGTGAATTCACAAACAGTGTACGGCTCCAGGTATCATACCCTTCTGCAGCAACCACCAAAGAATGGCGGCCGTATCGCACATCCTGCTGTTCCTCTGCGGTGACGATTGCTCCATCCAAATAAATCTGGGCACCTTCGACCAGGCACTGGAAGGTGATCTTGCAATACTTTGGTCCCTCACCCTTAAGTTCATTCAAGTCCAATATCATGGTCTGATTACGCTCTACCGTAACGGTTTTGGTGCCACCATATCCGTCGTTGGCCACCGTTACATCATAGGTACCCTCCGGCACTTCAAACACCATATTCTCGGTAATCAAAGCTACCGCCGCATCACCCACTGTAATCAAGCTTCCTTCGAACACGCCGGTATTCATCAAACTGATATAACCGTGTCCGCTGGTTACTGTAATGGAATAGATATCCTTATCGCAACCAATGATTCGCAGCTCATCCTCCTCACCAATGTCCGTAAGGTTGGCCATAATGCCATGAGAAAACACTTCCGTCTGTCCGGTAAGTCGGTAATTGGAATCGGCAATCTTAAAGATATCCCGTGATAAATCCATGGAATAATTGGTAACGCCTTCCTGAACCCACACCTTGCCGGAAAGCTGAATGCTAGCCAAGGTACTAGACTCCGTGGACGGGGTCTCAACAATCTCAACCACCTTGCCCGGTGTAAAGCTGGACCAGCTCTCTGTGTCGCCGTATTTGTTCAGGAACTTGGTATCCAAGTTGTAGGCATAACGTACCTGACGGGTGGAATTAATATGCTTTAAAATAACAAACTCTTCGTCCCCATCAAAACTTTCGATAATATAGAGCCCCTTCGCATCTGTCTCATCTACAGACGTTTCTTCTATCTCTTCCTCAGGCTCCTTCGCAGGATCTGCCGCCGTCGCCGCCGATTCTCCACGAGGACTTACCACCTTAGGCTCCGCCGCCTGACCACAGCCGGTTAGCAAAAGCAACGCCATAAGCAAGCAACTGATCCCCCGCAGGGTCTTTATCTGGATATTTGCCATTGTGCCAATTCCCCCATCAAAAACTCTTTATTATTTCTGGTTGGATCCTCAATCACCATGTCCAATAGATGCTCTAATGCTTCACCAATCAATGGGCCCTTCGGTATTCCCGCCTCCATGATATCCTTGCCATTTAGCTGCAAGTCTGCAATTTGTACGCACTGCTGCTCTTTGACAATCACATCATACATTTGGCGAAGTGCTTCTAGACGTTCCAACTTGTTCTGCTGCTCATAGAGACTCTGTCCTAACACGTCCCCATGCTGTAGAGTCAACAAATCATCCATATAATCCAAGCCAACACGATGCACCATGCGTCTCACGTTGCGAGGTGTTAGCTCCGGCCGTTCGTCGTGGTATTTGACCAAACGACAAACCGCATCGATGGTGGCATTGTCCAACTTCCATCGGCGCATAATCTCTTTGGCCATAACAGCCCCGAGAGAAGGATGACCCACGAAATGGTCTGCCCCCTTATTATCCGTCTTCTTGCTCACCGGCTTGGCCACATCATGCAATAACGCCGCCAAACGCATCACCTTGGTGGCCGGAACCTGTTGCATCACTACAATGGTGTGATGTCCCACGTCATAGCAATGATGGGGTGTTGCCTGCTGGCAAGATAGCATATTGTCCCACTCCGGGAAAAATATTGCGGACAAGCCGCTCTCGCTTACCTGTTCCATCCGTTCCGGATGCAAAGAGCAAATCAGCTTCAGCACTTCCACCTGTATTCGTTCTGCGGAAACCTTTGCCAAGGTCGGAGACAACGCACGGATTGCTGCGAAGGTGTCCTCCTCCACATCAAAGCCCAACTGCGCAGAAAAACGCAGGGCACGTAACATGCGCAAAGCATCCTCTGAAAATCGTTCCATCGGAGAACCAACGCAACGTACCACGCCAGCCTCCAAATCTTTGATACCATCAAACAAATCCACCAAGCCATCTCGCTCGTTATACGCCATGGCATTGATGGTAAAATCTCTTCGTTTTAAGTCTTCTTCCAAACTACGGGTAAAGGTCACATCCTTAGGATGGCGTCCATCCTCATAATCTCCGTCGATTCGATAGGTGGTAACCTCGTAGCTTACGTGATTGATCCGAACCGTTACCGTTCCATGTTCCAATCCGGTATCAATGGTTACCGGAAAAATGGATTTAACCTCTTCCGGCAAAGCATCCGTGGTAATGTCCCAGTCCGCCGGATTCCTCCCCAACACACTGTCACGCACGCAACCACCTACAACGTACGCAGCATGACCGTGCTTCTCTAACTCCTGAATAATGGTATTCGCGCCGGAAGGAATGTTAATCTGTATGGAATTCATATACCCTCCTCGTCAAAAAGAACATGAGGCAGCAAGAACCATCCTGCCGCCTCGTAAAATAATCTTAATATGCTTTGCCCCAATATACCAACTTCTTCGCTGGCTTGCCACAGCAAGCGCAAACATCAGAAATCTGCTCCTGATCGTTGAATGGCATACAACGGGAAGTGACTGCCAAGTCTTCCTTGATTTTGTTCTCACAAGCAACATCCTCACACCACATTGCGCGGATGAATCCAGGCTTGGTATTGGCAATCTCTGTAAACTCTTCATAATTGTGTGCATCAAAAATATGTGCATCACGATGTGCCTTAGCACGATCGAACATATCCTTCTGAATCTGTTCTAACAACTGGGTAACCGTCTCCTCAACTGCATCCAAGGAACACTCAATCTTCTCGCGGGTATCACGACGAACAAGTACACACTTGCCTGCCTCAATATCCTTTGGTCCAAGCTCCACACGAACCGGAATACCACGCATCTCTGCCTCAGAGAACTTCCATCCCGGACTCTTGTCAGAATCATCCAACTTGGTACGAGCCACCTTGCCAAGACGATCACTAATCTCTGTTGCCTTCTCCATAACGAAGTCCTTCTGCATCTGGATTGGAACAACAACAACCTGAGTAGGCGCAATACGTGGAGGCAATACCAATCCGGAATCATCTCCATGAACCATGATAATTGCACCAATCAGACGAGTGGTCATACCCCAAGAAGTCTGATATACGTACTGCAACTTGTTATTCTTATCGGTGTACTGAATACCGAAAGGCTTGGAGAAGTTATCTCCAAAGTTATGGCTGGTACCGGACTGCAATGCCTTGCCATCATGCATCAATGCTTCGATGGTGTAGGTGGCTTCTGCACCTGCGAACTTCTCCTTCTCAGTCTTCTGTCCACGAACTACCGGCATAGCCAATACTTCCTCACAGAAGTCTGCATATAGATTCAACATCTGAATGGTACGCTCCTCAGCCTCTTCTGCTGTTGCGTGAGCGGTGTGACCTTCCTGCCACAAGAACTCTCTAGAACGAAGGAACGGACGTGTCTCCTTCTCCCAACGAACAACAGAACACCACTGGTTATAAACCTTTGGCAAATCTCTGTGAGACTGAATAATGTCCTTATAAAAATCACAGAACAAAGTCTCAGAAGTAGGACGTACACACAAGCGCTCCTGCAACTCGTTCAAACCGCCGTGGGTAACCCATGCAACTTCCGGTGCAAATCCTTCTACGTGGTCCTTCTCAACCTGAAGAAGACTCTCCGGAATAAACATTGGCATGTACACGTTCTGTACGCCGGTTTCCTTGAATCTACGATCTAACTCATGCTGGATATTTTCCCAAATCGCATACCCATCGGGCTTAATGATCATGCATCCCTTAACAGAGGAATATGCAATCAAGTCAGCCTTGACTACAACATCGGTATACCATTGTGCGAAATCTTCGCTCATAGAAGTGATTGCTTCTACCAGCTTCTTATCCTTAGCCATGTCAATAATTCTCCTATCTAACCATTAGAAAACAAAAAGTAAAAATCTCTATAAATTCTATGCAACCCCGCGGCGCTTGTCAAGAAAACCTACTCTGCGAAGAAGTCCACAAACTCTTCTCCCTTAGGGGTAATCTCAAAATGCATGGGCTCCTGGGTCACCGGATGAACAAACTCGGTACGGTATCCGCACAGGCACAATGGATGTCCTGTGGATATTCCGCCGTATTTGATATCACCAATCAACGGTGCTGTTCTAGAAGCAAACTGAACACGAATCTGATGATAACGTCCGGTATCCAAACATACATCTACCAAACGTTGACCACCGCGTTCACGAATCACTTCATACTCCAATCGCGCCTTTTTCGCACGAGGATCCTTAGATGATACCACCTTGGCCCTACCCTTCTGGGTATCCTTCACCAGATAATCCTCCAAGGTACCGCTCTTGGGAAGAGAGTTCCTAGTAATAAGGGCATAATAATGCTTTCCTAATGTGTGTTCCCGCAGCTGCTTGGTCAGGTTCTCGGCTGCCGCCTTGGTCTTGGCAACAACCAGCACTCCCTCTACCGGCTGGTCTAGCCGCTGGATGATGCCAATATAGTTGTCTTCGCCAGCCTGGGCACGATGATTCTTCAGATACATCTCCAGGTCCATCTCTGATACCAAGCGAGTTTGGGTCGCCATTCCTGCCGGCTTGTAGACCACCATTACCGCATCATCTTCATAAATAATCTCTGGTGTCATTGTTCTCTTTGTCATAGTTTTCCCCCACATCGTTATACTCTAAATCGATATCCAACACCCCATACCGTCTCTATATACTGCGGCTTGTTGGAATTGATTTCGATTTTTTCTCTTAGACGCTTAATGTGAACGGTTACCGTCGCATTATCCCCAACCGCGTCCATATTCCAAACTTCTTTAAATAACTCATCCTTAGAATATACCGTATTCGGATGCTCGATAAAAAACAAAAGAATATCAAACTCCTTGGAAGTAAGAATGACTTCTTCATTATTCACCCATGCGCGGCGCGCATTCTTATCCAACTTGATGCCTCGCACACTGACAATTTCCATGTCTTCCGGTGAAGCTGTAACCAAGCGTTCATATCGAGCCAGGTGTGCTCGAACCCGAGCCGCTAACTCTGCCAGCGAAAAAGGCTTGGTAATATAATCATCCGCGCCAAATCCCAAACCACGAATCTTATCGATTTCTTCTTTGCGAGCAGAAACCATAAGAATCGGTATGTTGCGCTTCTGGCGGATGCGCGTACAAATCTCATATCCATCGGTGTGTGGAAGCATAACATCCAGAAGGATCAGATCGTAAGGTTCATCCAATGCTCGCTGCAACCCAATACTACCATCCGTCTCTACATCCACATCAAAATTATTAAACTGTAAATAATCACGCTCTACTTCTGCAATTGCCATGTCATCTTCAATAATCAGAATTCGATTGTTCATTTGCGCCTCCAAGTTGATATTTGCATAGGATAAAAGTGAACACCGTTCCATATCCCGGTTTGCTGGTTGCCCATATATGGCCACCATGGTCTTCCACTATCTTGTGCACGATGGAAAGACCGATGCCACTACCTCCGGCAGTGGAAGTCCTTGCAGAATCTCCACGGAATGTACGATCAAAAATCTTAGGCAATTCATCTGCACCGATTCCCTTGCCGTTGTCTTCGATTTCTACCTGAACATAGTTGCCTACATCCTTCAATCGAATGTTCACGTAAGGCTGTTCATCACTTCGATACTTCACCGCGTTATTCACAAGGTTATGAATCACTCGCATCAGCTGCTCCGGATCTGCAATGACTTCGACGTCATCCTCCAGATAGCTCTCGTATCCCAACTTCACGCCCTGCATCTCTAAATCCATGGACAATTCTTCTACGCAATCTCCAAAGAAATCACGTACATATAGATGCTGAAAATTATATGGAATACGATTTGCGTCTAACTTGCTGTATGTGGACAGTTCATTTAAAAGGGTATTCATCTCTACCGATTTGTTGTAAATCGTACGAAGATAAACATTTTGTTTCTCCGGTGTAGATGCGACCCCGTCCAATAATGCTTCGGAATAACCCCGAATAGATGTCAACGGAGTCTTTAAATCATGTGCAATATTGGATATCAACTGACGCTGCGTATTCTCTTGTTCCAGCTTCTCTATCGCATCAGCCTTAAGATGGCGGCGCATGGTCTCAATGGAATTGGCTAGTTCGGCAATCTCATCATGTCCATTGATAATGATTGGCTCATCCAGATTCCCTTTGCTAATCTCTTCTGCTGCATGAATAAGCTTACGCGTATTAGGAACAAGTCCTCGATAAATCCAGGTAACCAAAAAGACACTGGTTATAACTAACACAATTAGAATAGAGCCGATTAAGTCCCAAAAGAACCGATGTACATCCGGCGTCATAGCCCTGGTGGTATTATAAAAAAACGTCAGATAGGATTGATCCAAATAGGCACCTTGAATCCGATCAACGGAATAAAACACCACAATCGCCAATAGAATCGGCATAAAAATAATGATACAAAAAGAAACGATCAATCGACTACGAAATTTCAATTTGCCACCTCACATATAAAAAAGGTCGTAAGCACTACGCCTACGACCTTATTATATCATTCTAAAAATTTGATTTACAGATACTTCTTAAGAGCCTCTACCTTGTTCAAAGCCTCCCAAGGAAGGTTCAAATCATTACGTCCAAAATGACCGTATGCTGCTGTTGGACGATAAATCGGACGACGAAGATCCAGCATCTTGATAATTCCAGCCGGACGCAAATCAAAGTTCTCACGAACAATCTCTACCAATCTCTCACCGGAAAGCTTGCCTGTACCAAACGTTTCGATATTGATAGATGTTGGTTCTGCAACACCGATTGCGTAAGACAACTGAATCTCACACTTATCAGCAAGACCTGCTGCAACCAAATTCTTTGCTACATAACGAGCAGCATATGCAGCAGAACGGTCTACCTTGGTGCAATCCTTACCTGAGAATGCTCCGCCGCCGTGACGAGCCATTCCACCATAAGTATCAACGATAATCTTACGTCCGGTCAAGCCTGCATCACCATGTGGTCCACCGATTACAAAACGTCCAGTTGGATTGATGAAAAACTTGGTCTTGTCATCGATTAATTCCTGCGGAAGGATTACATCAAATACATGCTTCTTAATATCTGCATGAATCTGTTCCTGCGTTACATCCTCATCATGCTGTGTAGACAGAACTACAGCCTCTAAACGCTGTGGCTTACCATTCTCATCATACTCAACAGAAACCTGAGTCTTGCCGTCTGGACGAAGATATGGCAAGGTGCCATCCTTACGAACCTTGGTTAACTGAAGTGCCAACTTGTGCGCAAGAGAAATCGGATATGGCATATACTCATCCGTCTCGTTGGTGGCATAGCCAAACATCATACCCTGATCTCCAGCACCGGTATCCAAATCATCAGCTAAGCTGCCTTCTCTTGCCTCTAATGCCTTGTCCACACCCATAGCAATGTCTGCAGACTGCTGATCCAACGCAACCATTACCGCACAAGTATTACCATCGAAACCAGTCTTGGCATCATTGTAGCCAATCTCATTAACTGTCTTGCGAACAATTGCAGGAACGTCTAACTGCGCCTTGGTAGTAATCTCACCGGTAACCAAAATAAATCCGGTGCATGCAGTTGTCTCACAAGCAACACGGCTCATTGGGTCCTGCTCCATGCAAGCATCCAAAATCGCATCAGAAACAGCGTCACATACTTTGTCCGGATGACCTTCTGTAACAGACTCAGAAGTGAATAATAGCTTTTCCATACTAACCTCCTAAAAATAACAATAAAAAAATCCGCTCGATAAGCGGATTCGAATAAATCGTAAAGATCATCAAATCCTCTTATTGTTCGAGAAACTCGCTCAGGATGGCACCTTCCGACTTGGGTTGGGGTTGCCGTGGCTTCATCGATCCTATGTATCTCCACCACTCTGAATAAGAGAACCTATGCAATATGGAATTAATGTCCTTACTAGGTACGCCTTAAACATACACGGATATTTCTTACTTGTCAAGCAAATCGCATACCTCCATAGACATTCGTGTAAAAATGTATGATAAAACCATTGCAATCCCGCATTTTATCAATCATAATTAGTAATAGTAATATTTTCGTTAGGGGTTATATAAATGGAGAAGATTCTATCACGCAAGCTGGAGGCCGGCATGGTGGTTGCCAAAGAGATTGTCACCAAGCATGGCCAGACCATTCTAGACAAGGGGACTGTGCTTTCTGATACTATGATTGCGCGTCTTTCTTTTTATCGCATTGACAGCGTCTATGTGGAGGACTTTCCGAAGCCGGCAGAAGAAGAAATACCACCTCTTACAGAGGAGCCTGTTGTAGAAGTGCAACCAGATGAGTTATCTGTTCCGGAACCGGTTGTTCCATCTGCCAAGGCCACCATGTCCTATACACAACGACTGAAGAACACCCCGGAATTTCAATCCTTTCAGGTATCCTATTCCAAAGCGATTGCGGCACTTTCCACTACACTTAAAAAGGTGCAAGACGGCGACCCAACCGTATCTCTGATGGATTTACTAGAGGACATCCATCCTCTGTATCACGGCAAGACCACATTGGATATTCTGGATTTATTACATGCCATCCGTGCTGTGGACGACAGTATGTATGCACATTCTTTGAATGTTGCTCTGGTTGCCCGAGGCATTGGTCGTTGGCTCAAGTTAGACAAAGACGACCTAAACATCCTGACCATTGCAGGCTTAGTTCACGATATCGGCAAGCTATCCATTCCGGAAGAAGTCCTGAATAAACAAGGCAAGCTCACCGACGAAGAGTTCCAGTTGATTCGTCAGCATCCGCTGACCGGCAATCGTACCCTTAAGAACCTTCATCACATTGACCGGCGCATTCTATCCGCTACGTTACAGCATCACGAGCGCGGCGATGGGTCCGGTTATCCGCGCCAGTTACAGCAGGATGAGATTGATGACTTTGCTTCCATTATTGCAATCGCAGATGTTTACGATGCAATGACTGCAGCCCGCAGCTACCGCGCTCCGCTGTGTGCATTCCAGGTAATTCAGTCTTTTGAGAAGGATGGTCTGCAGAAGTATGATCCCAAGTACATTTTATTATTCTTAGACCATATCGCTTCTTCCTACCAGAACAGTCGTGTTGTTTTATCCGACGGAAGAAGCTGCCGCATCATATACATCAACCATCGTGCATT
>JAILCW010000014.1 GCA_024690265.1 Lachnospiraceae bacterium | reverse complement strand
CTGTGCACCATGGCTTGCTTGAGTTATCTAGTACTTCCGCTGATTTCGATTTTGCTGCATCTGGTATGGCCACAGTATTCTTTTACCTATATTGCCTATACCTTGTCCATGCTGATTATCTATGTCATGATTCAGGCGGATTACGAGAAGGAGTACATCGTTCGAGAAAACTCCCTAATCGAGGCTTCCACTCGTGATGCCTTGACCGGATTGTATAATCGTCGCGCTTATGATATGGCTTGCAACCAGATGAAGAAGTTCGATAAAGTGGGCGTATTTTTCTGCGATGCCAATGGTCTGAAGAAGACCAACGATGAGCAGGGCCACCAGGCGGGTGACCGATTGCTGCTGAATGTAGCCAACGGACTGATCGATATTTTTTCTCGTAATCAGGTATTCCGTATCAGCGGTGATGAGTTTGTTGTGATGTGTCCGAATATGACTTATGAAGTGTTCCATGCGCAGGGAATTTCTCTCAAGGCTTTTGTTCGTCGTAACGGCATGCCAATTGCTTCCGTGGGGGAGGCTTACGGCAACGGCGTGGACACCTTCCAGTTGATCAAGGAAGCAGAGCAACAGATGTATATTGACAAAGAACGTTTCTATCACGATTTTCCTCGGATGGAACGTCGTAATCGATAATTCTAAGAGACCTTTTAGGAGGTCTCTTTTTTGTGCTATATTTTTGATTATATATTGAATTGCAAGAGGGAAATGATATGAAAAAGTGGACTAGAATGAAGTTGGTGAAGTTGGGGTAGCTGATTGGGTGCCAAGATGGGCTGTTTGAAGTGTCCTTGGCACCCATTTTGTGCTGTTGGCCTGCGCTGAGGTAGCTGATTGGGTGCCAAGAGCATCGTTGCTCCGCCTCCTTAGCACCCAATTTCTCAAAAATGACCTGGATTATGGGGTGATTTCGGGGTTTTTGAGAGCAAAATTCCGGAAAATAGGTGCTAAGGGGCGGCGATATTCACAATCTTAGCACCGAATCCGTTGCCCCCAGACTGAGTAAAAGGCTGAATTAGGTGGTAAGGAGCTGGTCTTTAATTGTTTTTGGCACCCCAGCTCCCGAGCGCATCGTCATATCAAAAACAGCTGCAAGACTAACGTCCTGCAACTGTTGCTAACTTACTCTATAAACCCATTGATATCTGTATCATAAATCAAAATCGGAATCTCGCCGTCCTTGTGCGGATGACCAGTCAAATCGTGCATCTGCCCACCGTGCAATACCGTGCGCCGCGTGAAAACCAAATCCAAATCCTCAATCTCATATCGACTCGGCAGCCCGCGCATCCAATCCACCAGGTAACCGTAGTCTTCGTCAATGGCAATCTTGGCAGAAGTGGATAGCTCCGACATTTCTTTTTCGAAAAGCACTTGTTCGAAGGATTCCCAGGTCTTATGCTTCATAAAAGTAGAGCAGGTCGCCAAGTCTTCATCTTCCATAAACCATTGCGCTGACTCTGGGTCGTCCAACCAATTCAGGAAAGACTCCTCATGCTTGCCGCACAACGCAACCACATGCTCCTGGCCGTAATTGTGCTGCAAATCAGAAACCAAATCTACAACACTTCGACTATCCGGCCCCTTGTCGATGTAATTACCAAGGAAAACCACCATATTACTACCGGATAAATCCATGGAGCCTAAAACGGCATCCAGTTCATTTGCACAACCGAAAATATCCCCCACCGCATAGATTCTTGCCATAACAACCTCCCACAATGATGTAGTGATTATAGCTTCCCCTCTTTTCTATGATAAATCTCATATTCTAAAACCGCAAGAAAAAAGATGCTTGCATTTTCCTTTGGAGCATTTTATAATGGCAAAAGTTTCTATAAACTCTAACGGGCAATGCCCATCAGAATTCGAAGCACATCTCGTGCATAGATTCACAGAAAGGATAATATGAATACAAGTACTATGGAACTAGAGCAGCACTTGGAGTCTGTCCGCACTGAACTAGCATCTATCAAAAAACAATTGCAAAAAGCGCCCCAAGGATCACTACACGTAAGAAAAGGAAAAGAAACTTTTAAGTATTTTCAAATTGTAAGCGAGCATAACAATGTACAACGGATATATATTCGCAAGGACAATATACCGTTGGCCTTTTCTCTAGCAAAAAAGCGATACAACAAGCTTCGTCTGCAAGAACTACAGCAAGAAGCATCGCTGTTACAGCATCAACTAAAGGATCACCAAAACCATACTGTTACTTCAAAAGATGTTCTCTATAATCTTCCCGGATATAGTGATTTGTTGCTTCCAGTGATTGCTCCCGAACTTCAAAGAACAAAAGACTGGTTATCTATACCATACGAGCAAAACGGCAAATACCATACTAATCTAAAATTCAAAACCGCAAGCGGTATCATAGTTCGTTCAAAGTCTGAATCCCTAATTGTAAGTTGTCTTGAAAAGCATAATATTCCATTCCGTTATGAGTGCCCATTAGAATTGAACGGGCGTATCATATATCCGGATTTCACCATCTATCAAGCAAAAAAGGATTGCGAAATCTACTGGGAGCATTTCGGGCGAGCAGATGACCCAGACTATCGAGATAATCTAACATTCAAACTAAGTAACTATCTGAAACATCAATTAATCCCTAACGATAACCTGATTCTTACATACGAAACCAAGGAGCATCCACTAACAGAAGATATGATTGAGCGCATTATATGCGCGTTCGTTCAGGAGTAGGTCAGATAGACATATTTATGTGCAGGGCGATGCGCTCGGGAGCTGGGGTGCCAAAACCAATTAAAGACCAGCTCCTTACCACCTAATTCAGCCTCTGACTCAGTCTGGGGGCAACGGATTCGGTGCTAAGATTGTGAATATCGCCGCCCCTTAGCACCTATTTTCCGGGATTTTGCTCTCAAAAACCCCGAAATCACCCCATAATCCAGGTCGTTTTTGAGAAATTGGGTGCTAAGGAGGCGGAGCAACGATGCTCTTGGCACCCAATCAGCTACCTCAGCGCAGGCCAACAGCACAAAATGGGTGCCAAGGACATTTCAAACAGCCCATCTTGGCACCCGGACCGATCCCCAGCAGCACCCCCAGCCCCCAGCCGAGCCTAGCACCCCCAGCACCCCCCAGCCCCCGCAGCCCTCAAGCCCCTCCAACCCCTCCACCCCACCTGCGTATTATCGCCCCTACAGTTGACTCTCCCTACCGCCGACCCTTACAATAGAAGGCGTGTGTGAACCTTAAGTTCATTCCATTGCAGCACAAATGGCCTATAATAGGGAACTAGGGACATAGACGGGGAGGTTGGAGTATGAACGAAGACAGCAAGCGCGCAGTACTGAAGGAATTCCTTCCGGAGGGCGAGCAATATATCGTAACTATCGTGGGCCATGTGGATAAGTCCACACAAGAGAACTGCTACATCGGTGTGACAGAGCGAAGCGTCGTTCTCGCGCAGGTGGAGCCCAAACAATTCAATCAGGCAATTCGCCACGAGATAATCCCATTCGCAGATATTCAATCCGCCAAGACACACAAGAACCTATTGGGATGGCAGGATGTTACCATCACAACAGCAGAGCATACTTACCAGATGGTGTTAAAGGACAACACCTTGGGCACCGGTCTGGACAAGAACCTACAATTGCAGGGGGTCAAGTACCTATGTCAGCGATTGCAGGAGTATAAATAACACATCAAGGGATATACATAAAGAAACTATGAGATAGGGGAAAACTACAATGAATTACAATGCATTCATCAGCTACCGACATTCCGACCTGGATATGTTTGTGGCAAAGCAGGTGCACAAGCGCCTCGAGACCTTCAAGGTACCTCGCAAGGTGCAAAAAGAAACCGGCATCAAGAAGATTGAGCGTGTCTTCCGCGATCAGGAAGAGCTCCCAATCGGCAGTAACCTAAGCGATAACATCAGTCAGGCCCTGGAGAATTCCGAGTACCTGATTGTTATCTGTTCTCCGCGTACACCGGAGTCCTACTGGGTGCAGACCGAGATCAAGACCTTTATCGAGATGCATGACCGCGACCATGTGTTGGCGGTGCTGATCGAGGGCGAGCCGGAGGAATCCTTCCCGGAGCCGCTGCGATTCGATGAACAGGGCAATCCGGTAGAGCCGTTAGCAGCGGATGTTCGTGGCGCAACCCAGGCAGAGATGAAAAAGAAAATGCCGACGGAGTTCATGCGCTTAGCAGCACCACTTCTACATTGTACCTATGATGATTTGCGTCAGCGTCACAAAGAGCGCCAGATGCATCGTATGATGGCTATCATGGGTGGCGTTATGACCTTGGGCATTGCCTTTGGCGCATATTACGCCTACACAGCAGCCCAGATTCAGCAGAACTACAAGGACAAGCAGGTGAACCAGTCCAAGTATTTGGCGGACACCTCCTTGGATTTATTAGAGCATGGCGACCGTATCACCGCTATGCAGGTGGCATTGGAAGCACTGCCATGCACCGACAATCGCCCATACGTACCGCAGGCAGAATACGCCTTGGGCCAGAGTCTGAACCTCTACACCGATGGCTCCCAGCTTGGCACGGAGCGTGTGTTAGAGTGCGACCTTCCGGTCAGCGATTTTCAGTACAGTGCCGATGCGAAAAATATCATCGTCAAGGACGATGGCGACAACCTCTACATCTTCCGCATCGAAGATGGCGAGTTGCTATGCAAGCTTTCAGATCCATTGGCCGAAGAGGATTACACCCCGGTATATTTGAAAGGCTTTGGTGCAACCGAGTCCGATACCTTGATAGTAGGTTATGAGGACCGCGTGGTTTGCTACGATATGAATGGCAAGGAGCAGTGGACCCAGAAATTGCCACATTCTGAGTACATGGGATTCAACGGATTCTACTATAACAAGGATGCTCATTTAGGCGTAGCTGTTGCAACGGACGAAATCATCGTTATCAGTGACCAGGGTGAGATTGTTATGGATTATACCAATCCCACCGAAGAGGACTTGTCCTTTACCGCATCCTTTGCAGCATTCAGCCCGGATGGCAAACATGTTGCAGTTCGTCGTTATGTAGATGATGACACGGTCAATGGCGAGGTTAGCATCTTTGATGTGACCACCGGTGAGTTCCAGACCCTTCATACTTCTTACGATGCGCCAAGTGAAGCCATTTACATCGATGACAACCACATTGCTATTGCATCCAACCAGAGGGATGAGCAGGGAATTCTGTTATCCGGACTAGGAGCAGTGGATTATATTGACTTGACCACCGGAGAGACCTTGTGGACCAGTGATTATGAGTTCCAGACTTCCGTGATTTCCGGAAGCTCTTTGGAGTTCTTCTACAGTGATTTTACCGGCAAAGATGGCAATCAGTATCAGTTGCTGAATTACTATCTGAACAATCATTTTTGCTCAATCGACATTAATACGGGAGAAAAGTGGTTTGCCTTCGATAAGAGTTCTACGATTAATGGCTATCATTACTCAGGTGACAATATGGTTATCCTTTGGGAGTTGGGCGGCCAGATGGATATCGTAACCATCGATGACCGTATTGAGCATACCGACAACATGAAGGACACCAAGAAGAACATTCGCAAGGCCAAGGCTCGCGGTGGTGTTATCGCCATCAAGGAATCCTATTCCTCCAAGTTGGTGCTGATGTCTTATCCACAGGATCCGAACCTGGAGAGCTTTACGTCCTTTGATACACCGTTGGATGATGCCTTCTTTACCGAGGATGGCAAGTACGTTGTTGCCAACCGTGATAACTCAGAGGGTACGGATAACGAACTGGTCATCTATGACTATGCCACCGGCAAGCAGTTGGGGGATGTCCTTCCATGCAAGAGCTTTGCAAAAGTTCGTGTGGGACGTAACCATGATTTGTTCGTGTATGAGAGTCAGACCCTGACCAAGTACGAAATCACCGATGAGGGCTTCAAGGTGACAGGTACCTTTGAGAATCTTTCCAGCGCGAATGACTATCCATTTGACATGGAAAACTATAGTTTCTTATCTTATGGCTACGGCGGATTTGCTGTTGTTGATTTGGATACTATGGAGATTCGCTTCCAGGATGATCAGATTGACGTATTCTTAGCAGATGCAGGCGGTGTGGACAATAACACGGTAGCATTTGTCAGCAAGGATAACGTGCTGCACGTTAAGAATTGCAAGAACCACAGTGAGAAAATCATTCGTGAGGATTCCATGAAGACCATGCTTACCACTGCTTATGCCGCAGGATTGGCTCTTAGTGATGACGGCAAATACGTCGCCATGAACTGTCTGGATTACACCGTTCGTATCTACAACTTGGAGCAGGAGAAGATTGTGGCAGAGGTTCCATTTGGCGGACGCCAGCGCGCTTTTGTGGAGTTTACTCCGGATAGCAAGAACCTTCTGTTGCAGGGTGACGATTATTACCTTCAGGTCTACAACCTGGAGAAGCAGGCTATGATTCAGACCGGCAGCACTCAGTTGTACACCATCGACGATGTGGAGTATCTTACCAACGAGCAGGGGGAAGTAGAGAAGATTGCCCTTCACAATAGGAGCTCCCTCTATCTGTTGACGCCGGATACCTTTGATGTGACGGCTGAGATTGTAAATGGCTGCGATATCAGCTTGCAGAATGACATTATCC
>JAILCW010000162.1 GCA_024690265.1 Lachnospiraceae bacterium | reverse complement strand
TGAATTGCGATTTTTATGAATATGCTCGTTCTCATGATACTCCTTGGCAAATTCGTTCTTTACCTGCGCCTTGATATGAATCCAGCTCTTGTGTTCAATCTTGGCTGCATCCTTGTACAAGGTCTTCATGCCCAGGAACTGAACGTCCTCTACACAACAAGTCATGGCAAAACGTCCCGGAACGAATACGCCGGGCTTGAGCTTGCCCTTACCCTCAGTTGGGTTATACACCAATGCCAGGAAGGAAACCACCTTGCCATCATACTTCTTCGGATGGTCCATACAATCCATGAACCAAAGTGCATAATCCGCATCAGAAATCTCAATCTCAGAAGCATTGATATCAAAAGGCATCTCATCCTCTCGATCATCGATGGTTCCATCCGCGCGCTCATACACAATCTGTGCACGTCGATTGACAGACTTCACATTGGCTCTGAACTTGGCACGTGGAGTGTTATCGTCACAGCGATTGAAGATAACCACATCTGCCTTGAACATCTGCTCGCTCATCATGACACGCATGTTCTGCATGTACATCTCAAAGGTGGTTGCATCTACCGTACACAGAGCCTGAATAATAGTCCAAGCCTCCGGACCGTCCATCTCATACAATGGAGCCACTTCCCAGGTTCCGTTATATTCAATAAAAACAGCCTCCGGATGATACTCCTCATCCAACTTCTTCAGATAATCTGCGGTAAAGTCCTCTTCCTTATCAATAGAAATCAAGTGACCGCCCAAGCTCTCCAGCTTGGCAACATCATACTCCTCATCTCCGTCCTCACAACGAAGGACAAGAAAAGAAGAGATATCATTGGCAAAATCATTCTGGAACAGTGTCTCCTGAACCAGTGTAGTCTTGCCACTATCCATAAAACCGTAAAATACGTATACAGGTACTTCCTGCATGATTGCAACCTCACTTCTATTATGCTAAGCCAAACAGCTTCTCAATCTCAGCTTCTTTGATGTCGGCACCGATAACAACCAAGCGACCGGTATAGTCCGGATCACCGCTACGAAGCTCGTACTCGCCGTCTACCAAGTCGAAGTAAATCCAGGTACCATCAGTACATGGAACCATACCCTTAGAACGAATAACGGTACCAAAGTCCTCAGTTTCAGCAAATGCCTTCATTGCCATCTCGATGGTTGCACGCTCAAATACATGAGGTGTTTCCTTGCCCCAAGTAGCAAATACATCATCTGCATGATGGTGATGATGATGCTCATGGTCATGATCGTGACAGCAGCAATGTCCATGCTCGTGATCGCAGTGCTCATGACCTTCTTCGTGATCATGATCGTGGTGATGATGCTCATGTTCCTCATGATCATGGTCGTGGTGATGATGCTCGTGTTCCTCATGCTCGTGGTCATGGTGATGATGCTCATGCTCCTCATGATCGCGGTCATGGTGATGATGCTCATGTTCGTGAGCCTCTTCCTCTTCGTGATGATGAAGCTCTGCAAGTGCCTTCATCTCAAGATTATCCTTGCCCTCGATTGCAGCAAGAATCTGAGCACCGGTCAAATCATCCCACGGTGTTGTAATAACAACAGCCTTCGGATTCAAATTCTGAATCTGTGTAGTACAGAACTCTACCTGCTCCGGAGTTGCGTTCTGTGTACGGCTAAGTACAACAGTGGTTGCATGCTCAATCTGGTTATTAAAGAACTCACCAAACGCCTTCATCTGCTTAGAAGCCTTGAGGGAATTAACAACGGTAACAAGGGCATTCAACTTCACGTCAGCTTCCTTCTCCATGTCGATAACAGAAGTCATAACGTCAGAGAGCTTACCAACACCGGATGGCTCAATAATGATACGATCCGGATGAAACTTCTCCATAACCTCATTCAGGCTCTTCGCAAAGTCACCAACCAAGGTACAGCAGATACAACCGGAATTCATCTCGGTAATCTCGATACCGGCATCCTTCAAGAAGCCACCATCAACACCAACTTCACCAAACTCGTTCTCAATCAAAACAAGCTTCTCGCCAGCAAATGCCTCTTCTAACAGCTTCTTAATGAATGTAGTCTTACCAGCACCCAAGAAACCGGAAATAATATCAATCTTTGTCATGATTCTACCTTCTTTCTTATTATAAAAACATACGTTATATTTTCCGACGCCTATCATTATAGCACAGAATTCATTGCATGCAACCTATTTTTGAAAATGATTTTCAAATTCGATTGCGATAAAAAAGACCTCGCAACAAACGAGGTCTTGTATCTTACATACGCTCCGGAGCCTTGAATCCAAGTAAATCAATACTGGTCTCTAATACTGCTCGGGTAATATCTAACATGTGAATGTAATACTCCTTCTTCTGCTCATCCTCTTCCGCAAGAATCTTGGTCTCATGGTAGAAGTGGTTAAAGGCATTAGCCACATCGTAGATATAAGCACAAATCTTGTGAGGCGCAGTCTCCTCATAAGCATTACGAATCGACGTATTGAACTTCACAAGCTCTAACATCAGGCTCTTCTCGCTCTCAGAAGCAGGTGCCATCAGCTCGAACTGAGCTAACTTGGCAGCACGCTCATCAGCGCTCGTATCGCCAAAGAACTTGTTCAGAATAGACTTAATACGAACGATGGTGTACAGGATATATGGGCCGGTATTACCTTCGGAGGAGGTGAATCTCTCCATATCGAAGATGTAATCCTTGGAAGCCTGGTTGGACAAGTCTCCATACTTCACAGCAGAAAGAGCAACCACATTCGCAGTCTCCTCTGCCTCTTCCGGAGTCATGGTTCCATTGGCCATAATCTTCTCATACATCATGTCATGGATTTCCTGCAATAACGCGGACAATCTCATAACACCACCCTGACGTGTCTTGAATGGCTTACCATCCTTGCCGTTCATGGTACCGAATCCAACGAACTGAAGGTCTGTTGATTCCGGAACGATGCCGGTCTTCTTCGCACAACGGAATACCTGTGTGAAGTACAACTCCTGACGCTTATCTACCACATAAATCATCTTGTCCGGATGGTAATCCTGCATACGCCATACCATGGTAGCAAGATCGGTAGTGTTATAAAGGGAAGCACCATCAGACTTCAAAATCATACATGGAGGAACTTCCTTGGTGTCAGTCTCTTCCTTAACGTCAACAACCAAAGCGCCTTCGCTCTCGTATGCGAAGCCGTCCTCCTTCATCTTAGCAACCATATCCGGGATATAAGGCTGTGCATCGGACTCACCCTTCCACAAATCGAAGGATACATCCAACTTCTCATAGTTCGCCTTCATATCAGCAACAGAAATGCTAAGAATCTGCTTTAATAATTCCTGATATCCAACACGGCCATTCTGCAATTCGAAGGTCGCCTGCATGGCTGCTTCCTTAAAAGCTGCATCTTCCTTGGACTTGCCACTGGCAGTGGTATAGAGGTCTGCCAATTCCGTAACGGTAAATGGAGCCTCCTTTGGATACTCACCGGTAAAGCTCTCATCATAATATGGAAGCTCCGGCTTATGTAACTGTAACTCGGTGATAATGAGACCCATCTGAAGTCCCCAATCACCCATATGAACATCACCAATCACTTCATTGCCCATGAAGCGACCGATGCGCTTAATACTCTCTCCGATAACAGCAGAACGCAAGTGGCCAACATGCAATGCCTTTGCCACATTCGGTCCGCCGTAATCAATCATGATGGTCTTCGGCTGTTCAATCTTGTCTAATCCAAGGCGTTTTGTATCCTCACCCATCTTGGTTACATAAGAAGCTAAGAAGGATGGAGATAATTTCAAATTCAAGAATCCGGGATTCACAGCCTCTACGGACTCAAACATCTCACTCTTGGATAAGTGCTCACAAACTGCGGTTGCAATCTGAATCGGTGCCTTGTGGTACTCTTTTGCTGCGGCCATAGCACCATTACACTGATATTCACACAAATCCGGGCGATTGGACAAGCCAACCTTTGCATACTTTGCATCAATCTCGGCTGCTTCGAATGCCCGAACGACTTCTTCTGAAATTAAATCCAATACTTCTTTCATTCTTAACTCCTGATGTGATTACTGAATTAAACGTTCTCTTCCTGACGGAAAATCTGGTATCGATATTTGGATAACACGGCCTTAAGGATCATACCAACGATACAGCAAGAAATAACCTCGCCGATTCCGATGGTAGCTACCAAAAACCAATGTGCATCGCCTACGCCATAAGCATAACGAAGTACGAAAGGTACTACAATCATGTTAGCAATTACAGGTGGCAGGGTGCATACGAACTTGGTCTTGCGAAGAAGGTAAGTACCTACTGCACCAAGTAAGGTAGCCAAGCTACCAAAAACGATGTCCCAAATCACACAACCGGTAACGGTATTGCTAATGAGGCATCCGATGAATAAGCCCGGAATTGCAGCTGGGGTAAATACCGGCAATACACAAAGTGCCTCAGATAAACGAATCTGAATGGCTCCGTTTGCCAGATTGAAGGCATTGATAAACACCGTCAATACCACGTAAATAGCCGCAATCATGCCAGCCTGTGCAAGAAACAATGCACTGTTACGAAAACTCTTCTTTTCCATATGTAATTACTCCTTAGTTTTTATTATTCTGGGGATGGTTTCGAACCCAGACACTGCCTGTTATAAATGGCCACAGCGTTTGCCATTGTATCACGATTCTAAGATTATGCCAAGCCTTCTGCCTTGATGACATCAATCATCTGGTTCACGTACTTCTCGCAGATAGCATCGGTCGTAGCCTCAACCATAACACGGATGACAGGCTCGGTACCGCTCTCACGAAGAAGTAAACGTCCATCATCACCAAGCTGTGTTGCAATATCAGCCTCGCAAGCCTTAACTGCAGCATTGTTCATGACAGCAGCCTTGTCAGTTACGCGAACGTTCTTCAGAAGCTGTGGATACTTCTTCATGCCACTAGCCAAGTCAGAAAGTGCCATCTTCTCTTCCATCATAACTTCCATCATCATGATTGCGGTAAGGATACCATCACCGGTTGTTGCATGACGGGAGAAAATGATATGACCGGACTGCTCTCCGCCAATCACATAGCCGTTCTTCACCATGTCTTCGTTCACGTACTTATCACCAACGGTAGTAACGTCGTACTCGATGCCAGCCTTGTCACAAGCCTTGAAGAAACCAAGGTTACTCATAACGGTAGCAACAACATGGTTGCCATCCAAGCGGCCATGCTTCTTCAAATACTTACCACAGATGTAGATGATATAATCACCGTCAATAACTTCGCCGTTATTGTCAACCGCGATACAACGGTCAGCATCACCGTCGAATGCAAACCCTGCGTCTAACTCCTTCTCCTTCACTAACTTCTGAAGATTCTCAATATGAGTAGAACCACAGTCCTTGTTGATGTTCAATCCGTTTGGATCCGTTGCAACAGCATAAGTCTTAGCTCCAAGAGCATCGAATACGCTCTTGGCAATATTAAAAGAACTTCCGTTGGAGCAATCCAAACCAATACGCTTGCCGTTGTAAGAACGGGTTGCAAGAGAAATCAAATAACCAATGTAACGGTTACGTCCGATAGCATAATCTGTTGCAATACCAACATCCTCGCCGGTAGCAAAAGGAAGCTCATCAATCTCACCATCGATGTAACGCTCAATCTCTTCCTCTACGGAAGCAGCCATCTTGTGACCGTTGCCATCCATAATCTTAATACCGTTATCATAGTAAGGATTGTGAGATGCGGAAACCATAACACCACAGTCAAAGTCCTCGGTACGAACAACGTAAGCCACACTTGGTGTAGTGGTTACATGAAGCAAGTATGCGTTTGCACCGGAAGCGATGATACCGGCAACCAAAGAATACTCAAACATATAGCTACTACGACGGGTATCCTTACCAATAACGATACGTCCCTTATGATTCTGATTGTAGTACCATCCAAGGTATCTACCAATCTTGTATGCATGATCTGCTGTTAATACACGACCAGCTTCTCCACGGAAGCCGTCAGTTCCAAAATATTTCATAATAAGATACTCCTCCTATTAAATATAGCCTATGTATTCTACCACATATATATTGAAAAATGTGTCAAATTTGAAAATTTAAACCTGTCAGGAAATTCTTGACGTCCTTATCTGTTTCGCTTAGTCATAAGCCTCTCCTAAAGCTACTGTAGTTCCAGTTCTACCGGACAATGATCACTACCCATAATATCCGTGTGAATCTTAGCATCCACCAAACGATTCTTTAGGCGCTCTGAAGTGATAAAGTAGTCAATTCTCCATCCTGCATTCTTGGCTCTGGCGGAGAATCGATAAGACCACCAAGAGTATATGTCTGTCTGATCCGGATAGAAATAACGGAAGGTATCAATAAAACCACTGCTTAAAATGGTGGTCATCTTAGCACGCTCCTCGTCAGTAAAGCCTGCATTGTGATGATTGGTCTTCGGATTCTTCAGGTCAATCTCCTGATGAGCCACATTCAAATCACCGCAGAAAATCACCGGCTTCTTCTCGTCTAACTTCTTCACATAAGCAAGGAAATCATCCTCCCACACCTGACGATACTCCAAACGCTCCAATTGCTGCTTGGAATTCGGTGTATAACAAGTAATAAAATAAAAATCCTCAAACTCGAGAGTGATTACTCTGCCCTCATGATCATGCTCCTCAATACCAATACCATAGGAAACAGACAATGGTTCCTGCTTCGTGAAGATAGCAGTCCCGGAATATCCCTTCTTCTCAGCATAGTTCCAATACTGATGATAACCAGGAAGTTCCAGATCAATCTGTCCTTCCTGAAGCTTGGTCTCCTGCAGACAGAAAATGTCTGCATCTATCTCATTAAAAAAGTCCATAAAGCCTTTCTGTACACAAGCTCTTAAACCGTTAACATTCCAAGAAATAAAACGCATAGTAAAGTCTCCATTCTAGTTTGTTAAAATCTATTGTTCGGTTTTCTTGGCAGCGGCTGCAGCAGCCTTCTGCTTCTTAGAGATTTCAACCAACTGCTGCTTCAGGTCGAAGCACTTGTCCTTCAAATTGGAAGGAGTATTGGTAGAAGTCAGCAAAGAAGAAACCAACTTTGCGGAGGTCTGGTAGTCCTTGAAGTGAAGAGCCATATTGGCAAGCATGTAATCCAAGGTGTTCTGGTTCAGACCGTAAAACGGAGGAGTCTCCGTACTGCTTACCTTCATGAAACCGTCATAAGCCTGGCGGTAAAAATTCTCGTACTCCGCCTTGTAAGCTTCGCGCTTGTCCAAGTCTTCCTTCTTGGTGGAAGCAGAAAGCTGTTCAATCTGCTCACGACGTAACCAAGCAATCTTCAGACAGATGTAAGCCTTCTCGGAAAGCTTCACACGCTTCGCCATAGCGGAAACCAAAGCAAGCTTCAAACGATCCACAGCCTCTTCG
>JAILCW010000148.1 GCA_024690265.1 Lachnospiraceae bacterium | reverse complement strand
GTATAAGGAATGCCGGTTTCTTTTGCTAGGCGATATAAAGATATCCCTTCTTCAGCTATGATTGCTGTAAACTTTTCGTTCATGGTGTACACCACCTTCCAACTAATTCAAATATATTATATCGCGATTCCGTTATATAAGCAAATCGCGTTATAACGAATTCCCGTTATATATTTGTGTTAAAAAAGGCGCCTGCATTCGCAAGCGCCTCATACATATTCTTATCTTCCTTGTTTAGCCTTGGCAAAGAGCATCGGGAAGTGGGTTCGAACAAAGGAGACTTCCTTTGCTCTCCGATAAGCCTTGGATAAATTGCCATCGATAATCGGCTGATACAAAAGCTTTAACGACTTACCACCTGCCGGCATTGCAACACGTAAACGAGCATAAAGACTTGTATCCAACTCTGCCTTTGATTTCTCAAGCACATTCTTCTTATTTTCTCCAGCACGTATTTCACGTTCCATCATAGAGAAAAAAGAACGGAAATACGCCTTCGCTACAACACCCTCTGCATAAACATCGGTACTGCCCCAAGAATCTTGCTGATCTAGCAGAGCCTGATATCGAGTCTTCTGCAACTCGAAGTAGTTCTCCAACCGCTTTGCGGTAAGTCTCTTGGTAGCATCCGCATAATTCATATAATGATACAGCGGCGCTTCGATGGTCTGCACCGTTGCCACATCCTGGAATGCTGCGATATTAAAGAGAATATCCTCCACATGGGTAATAATTGGATATCGTATCCCACGCTCCACGAGATATTCTCTGCGAAACGCCTTATTCCAAGGATATCCATACATAGTCTTTTCTTCTAATTCCATCACCAGATGATGAAGCTCAGCAGCATCCGTATATACTCGACTTGGCATGCCAAAGGTATTACGGTAATTTAACTTGCCATCTTCAGACAGATAATCTTCATAATGACCGTAGATCACAATATCTGTTTGTTGTTTTTCCAACGCATCTACTATCTGCTGCAACAGATTCTTCTTGTAGCGATCATCCGGGTCCAGGAACAGCACATACTCTCCTTTCGCTAGCTCTAATCCGCGATTACGCGCTTCGGATACGCCTTTGTTCACCTCCTGTCGCACCACCTGAATACGTGGTTCACCCTTAGCAATCTCTTCCGCAACCTCTGCTGTTCTATCCGGAGAGCAATCCTCTACCACGATACATTCCCAGTCTGTATAAGACTGAGCGATGATATCCTGCAAGGCATTTCCTATATATTTTTCTACGCCGTATGACGGGCATATAATTGAAAACTTCATGTGATTTCTCCAGTGGTTATATTTTCTCTCCCATTATACATTATCCCGCGATTTTGTAATAGAAAAAGGCGCCTGCAATTGCAAGCGCCCTATGTCTATTCACCCTCTTCAGAGTTTGATGCCGTTGTTATCACCACATTTGTATTATCATCCACCTGAGATTCAATAGTTTTGCGAATGCCCTCAATCTGCTCCGGTGTCAATTCAGCCTCCTCTGATGTATACGAAATCGTAACGTTGAAGCAATCATCTACCCACTCACAGCTTGCATCCGTATCCAGGAATCCAGACTCTATTGTGTTTGCCAATTGCTCACATAAAAACTCATGATACTTTTGTTCTCTTCATATCCCCCACCGCTTTCGTCTAATTCGAAATCTAATTCCAAATTAATTATAACACCTACTAATCCATCTGTTCCAGCAAATAACTGTAGAAATATGGTGTATCTGCCTACATTCTGTTTAAAATAAAAAGACCCTCATCCATTGGATGAGGGTCCACACATATGCTATTCAATTAATGGCATCCGCCACCACAATGGCCGCAGTCGCCGCCGCAACTGTTCTTACCGGATTTTTTATCCTTCACCATCTTGTAAATAATTCCGCCAACGGCTGCCACGAGAACCGCCAATACTACTGCTGTGCCCATAACAATCCCTTCCTTTCTACACAGTTGCTGTATAAATATTATAACATGTCTCTCACTAGTTCATCTGAACTTCTTTTGCTTCTTCAGTTCCCTTACGGAATAACAACCAGATGAAGCATGCAAGGAATGCTACTGCAACGATGGTTCCTAATCCCAAGGATACCACACCGGTGAACAATCCTACAAGCTGATAGATGCAGAGGGATACCACGTAAGCCAATCCACACTGATATCCGATAGCAAACCAGAACCACTTGGTGTTGTTCATCTCACGCTTGATAGCTCCCATTGCTGCGAAGCATGGAGCACAAAGTAGGTTGAATACCAAGTAGGAGTATCCAGCAATTGCAGGGATGGAAGCTGCCAAAGCTGCCCAGTAATCTGCACCATCTTCTGCAACTTCTTCCAATCCATAAGTCATTCCAAGGGTTGCGATAACATTCTCTTTTGCAATAAGGCCGGTGATTGCAGCAACAGATAACTGCCAGGTTCCGAATCCCAATGGCTTAAAGATGAATGCCAATCCCGTACCGATAGCAGCGAGAATGGAGGAGTCAATCTCAACTGCTTCTAGCATACGGAAGCTGCCATCTACCCATCCGAAGCTCATCAAGAACCACAATACGATGGTGGATAAGAGGATGATAGTTCCTGCCTTCTTGATGAATGAGAATCCACGCTCCCACATAGAACGAAGAACACTACCAACGGTTGGAAGATGGTAAGCTGGTAACTCCATAACGAATGGAGCAGGATCTCCAGCGAACATCTTGGTCTTTTTCAAAATAATACCGGAGCAGATGATTGCTGCTACGCCTACAAAGTATGCAGATACTGCAACCAAACCGGAGTTATTGAAAAATGCACCTGCAACCAATGCAATGATTGGAAGCTTCGCACCACATGGAACGAAGGTGGTGGTCATAATTGTCATACGACGATCACGCTCATTCTCAATGGTACGGCTTGCCATAACACCCGGAACACCACATCCGGAACCAATCATCATCGGAATGAAGGACTTACCGGATAATCCGAACTTACGGAAGATACGATCCATAATGAAGGCAACACGTGCCATATATCCGCATCCTTCAAGAAATGCAAGGAAGATAAACAGAATAAAAATCTGAGGAACGAATCCAAGTACTGCACCAACACCGGCTACAATACCGTCATTAATCAGTCCTGCCAACCAGTCTGCACAACCGATGTTTGCAAGCAAATCACCAACCGCACCGTGTAAGCCCGGAATGAACAGCCCTTCAATTCCAAGGAAGTTCCATCCGTCATCACCCAACAACTGATCATTGGCCCAGTCCGTTGCCCACGTACCAACAGATGTTACAGATACATAATATACAATGAACATTACCAATGCGAAGATTGGAAGTGCCAGCCAACGGTTGGTTACAATTCGGTCAATCTTATCAGAGGTTGTCATCTCACGCTTCTGTTTCTCGACAGCAGCCTGAATCATGCCACCGATATAGTTATAACGCTCTGCAGTGATGATACTCTCTGCATCATCATCTAACTCCTGCTCACATGCCTGGATGTCTTTCTCAATGTGATCAATCATCTCCTGAGAGAGACCAAGCTTCGCCTGAATCTTGTCATCGCGCTCGAATAACTTGATGGCATACCATCTCTGGTAACGTTCTTCCATAGAATGAAGAGCAACCTCTTCGATATGAGCAATGGCATGCTCTACAGCGCCGCTAAACTCATGCTTTGGAATGGTAACCTTACCAGCCTTAGCAACTTCAACAGCCTTAGCAGCTGCCTTTTCAATTCCGGTTCCCTTCAATGCTGAGATTTCAATAACCGGAACACCAAGAGCTTCGCTTAACTTATCTGCATGAATCTTGTCACCGTTCTTGGTAACTACGTCCATCATGTTAACAGCTACAACAACCGGAATGGATAGCTCAACCAACTGAGTGGTTAAGTACAAGTTACGCTCTACGTTGGTTCCATCAATGATATTTAAGATTGCATCCGGCTTCTCATCGATGAGGTAGTTACGAGCTACTACTTCCTCCAATGTATATGGAGACAAGGAATAGATACCCGGAAGGTCCACAATATCAATGTCCTTATCACTCTTTAACTTACCGGTCTTCTTCTCTACTGTAACACCTGGCCAGTTACCAACATACTGATTGGATCCGGTCAGTGCATTGAACAATGTTGTTTTACCGCAGTTTGGATTACCTGCTAATGCAATACGTATACTCACGCCTTTTCCTCCTACCTTTCTGTCCTTATGCAACTACTACCATCTTGGCATCTTCCTTACGAAGTGACAATTCGTATCCACGAACAGTAACTTCTACCGGATCTCCCAATGGTGCTACTTTACGTACATAGATTTCCACATTCTTGGTAATACCCATGTCCATAATTCTGCGCTTTACTGCGCCCTCTCCACGAATGGCAGTGACAGTCACTGTCTCTCCGATTTGCACATCATGCAATGTTCTTTCCATACGTCCTCTTTTCTCCCTTCAGACAAATATCTTTGTTGCCATCGCCTGATCGATAGCAACCCTTGAATCCTTCACATTCACGATCAGGTTCCCGTTCAGTGAAGAAACAATACTAATTTCAGCTCCCTGTACGAATCCTAAGTTTTCCAAGAATTTACGGGTCTTTTCATTCCCTCCAACTCTTGCAATTACTTGCTTTTCGCCTGGGCTACTCATTGCTAGTGGCATCATACTCGCCTCCTCTTTTTGCTAGGTTTCCCTAACTTTGCAATGTAAGTTTACCCTAACGAGTTAGGCTTGTCAAACACTTTATTAGGTATTCCTATCAAAACTTGAAAATCTTACTTCAGTTGTGTAAAATATAATTGTTTTACTAGACTCGTTCGACGGAACGTATTAGGAGGCAACCATATGAAAATGCAAGAATCTGCTCAGGACTATTTGGAATCCATATTGATTCTGTCTAAGAGACATGATGTAGTCCGAGCAACCGATGTTTGTAATTATTTTGGATATGCTAGAGCTACTGTTTCTGTGTTTATGAAGCAGTTAAAAGAAAACGGATACGTAGATATTGATGACCGCAATCACATCACCCTCACACCGGAGGGACTTGCCATTGCCGAAGAGATGTATGAGCGACATGAGTTTCTGTCCGCTTTATTCTTGAAATTAGGTGTAAGTGAAGACATTGCCTTGAAGGATGCTTGCCGCGTAGAGCACTACGTTAGCAATGAAACCTTCCAAGCCATCAAGAAGTTCTGTAAAGAACATGGCATTGGAGACAACAACGAATAATGCATTTTAAAAGCCCTTCCGAATTGGAAGGGCTTTCATATTCCTATTAAACCATCTGAGCCTTTAACAAGTTGGTGGTTCCGGAAATACCAAGTGGTACACCAGCGGTAAGAACAACTAAATCGCCTTCCTTAACCAAACCTTCTTCTTCGCTTCGATCAATTGCATGCTGGAACAAATCGTCCGCATCATCCATCTCCTGAACCATGATAGGCGTAACACCCCAGCAAAGATTCATCTGACGCCATACCTTCTCAGAAGTACATCCACCGATTACCGGGCTTCCCGGACGGAACTTGGAGATACACTGAGCAGTACGTCCGGACTTGGTTACAGTAACAATAGCTGCTGCATTCAAGTCACCTGCCATAGTACATGCGCTATGGGAAATTGCATCAGTAACACTGGAATGATCCAAGTCGCTACGATTCTTCATACGGGATAAGTAATTGATATCCTGCTCGGTGCGAAGTGCGATACGAGCCATGGTCTCAACTGCTTCCAATGGATACTTACCCTGTGCAGTCTCACCAGACAACATGATTGCGCTGGTACCATCATAGATTGCGTTTGCAACGTCAGTGGTCTCTGCACGTGTTGGTCTCGGATGCTGCATCATAGAATCCAACATCTGAGTAGCAGTAATAACAATCTTACCAGCCTGGTAAGTCTTCTTAATAATCATCTTCTGGATAACCGGAACGTCCTCCATCGGAATCTCAACACCCATGTCACCACGGGCTACCATGATACCATCTGCTTCTTCGATGATCTCATCAATGTTCTGGATACCCTGATTGTTCTCAATCTTAGCGATAATCTTGATCTTCTCTCCGCCGTACTCCTTCAAGATGTTGCGGATTTCCTGGATATCCTCTGCCTTACGAACAAAGGATGCAGCGATAAAGTCGAAATCTTCCTGTACTGCAAATACAATATCCTTGTAATCCTTAGGGCTGATGTAATCCATGGACAACTCAACGTTAGGTACATTAACACCCTTCTTGTTGGATACACGTCCACCGTTGTTAACAACACAGACAATGTCGGTGCCGTTCTTGATTTCCTTAACCTGAAGCTCTACCAAACCATCATCAATCAAGATGTGAGAACCAGCAGCAACATCATTTGGCAAATCTGCATAAGTGATTGCTACTTCATTCTGGTTACCCATAATATCTCGAGTGGTAAGGGTGAAGGTCTGACCTTCTTCCAATTCGATAGGACCATCTGCAAAATCCTTTAAGCGAATCTCAGGTCCCTTGGTATCCAACAATGCAGCTACCGGCAGCTTTAACTTTTCACGCACACTACGTAAAGTATTCAACTTGCCCAACTGTTCTTCATGGTCACCATGAGAAAAGTTAAAACGTGCTACGTTCATACCAGCCAACATCAACTTCTCCATCATCTCAGGAGTATCGCTGGCAGGTCCCAATGTACAGATAATTTTGGTCTTACGAATTTGTTCCATATATACCTCTTCTAATACTAAAAAAAATTACTTACCAATCATGGTTCCGGAAGAGCCTCCAATGGCTGCCCCATTCGGATCCAGCTTGGTGATTAACACTTTGCGAACTGCAGAATCGCCAATGTAATCAATGGCCGCCTGAATCTTCGGAAGCATGGTACCCTCCTCGAACTGGCCTTCTGCAATATACTGCTTCGCTTCGTCCACTGTCAAATAATCCAACGGACGTTCATCCACAGTCTTGTAATTCAAACATACTTTTTGTGTTCCTGTCAAGATGATTAACATATCTGCATCAATTAATTCTGCCAAACGACCTGCTGCCGTATCCTTCTCAATGACTGCAGATGCACCTTTTAGCTTATGTTCCTGGGTCAAAACAGGAATTCCGCCACCACCGCAGGCAATAACCACCTGACCGGCATCTAACAATGCCTTAATGGCATCCAACTCTACAATCTCCATCGGCTTTGGAGTTGCAACGATTCGGCGATATCCGCCTTCTACTTCTACAACGTGATTGCCCTTCTGCTCCTCAGCCTCGGCCTCTTCCTTGGTCATCACACGGCCGATGACTTTGGTTGGCTTATAGAATGCTTCGTCATAAGGATCCACAATCACCTGAGTCAAAACAGTAGCCACACTCTTAACAATGCCGCGGTCAATTAACTCACAACGCAATGCGCTCTGCAAATCGTATCCGATGTATCCCTGACTCATTGCGGAGCAAACGCTCATCGGAGTCGCTGTGTACTCCGGATAGATACGGCAGAACTCTGCCATAGCAGTATGAATCATACTAACCTGTGGTCCATTACTATGGGTAATGACTACCTGGTAATCCTGTGCTACGAATTCCGCCACAGCCTTAGCGGTACGAACAGCCGCCTCCTGCTGCTCCGGCAAGGTGGTACCAAGTGCGTTGTGTCCTAATGCAATTACGATTCTTTTGTTTTTCATGTTTTCCCTCCGGTGAAAAAAGGGGAT
>JAILCW010000121.1 GCA_024690265.1 Lachnospiraceae bacterium | reverse complement strand
TAACAAGGTGTAGGGACCCACGAAGTGGGAGGATCCCTTATCACCAGGCGACATTTCGCTTGCGAAATGTTGGTATACGGAAGTTTTTATTAAACTGTCTATTCTCTACAATATGAAGTTTTGAGTGCTCATTTTAGAATGCCGAGCGTACTCGGTGCGACTAAAATAGGTCACAGGGCCCAATGGCTCAGTTGGTTAGAGCGCCGCCCTGTCACGGCGGAGGTCGCGGGTTCGAGTCCCGCTTGGGTCGTATATGCGACAAGGAGGGACCCACGAAGTGGGAGGATTCCTTATCGCACAGCGACATCGCGAAGCGATGTTGTGTTTAAACTTCAATAAGAATGTCGAGACCATGCGAAGCATGGTGTATGCCTTATTACACAGCGACATCGCGAAGCGATGTTGTGTCTAGATTTTATTAAACAGGCTGTGAGGTACCCACGAAGTGGGAGGATTTTTTATCGCAAGGTTATTTGATAATTTGTATTTAGTTACTTGGGATCATAGCTCAGCTGGGAGAGCACCTGCCTTACAAGCAGGGGGTCACAGGTTCGAGCCCTGTTGGTCCCATTTTTCTTTTAGAAAAATATGGCGTAGACGTCGCCAAGATTGATACTACGTTTCAATTTCGCCGATGTAGCTCAATTGGCAGAGCAGCTGATTTGTAATCAGCAGGTTATCGGTTCAAGTCCGATCATCGGCTTTGTTATTTAAATTAAATAACATGGGCGGATTCCCGAGTGGCCAAAGGGGACAGACTGTAAATCTGCTGCATTTGCTTCGGTGGTTCGAATCCACCACCACCCATTTAGCCGTAAGGCTTTTTTCTTTATATCGCGGGATGGAGCAGTCTGGAAGCTCGCCGGGCTCATAACCCGGAGGTCATAGGTTCAAATCCTATTCCCGCAACTACTTGCCCAGTTAGCTCAGTTGGTAGAGCAGAGGACTGAAAATCCTCGTGTCCTTGGTTCGATTCCGAGACTGGGCATTTTCGTTTCTAGATGCGTTTCGCATCTTTTTTTATGCCTGTAAACTACGGGTTTCATTGACAAATACCCCTCACAAAATTAAGATTAAATTGAATAGAAATATAGAAAGAAAGGGGATACTATGGCTAATTTTCTATTGTTTCTTTCTGGCAATAATTCGCAGGCATGGTTATATGCTTGGTTAGCGATTGGTGTTATTGCTTTGGTGGTAGAACTGATTACCATTGGATTAACATCAATTTGGATTGTAGGTGGAGCACTTGCAGCAATCTTGATTAATGCTTTGCATGGGCCTGTATGGCTTCAAATTGTTGTATTTTTTATTGTGACCTTTGTTTTGCTGTATTTTACGAGACCGTGGGCAGTAAAGTATTTGAATCGTCATCGCTCTGCTACCAATGCGGATTCCGCTATTGGTCACCAGGTACGCATCATTGAGCGTGTTGATAACGTGAATGAAACAGGTCGTGCTATTTACAATGGCATGGAATGGACCGCGCGTGCCGCATCATCTGATGAGATATTTGAAATTAATGAATTAGCGGAAGTAGTTGAGATTTCGGGCGTTAAGCTTATGGTTAAGAAGATCAAATCAGATGAAATCTCTTAAGGATTAGTAAATGAAAGTAGTTTTTTTGGATCGTAAGTCCCTTGGGGCTGATTTGGATTTGGAGCGGTTTTCTTCCTTTGGTGAAGTAGAGATGTATGATTTTTCTACAACGGAGGAGGCGGCCCAACGCACCCAGGATGCGGATGTCATTATTACTAACAAAGTTCCTATGAATGCGTCCACTCTTGGTAACGCATCCCATCTTAAGTTGATATGCGTTACAGCAACTGGAATTAATAATCTTGATGTGCCTTATTTAGAGGAACGTGGTATTGCATGGCGTAATGTTGCAGGTTATTCTACGGAGACCGTTGCGCAGCATACATTTGCTATGGCGCTCTATTTATTGGAGCATTTGAATTATTACGATTGCTATGTCAAAGAGGGTCGTTATGTGAATGATCGGATCTTTACACATTTTGACCGCGGTTTTCATGAGTTATCCTCTATGACTTGGGGGATAGTTGGATTAGGTGCCATCGGTAAGCGAGTAGCAGAGTTGGCTACATGTTTCCATTCCAATGTGGTTTATTATTCCACCTCCGGCAAGAACCATGATGATAGGTATCGCGAAGTAGATTGGGAAACGCTTTTGGATAGCTGTGACATTATTTCCATTCACGCGCCACTAACGCCGGAAACCAATAATCTGTTTCAGCGAGAAGCTTTCCAGAAGATGAAGAACAGCGCTATTTTGATTAATGTTGGACGTGGGCCAATCGTAAATGAAGCAGATTTGGCTTGGGCATTAGAGGAAGGGGAGATTGTCGGTGCCGGTTTGGATGTTTTGGCAGTTGAACCTATGGCAGAAGACAATCCGCTGCGACGTATTACCGATAGTAATCGATTGATTATTACGCCTCATATTGCGTGGGCATCGATTGAGGCAAGAACTCGTTTGATGGATATTGTCTATCATCAGATTGAAGATTTTCTGAAATAGAATCCTTTTCAAATAATAAAGCGTATGTACCACTTGATACATACGCTTTTTCTTATAGTGGAAGTCCACTGTCATAGCTTAAATCACCAATATCTGTCAGGATATTATTCAGACGATGATAGTATTCTTCGTTATATGGTGTACCTGGCACAAGACGCTTTGGAAGGGTATTCATGAGGGCCTTGTAGTCAGATAACAAGGTTTCATACTTGTTTAATCCTACTTCCATTAACTGGTAAATATCCTGATGAGATGTTACTTCCGGATTCCATGGGTTTCGCCATGGTAGATGGCGGAGATTACATGGGTCCTTGTAGTTCTTAAGGCCATCATTGGCAATCACGGATGACATAACCGGACAATGGAATATGAGTTGATCCACATAACGAACAAAGCGGCGCTTTCTTCCCTTAGGATCGCGCATAAGCTTGTTGATTAGCCAGAAGTTACAAATAGCTAAATTCACAGTGATAGGCCACATCTTGCCTTCCTCGTATGTTTGGGACAATGCACGAGAGATGAGATGTGATAAAACGATACGTTCTCGCGGTCCGATTCGAATGCAGGTATCCAAGGCAAATTGCGACGGAGTGAGGTGTAAATAGTGACGTAATAGTGTAGTGTCAATATCTGTCTCCAAGGCAACATGGATACCAAAATTCTTGGCAGGTTCATTAAGGTAGTCCATCTTTTGGGTGCGATAATGGATATATGGATGACACGCAACGTCGCAACAATAGTGACCTAAGAAGCCAACAATATAGGCATCGGCAATCTCTCGATCCTCGCGTGCGATGAAATGATTGCGATAAGAAATCAAACTATCTATGAATACCATCGTGGCATTATTATGCATTATTGAACCAATATTATGGTGAAAAATGTGGGCTCGTGGAAAATAGAAAAACAAATCCGGACCCTGCTGGCCTAACTGATAGCAGGTTAAATGCTTCTTGATAAAGGGTAAGTGTTCTGCAGTTTTGCAGGATGATAACGCATTTTGTCCAAAAATGAAATGTGAACGAAAGCCAGGCATAGTAATAACCTCCCCTATAGTGAATTCTTAGCAGATATCTTCTGCTTTCTTTCCACCTAACAACAGTATAGTATTCTTTCTGCAAAAAGAACACAGGATTTTCACTCTAAATATTGGGTTTTCAGGAAAAAGTTCCACAATAAAAAGCGGTTGAAAGTTTTAGTTGAAACGTATTACAATAAAACTAGTTTGCGGAGGGGAGAACATTTCAATGTTTACAGGAAGAGTATCGCAATTATCCAAACTTAATTCTTTTGCTGAAGATGAGAAGCTTCAGCTATTTGTATTATATGGACGTCAGGGAACGGGCAAAACTGCGTTATTGCGCCATTTTTTGGAGGAGCGCAATCATATCTTTTTTACTGCATATCCAACAACAGAAAACAACGAATTAAAGCTTTTAGCCAGTGCCATTGGCTTGAAGTGGGGCGATGGATGGAGCTTGGAGCAGATGCTTGATAAGGTAACCAAAATGGCATCTGAGGAACCATTGTGGTTGGTCATCGATCATTATCCGAACTTTGCAAAGGCAGGAGATTCTTTTTCTGAGATTCTTCATGATTATGTGAAGGTTCATTGGGCCGGTTTGCCAATCAAGGTAGTGCTTTGTGGAGATGCTTATATCCTTATGGACAAGCAGGTGCTTTCCAAGAAATCTATCTGGAAGGACATTCCGAAGGTTGAACTGGAATTGACTGGCATGGGGTTCTATGAGGCGCAGGAGTTCTTACGTGCAGCCAACTATGAATCACAAGCATTCTTGTACGGTATTTCCGGAGGTATTCCGTATCACTTGTCCCGGATTGGCGCTTATTTGGAAGAGCATGCCCAGGATGAGGACTTATTATATCAGGTAACTAAGTTGATTTATTTACAAGAGGAAGACAATACAACTTTGTTACCGGAGACCACCATTCAGACAGAGCTGCGTGAGCTTTCTTACTACAATTGCATGTTGGAGACCTTGGCCAGCGGCAAGAATCGTGTCAATGCCATTTCTGAGGCAGTGGACAAGCCAAAGGATGTGGTTGTTCCTTATATGAACACCTTGATGTCCATTGGCGTTGTTCAGAAAGAGAATCCGGTTACGGAGCCAACCAATCGCAAGAAGACGCGTTATTCCATTGTGAATACACATGATTTATTCTGGTACCGTTTTGTGGTTCCAAATATGGAACAGTACTTTTCTGGTAACCACCAGCAGTTATGGGACGAGGCAATCCAACCGGGGCAGGACAAATATATGGAATCTGTTTTCATCCATATGTGCCGAGAGTACTTAGAGAAAAAGGCGAGCAAGGATGAGCTGCCATTTTCCATCGAAGCCATTGGTAACTGGTGGGAAAACGATGAAGAGAAGAAGAGCTCCGAAGGATTTGATTTGGTAGCACTGGGCAAGGTAGAAGGCAAGAATAACATCACCTTTGCACGTTGCTATTACAATGATGAGCCAATCGGAATTGCAACCTTAAAGGAGCTGATTGACTTAACCAAGCACGTCAAGGATAAGAATAATGCGTTCTATCTGGTGTTCTCTCGTAGTGGATTTAATGAGAATACCAAGACGGTTGCGGCAACCATTAAGAATATTATGTTGATTTCCTTGGAAGATATCTGTAACTTCGCATAGGATTTCACAAAATGACATCATTAACGCAAGAATTAAAATGTGCTTCCGTGCGGAAGTGTGTTATAATGACGGCGAAAAAGCGAACAACTCGCGTAAAGCGAGATAAAAAGGGAAGAAAGGGAATACAAATGACAAATTTGGAATTGCAAAAAACAGCAGTCGAAGTTCGTAAGGGTATTATCGAAGGTACTCATGCTGCAAAGTCCGGTCATCCGGGTGGATCATTGTCCGCAACAGAGGTGTTTACCTATCTGTACTTTGAAGAGATGAATATCGATCCGAAGAACCCGAACAAGGCAGACAGAGATCGTTTCGTATTGTCCAAGGGACATACTGCACCGGGATTGTACTCTGCACTTGCTAACCGTGGATTTTTCCCGGTAGAAGATTTAAAGACCCTGCGCCATGTAGGTTCTCATCTTCAGGGACATCCATGTGTAGCACACACACCAGGAATCGATGCATCTTCCGGATCATTGGGACAGGGAATCTCTGTTGCTACAGGTATGGCACTTTCCGGTAAGTTAACCAACGAACCGTATCGTGTATATACACTGTTAGGAGATGGTGAGATTCAGGAGGGTCAGGTATGGGAGGCTGCTATGTTAGCAGGGTTCCGTAAGCTGGATAACTTATGTGTTATTGTTGATAACAATAATCTTCAGATTGATGGACCGATAACTGAGGTTAACTCTCCATATCCAATCGCTGATAAGTTCCGCGCCTTCAATTTCCATGTTGTTGAAGTAGCAGATGGTAATGATTTCGAGCAGTTGCGCGCTGCTTTTGACGAGGCACGTGCTACCAAGGGTGCTCCAACCGCTATCGTTATGAAGACCACCAAGGGTAAAGGCATTTCTTTTATGGAGAATCAGGTGGGCTGGCATGGCAAAGCGCCAAATGATGAGCAGTATGAGCAGGCAATGGAAGAATTGAAGAAAGCAGGTGAAGCATTATGTCAGATGTAAAGATTGCAACCAGAGATAGCTATGGCAATGCATTAGTTGAGCTTGGCAAGGAACACGATGATCTCTACGTTTTGGACGCTGATCTTGCAGAAGCAACCAAGACTGGTACTTTCAAGAAGGCATTTCCGGAGCGTCACATTGATTGTGGTATCCAGGAGAGCAATATGGTAAGTGTTGCAGCTGGTATGGCAGCAACAGGCAAGGTTCCATTCTGCTCCAGTTTTGCTATGTTTGCAGCAGGTCGTGCATATGAGCAGGTACGTAATTCTGTTGCTTACCCACGTTTTAATGTAAAGATCGGTGCTACCCATGCGGGAATCTCCGTTGGTGAAGATGGTGCCAGCCATCAGTGTTTAGAGGATTTGGCCCTTATGCGTGCAATCCCGGGCATGGTGGTATTGAATCCATCCGATGATATTGAGGCTAAGGCTGCTGTTCGTGCAGCTTATGAGTATGATGGACCGGTTTATCTTCGCTTTGGTCGTTTGGCTGTTCCGATTATCAATGACAATGCAGATTACAAGTTCGAGATTGGCAAGGGTATTACCCTGAAGGAAGGCAAAGATTTGACCATCATTGCTACCGGTTTGCAAGTTGGTGAGTCCTTAGAGGCTGCTAAGATGTTAGCTGCAGACGGCGTTGATGCTGAGGTTATTAATATCCATACCATCAAGCCTTTGGATGTTGATTTGATTGTTAAGAGTGCATCTAAGACCGGTAAGGTTGTTACCGTTGAGGAGCATTCCGTAATCGGCGGCTTGGGCGGAGCTGTTGCTGAGGCATTGGCTGAGCATTGCCCTACTAAGATGCTTCGTATCGGTGTTCAGGACACCTTTGGTGAGTCTGGCCCGGCAGTTGAGCTTTTACACAAGTATGAGTTGGATGCAGAAGGTATCTACAAGCAGATTAAAGCATTCTTATAAGATGTTTTCACCGAGAGGTTTTATGCCTCTCGGTGTTTTTTGTTTTCGCGTTGTTGTATAATAATTCCATGAAAACTCGAAAGAAAAAAAAGCATCGATTCCTATGGGGATTTTTAAAATTTCAAATCTTTCTTATGGTGCTCATCCTTGGAGCAGCGGCCTACTATCATTTTAGTGGATATGGCCAGCAAGTATCTGAGCTGCAGGCCGAGGCCAAAAGCTTTGTTGCAAAGTCTACGACGGATACCTTCAAGGCAACTGAGACGTCCATTGCCTACGACATCAATGACCAGATGATATCGGTTATGCGTGGGGAGAAGGACGTTTACTATGTTGATTCTGAGCGAATTCCCACATATTGTAAGCAGGCAATTGTCAGCATTGAGGACAAGAAGTTTTATAAGCATCATGGTGTAGATTATAAAGCAATTGTCCGTGCGGCGTGGGCGGCAGTTCGAGATGGTAAAGTCAGCCAGGGTGGTAGTACCATTACCCAGCAGTTAGCGCGAACAGTATTTTTGAATCAGGAACGTACCTGGCAACGTAAAGCAGAAGAAATCTTTATTGCATTAGAGCTGGAGCGCAAGTATTCCAAAGAGCAAATCCTGGAGTTCTACCTGAATAATATTTATTTTGCAAACGGCTATTATGGTATTGAAGCGGCCAGCAAGGGATATTTTAACAAGAGTGTGAGCCAGCTGTCCTTATCAGAGATTACCTTCTTGTGTGCAATTCCGAATAATCCTAGCAATTATGACCCGTTCCAACATTTTGATCACACCTTGTCCAGAAGAAATCGAATCCTTAAGAACATGTTGGAGGACGGCATTATTTCCGAAGCCAGCTACAACAGCGCGGCAACGGAGGTGTTGCACTTAGATTCTGCAACGGAGGTGTCCAATGATAATGCGGAGACCTATTTGTTCTACTGTGCAACTCGCGCCTTGATGGAAATGCAAGGATTTGAGTTTCGGACAGAATTTAAGGATTCCGATGATGAGGCTGCTTACGAGGAAGAATATCAGGAGCTGTACAACGAATGTAACAAGAAGTTGTTCACCGGAGGCTACCGCATATATACATCTCTTAGCCTCAGCATGCAGGCCGATTTGCAGGACATTGTGGATCGTAACCTAGAGTCATACACGGCAGTGAATGATGAGGGTGTTTATAAAATGCAAGCCGCAGCGGTGTGTATCGACAATACCACCGGTTTGGTTCGTGCGATTGTGGGTGGTCGCAAGCAGAATATTCAAGGATACACATTGAATCGTGCATACCAGAGCTTCCGTCAGCCCGGAAGTACCATCAAGCCGCTGATTGTTTATTTGCCATCCATCGAGAATGGACTTCGAGCTGAGGACAAGGTGATGGACGAGCCAATCGAGAATGGCCCGGCCAATGCGGATGGCACTTATATGGGCGAGATTACCGTTCGAACTGCGGTGGCTTTGTCCAGAAATACGGTGGCATACAAGTTGTTCGAACAGTTGACGCCTCAGGTGGGTTTGTCCTATTTGGAGGCTATGAATTTTGCTCAAGTACATGCCCAGGAGGAGACGCTAGCGGCTTCTCTTGGTGGGTTGACACATGGTGTTTCCGTACTTGAAATGGCAAAAGGATATGCTACAATAGAAAACGATGGTAACTATCGAGAACCTACTTGTATCATCAAAATCACGGATTCCGTAGGAAACGTATTGTATCAAACGGATCGAACGGAGACTGTTATTTACAAGATGGATGCATGTCGTCAGATGACGGATTTGTTGGAATCTGTTATGACAAGCGGAACAGCCAAGGGATATGCGCTAAAAGATATGCCTTGTGCAGGTAAGACCGGTACGACGAATGACAACAAGGATAGTTGGTTTATCGGATATACCAGATACTATACCACCGGCGTATGGGTCGGCTATGATATGCCGCAGACTATACCGCAGAAGGAGCGTTCGGCTCCAATGCGAATCTGGAATGAATACATGAGTGGCATTCACGAAGGATTGATTCCGATTGAGTTTATTGACCCGATGGTCAAGGACGAGACGGTGGAGCAAGTGACGGAAGAAACAACCGAAGAACTGGAAGAGACGGTTGAAACAGAAGAAACAGTGACGACAACAGAAGTCACAGAGGAAACGCCGGAAGACGAAGAGCCTGGAGAGCATCTTCGCGGGGGCGATGACGTGGAACCATAGTTAGAACTGGGAGGAAACAAAAGGATGAAAGAATACGGATTTGGTGTAGATGTTGGTGGTACCACCTGCAAGTTGGGATTTTTCAAGACAGACGGAACATTGTTGGATAAATGGGAAATTGTAACCGATACGTCCAATAATGGCGCAAACATCTTAAAGGATATTACGGATTCCATCTATCAGAAGATGGAGGAGAATCACATCACTAAGGAGCAGGTACAGGGTATCGGCGTTGGTGTACCGGGAGCAGTTACTCCGGACGGCGTTGTAAACCGTTGTGTAAACCTTGGATGGGGCGTTGTTCCAATCGAGAAGGATTTGGAGAATATCTCCGGCATGAAGGTTCGTGCCGCAAACGATGCAAACATTGCAGCTCTTGGGGAGGCATGGATGGGTGCCGGCAAGGGATGTGACAGTGTTGTAATGGTAACTCTTGGAACCGGTATCGGTGGTGGTGTTGTTATCAACAACCAGATTATTACCGGACACAATGGCGCAGCAGGTGAGATTGGACACATTGTTGTGAACCCAGATGAGATCCTTGAGTGTAACTGTGGTAATCACGGCTGCATCGAACAGTATGCATCTGCTACCGGTATTGTACGTCTTGCAAAACGTCACATGGATCGTAGCCAGAAGGAGAGCCCAATCCGCGATATCGATAACTTAACCGCTAAGGACGTCTTCGATTATGCCAAGAAGAACGATGAGTTATCTGTAGAGATTGTTGAGACTGTATGTGGCTTACTTGGCAAGTTGATTGCTAAGATTTGTAACGTAGTGAATCCTGAGATGGTATTGATTGGCGGCGGTGTATCCAAGGCTGGCAATATCATCATTGATAACATGATGGAGGACTTCAAGTCTGAGGTATTCCATGCAAGCAAAGATACCAAGATTGCACTTGCAACATTAGGAAATGATGCAGGTATTTACGGTGGCTTACGCCTGATTTTAGATTAGAAAATAACTTGATTCCGAATAATAGGAGTGCTATACTAACAACGTTGACGCTGAGTCAACGAGAGCGATGCGTGGCTCAGTTTGGTAGAGCGCTGCGTTCGGGACGCAGAGGTCGCAGGTTCAAATCCTGTCGCATCGATAACAAAAAGCACTCCGAAAGGAGTGCTTTTTGTTATCGATAATATAGTGTACTGACCTGCGACCTCGCAGGGCACGAACGCTCGGGACGCAGAGTTGCGGTCGTCCGGTGGACGACCCTCGCGCAGCGAGGAGCAACGACCGAGCCGGGAGGCGAGACGCAGGTTCAAATCCTTTTTTCGTGCTCGATACTCCATGATTTGCCCCTGCTCCTTTTGCGCAAGAACGCAGCGAGCGTTGCGGAGGGACCAAGGTCGCAGGGCGCGGTCGTCCGGTGGACGACCCTCGCGCAGCGAGGAGCAACGACCGTCGCACGATGTCCTGTGGACATCGGCTTTGCGACGACCGGAGTGGAACGGAGACCGGGAGGCGAGAATCAAATCCTGTCGTAGGTTTTTTACAAATAAGAGGTTCCATTTCTAACTTTTTTCTAACTTTTATTATTAATTTGGTTATTAAAGCTGTGATTATATATAATAGAGGACGCGACAGAAACTCATC
>JAILCW010000120.1 GCA_024690265.1 Lachnospiraceae bacterium | reverse complement strand
CAGCTTTAAATAACAAAATTGCAGTGGAAATTGAGCCATTTAATACGAAGTATTTAGGCATTCAAAAACTGGATGTGATTGGTGACGATGATGATGGTGGTATTACCGCCACCTATGCCATTGATGCTATCTCCGACGCCCTCCAGAAGGTTTCTGACCAGCGTGCAGAACTTGGCGCTATCCAGAACCGCTTGGAGCATTCCATCGCAAACCTGGACAACGTGGTCGAGAACACTACTGCTGCAGAGTCCAGAATTCGTGATACGGATATGGCAGAGGCGATGGTAGAACATGCGAAACAGAATATCCTGGCACAGGCGGGACAGTCTATGCTGGCTCAGGCAAATCAGTCCACGCAGGGTGTGATGTCTTTATTACAATAGGAAATATAATAGTGATTTTGAGGAGTGATGGATTCGCTCCTCTTTTTTGTGCTTTTCTTGAATTGCGCATAAAATGGAACGAATCGTCATCTTTTTTCTTGAAACGCTAATAAATTCGATGTATTCACCGATATATATTATGTAAAACATATCTATGCCATGGATTGGCGTACTACGGAAGGTGGACTTCAGGACGAAGAAGCCTCCGAGAAGTAATCTTCAAGGATGATAACCTGTTATAGCAAGAGGTGTTCCTATGGTAGTACAGCACAATATGCAGGCGATGAATGCCAATCGTATGCTTGGCGTCACAACTTCATCCCAAGGAAAAACAACTGAAAAGTTATCTTCTGGATATAAGATTAACCGTGCGGCAGATGATGCAGCAGGCCTGGCCATTAGTGAAAAAATGCGTAAGCAATGTCGTGGCTTAGATCGAGGCTCCATGAATGCTCAGGACGGTGTTTCTTGCGTACAGACCGCAGAAGGTGCACTGAACGAAGTCCATGCGATGTTGCAGCGCATGAACGAATTGGCTGTACAGGCGGCCAACGGAACCAACAGCGATTCCGATCGTCAGGCGATTCAGAACGAAGTGAACCAGCTTTTGGAAGAGATGGACCGTGTGTCTGAGACAACGAAGTTTAATGAGACGATGTTGCTCAAGGGAGACCCTACTGGAGCGACAAAACAGCTTTACATGAATTTTCATGACGCAGGATTACGTGGCAAGGCGGAAGAAACGCTGGATTCAAATGGCGCACCATTGGTGCATTATGAACTTGGACCATATAACGAAGGTGAAGAAGTAAACATTGGCGGCGTTGTATATACCATTCGTGGAGTTAATAATTCTGTGAATCTCAGCGATATGGATCACAAGATAGTCAGCATGGAGGATGCGACAAGGCTCGCGTGTCAAGAATTGGTGAAAGCAAATTCTTTTGGAGTTGGCGAATGGAGGGAAAGTACGGCAGGACCGTGGGGAGGTGGCATAGTAATCTCATATGAGACGCAAACATCTATAGCTCATGATATCAACCATTCTTTTGGCGGACCTGTTGCGAATGGTGGTTATTATTCGTATATAGATGTTCATCCACAGGCACGTACAGTTCCGCGGGAATTGAACTTTAATTTACAGGCTGGGGCTGATTCGGCGTTAAACAATAAGATTAGTGTTGATATTCAGTCGTTCAACACCATAGCATTAGGAATTCAGAATTTAGATATTGTTGGCAAGGCAGGAGACAACGGCATTATGGCAACGTATGCCATCGATGCAATCAAGGATGCACTCCAAAAAGTCTCCGACCAGCGTGCAGAACTAGGTGCGATTCAGAACCGCTTGGAGCACACTATTGCAAACTTGGATAACGTCGTTGAGAACACAACGGCAGCAGAATCCCGTGTCCGTGACACCGATATGGCAGAGGCAATGGTAGAACATGCGAAGCAGAATATCCTAGCGCAGGCTGGACAATCTATGCTGGCTCAGGCCAACAGTTCCACCCAGGGCGTTATGTCCTTATTACAATAGAAGGAGCACAAAAAATACCCTTGCAGTACTTATCAGGTGCTACAAGGGTACTTTTTATGCCTGTGAATTAAACGGATGCTGGATGCGGTCCATAAAGAGGGCTTCCCAATCGATGCTCTGCATTTTGCTAGCTAAATCGTCCTGCGAAGCGGCTTCCAGTCGCTGTCTCATAATCGGCAACGTGGTACGCTCGACCTCTGCAAAGAAAGTAGTCGTGTCATCATCGTTGAACGTAAATCCAAGATTTTTCAGAACGGTATCATTCATCTTGCCAAACTGGGAGTCGAAACCGTTGTCAGTTACAAAGGACTTGGTCATGTCCATAACTGACTGAATTTGCTCGGACTTCTTTGCTGCATAGTTTTCGTCGTCTGCCATACGCTCCAATTCTTCATTAGAAAGGACAACAGAATATTCCTGCGTACTTCCGTTCAGAAGAGACTGTGCGTCCCGGCCCGGTCCGGAAACAAAGAAATCGGTATCTGTGAACTTCTGTCGCAGATTCTCGAGAACTTTCTTCGCCTTTTCGGAAAGACCGGCTTCCGGAGTGCTCTTGCGTTCCGCTTTGTCAAGTTTTGCTGGAGTATAGGAATCTTCCGCTATCTTTTTGGATTTGGGACTTCCTTTTCCCTTAGGACCCTGTGGCCCGCGAGGTGTACCAACAGAACCTGGCATCATGCTACCATAATTCCTGATCATATTCACATCCATGTGACTTCACCTCCTTGTAAACAGAGTTATGGCTATCTAATTTCATTATCGACTATATTATGAGAAAATTTAACCCCTTTTTGAAAAATAATTGAAAATATTTTTTCTTTTATTATAATAAGAAAAGTGAGAGACAAAATACCTTCCAAATCGTAAAAATAGATTGACATGGACTTGACACCTGTGATACATTATTACGGCGATGGAAGTTTAGGTCTTTTTTTTATGCCTAAAATTAGGCGTGCAGAAGACCGCAATTATTAAGAATTTGGAGGTGGAAGTTGTGCGCACAAAGATTACGCTAGCATGTACAGAGTGCCAGCAGAGAAACTACAATCTGACAAAAGACAAGAAGACTCATCCAGATCGTATGGAAACGAAGAAGTATTGCCGTTTCTGTAAGAGACACACTTTACACAAGGAAACGAAGTAAGGAGTGACACGATATGGCAGAGACTACTTCAAATGAAAAGAAATCTTTTGCAGATCGCTTAGACGGACTGAAGGCTGAGTTCGGCAAGATTTTTTGGCCGGATCGCAGCATGGTATTTCGTCAGTCTACAGCAACAATCGTTGTTTCAGTTGTTATTGCTTTGTTAATCGTATTTTTTGATATGGTTATCAAGCTTGGCGTTGATTTTCTAGTGAATTTATAATTAGGAGGCTTTGGTATATGGCAGAGGCACAATGGTATGTTGCTCATACCTATTCCGGCTATGAGAATAAGGTAAAGGCAACTATTGATAAGACCGTTGAGAACCGTCACTTAGAAGACCAGATTTTGGAAGTTCGTGTTCCGATGCAGGATGTAGTGGAATTGAAGAATGGCTCCAAGAAGTCTGTTTCTAAGAAGATGTTTCCAGGATATGTGCTCATCAATATGATTATGAATGACGATACCTGGTATGTCGTACGCAATACCCGTGGCGTAACTGGATTTGTTGGCCCGGGAAGCAAGCCGGTACCGTTGACCGACGTAGAGATGAGATCCCTGGGGATCAGAGACAACGTAGACGTCGAGGTCGATTTTGCAGAGGGCGATACCGTATCTGTTATCGGTGGTGTGTGGAAGGACACTGTCGGTGTTATTCAGTCGGTTAACGTCAGCAAGCAGACCGTCAAGATTAACGTCGAATTATTCGGCCGTGAGACTCCGGTCGAGATTGATTTTATGGACGTAGAGAAAATGAATTAAGGAGGAAACATTTCCAATGGCAAAGAAAATTGAAGGATATATCAAGTTACAGATTGCTGCTGGTAAAGCAACACCTGCACCACCTGTTGGACCAGCACTTGGTCAGCATGGCGTAAACATCGTTGAGTTTACAAAGCAGTTCAACGCTAAGACAGCTGATATGGGAGATACCATCGTTCCTACTATCATCACTGTTTATGCAGACAGAAGCTTTAGCTTCATCACCAAGACCCCTCCTGCAGCAGTTCT
>JAILCW010000111.1 GCA_024690265.1 Lachnospiraceae bacterium | reverse complement strand
CCGAGATAGTTTTCCACAAGTTCCTTGTAGTTAAGAAGTGCACTGCCAACGTTACGAACCTTTTCACGCTGCTTACGATACAGAATGTAAGCCTTGGCAACGTCTGCATACCCCGCTTCTGAAAGCACCCGCTCTACACTATCCTGAATGTTCTCTACGGTGATACATCCGTTCTCAACCTTTTCCTCAAAATCCGATGTAACCCGCAGAGCAATCATATCTACAATCCCCTGATTGTAGGCACGCTCCTGTGCGTCAAACGCCTTGGCGACAGCTCCTGCAATCTTAGAAATATCAAACTCTACAATCGCCCCATCTCTTTTAACTACTTGATACATGTCCCTCTCCTTTTCATACTTATAGTCCACGGATACCCACTTCTTCCACGCTTCCGGTCAAAACCTCGGCAAAGCGCTGCAGCTCCTCCTTTGATACCGGCGATAGCACCCGACATGGCACCATCTCGCTCATCTCGAAGTTCTGCAAAAAATACCTCTTCGCCCCCCGAAGCATGACTCCGATTCGTTCCATATCCTCACTGGTATGGAACTGCGCTACCACAGTGGTTCGAAATTCGTAGTCAGGCGCCTTCTCTTGAATGATGGCAATACTCCTGGTAATAGCTGTGGTATCTATCGTTGGAATTCCAACCGTCTGCCCATACTTCTCCAGGGAATTCTTAACATCCATGGCCACATAATCCGCCAGGCCACGATCCAAGATATCCTCTAACACTGCAGGCCGCAGTCCGTTGGTATCCAGCTTAACCAAAAATCCCATGTCTCGTATTCGCTTCATAAATTCTGGAAGATCTGGTGACAAGGTAGGCTCTCCCCCCGTGATGGCTACGCCATCCAAAAGCCCTGCCCTTTTCTCTAGAAAAGCAAAGAAGTCCTCTTCGCTCAACTGCGGCTCCATCTTCCCCTCTGCCAATTCCATGTTATGGCAAAATGGACACCGCATGTTGCATCCCCCCAGGAATACCGTGCAAGCTGTCTTACCCGGATAATCCAGTAATGTTAACTTCTGTAATCCATAAAGCTTCATACGCCTTCTCACTCAAGATATCGTGCTACTTTGTCATTATTGCCCTTGAATATCTATATCTTGTGGTTCTGTTCATTATTATACACCCCATATAGTGGAAATCAAGTGACACTTTTTCATCTTATGTACATAAAAAAGTGGCAAGCCCGAAAAGCCTGCCACTTACCTATCCTTTTCAATTATAAATCAGCGCAAATCTGATCCTTGCCCTGATTCTTAGCCCGATATAACAGTTCATCCACGCGGTTAATGGTATCCAGCTCCGGCTCATCGCCCCGATGCTTGGTAATACCAATACTCGCCGAAATCGGATGCCGCATTACCTCCGGTGATTTTACCTTGCAGCGAAGGGTCTCCGCAATCTGAAGGATTTCCTCGTCGGTGTATCCAAATCCAAAGAACATAAACTCCTCACCGCCCCAGCGGCCAACATCCAGCTTCGGATTATTTTTAACCAATGGAATCATATAATTGGCAACGTCCTCAAGTACTTGATCACCGGTACCATGACCGTAGGTATCGTTGATCAGCTTGAAATCGTCAATGTCAAACATTACCAGATACCAATCATCCTCCGGTCCAATCAGCTTATTATCTTTAGACTCCACAATCATGCGCTCAATGGCACCACGATTCAAAAGATGGGTTAGATAATCATGAGAAATCTTGTACAGTGCTTCATTGAGCTGCTGATTCTTCTCCATCAACTCTTCGGTAATGGTATTGATAAAAATCGCCAGTCTTGCCGTTATTGGCAGAGACTTTTTCGAAGCCATCCGTTCAAAATTCAACGAAGGCATCTTTTGAATCGGGCCCTCTCGCATAGCTACTGCAACAATCGATAGGTTGTTTAGCAGCGTGGTGCCGTTGGTACGCATAATCTCCCCCAAAGCACTAAATCCCGTAACCGGAACGTACTTGGACAGAGAGGACACTTCCTCGCCAGAGCGGTTTCCCCAAAACAGCATGCGTCCCATACAGTTCACAAGCAACAAAACCTGGGGGCCGAATTTCTGCACATCCAATCCTGCCTGAATGGTTTGTTCCACCATGCGCCGCGGATCGCCGTAAGCCAGACGCACCTTACTGCCCTGTGGAATGTTGGAGGACATCACAATAGATCCATCGGAATTGACGGATTTAGCATGACGAATGTAGCCGCCTGTTTCCTCGTCTACCTCCACCTCCCACGGGAACTCCAGCGCCTCATAGAAGAAATGCTCTCCCTTTTCAATGTGGAGATAATGATTGTATACTTCATAAGCCGGCTTGTGATTCAACTCATACACCACCGAGCCCTCCGAACGGGTAACCTCCAACGGATATCCGATGGACTTCCAACCGAACATGCGGCTGGAGGACAGATGCAAGTCTTCGCCGATGTAAAAAACAAACACCGTGCCCTCCGTAGAAGCCTCATGACCTCTGGAAAACACATAAGCCGGATGCGTCTCATCACCAACTGCGACTGAGCCAAATATTTCTACATGCTCCGGCAAATGATCCAACACTGCACCGGTGGATTCCAAGCGTTCATACACCGCAGAGGTAAGGATTTCCACACCTTGTAGGTGCTCCATGTTGGAAATATAACGAAGCAAATCAGACGCATTCATCTCATCACGAATCTCGTAGTAGGTCAGCACCTCCACATGAGTATCCTGCGATTCAAACAACATCAGAGTAACCGCAATTTCCGAACTGGTCATCCGTCCGTCTACGATTTCACCGGTGGCACTACAGCCAACCACAGGAACCGTCGGGAAGTATTCCCGAATCACATTGCAAACCTGCTCCGCCTTAGCTGCACTATCTGGCATATCATAGGGCGCATAAATATGAAAAAGGGCAGAGTGATCCGCAACGTGAATCTCATCTGCCCATGTTTCTATTGTATCCCGGAATGTATCCGACACTGTGATTTGAATTATTCTCATGTCATGCTCTCCCAAGCAACGTTTACATGTGTATATTATTTTACTACACCACAACTTGTTGCAAAAGAGACTAGTTGCACATAAGATCAGTTGTCCATTTGTGTACTATTCCACATCAGAAGTACAATGTGCACATTTTACTGCTCCAATCGGAATCATGGACTTGCAGTATGGGCACTCCTTCTCTGTTGGATCAGCAGCCTCCTCAGCGGCCTCATCCTTCTTCACGCGGTCAGCCACCTTATTCAATGCCTTAACCAAGCAGAATACAACCAATGCCATCAACAGGAAGTTAATAATCACGGTAATAAATGTACCGTAATTCAAGGTTGCAGCGCCGGCATCCTGTGCTGCTGCCAAGGTCTTATACTCCTGGCCATCCAATGCAACGAACCAGTTGGTAAAATCAATGCCACCGGTAAGTGCGGAAATCAGTGGCATAATAATGTCGTTAACCAAAGAATTAATGATTCCCTGGAATGCACCACCAATGATGACACCGACTGCCAAATCCAGCACGTTACCACGCATGATAAATTCACGAAATTCTGTGGCAAAACCTTTGCCCTTTTTCTTAAGCTCTTCTCCCATCTCGTTTTCCTCCTTGCAATATCTCTCGTGTCCCTGTTGGAAACACAACAATTACTCTGTTTTTTATACTATCACTTTTTGTGCCCCATGTCTTGTGAAAATGTGGATTTCTTCCTATAATGAAGACATTATGGAAGAAAAAAAGATTACACCTACAACTGAATTCTTATTGGGAGCCAGAGACTCCCTACCTATCGCCATCGGGTATTTTAGCGTCAGCTTCACCTTTGGCATTATGGCGGCCAAGGCCGGCATCTCCCCATGGATGGCGGGACTTATCTCCCTGGTGAATGTCACCAGCGCGGGACAGTTTGCCGGATTGCAACTGATTGTTGCAGGTACAACATACGTGGAGATGTTCCTAACCCAGTTGGTCATCAACCTGCGCTATGCCCTCATGAGCTTATCCCTGACACAGAAACTGCATAAGGATTGTCATACCGGCAAGCGACTAATCATGTCCTATGGTGTGACAGATGAGATTTTTGCTGTATCCGTCAGCCGTGACCGACCGGTGACTTTTTCCTATATGATGGGGCTTATTCTCCCGTCAGTGGCCGGATGGACCGTAGGAACTATCTGCGGTGGTATTGCTA
>JAILCW010000060.1 GCA_024690265.1 Lachnospiraceae bacterium | reverse complement strand
TTTTGCCGGAGGGGAACCTGAATGCACGATACTCTATTAAGCGTATCATTGGCGTTCCGGGGGATACGGTTCAGATTGCCGGCGGCAAGATTTATGTCAATGGCGAAGTTTATTCTGATATCAAGGTTCATGATGCCATTACGGAGCCGGGACTGGCTATCAATGAGATGACCCTGGGAGAGGATGAATACTTCGTGTTGGGTGATAATCGTAATAATTCCGAGGATAGTCGATATGCAACCATTGGCAATATCTCTCAGAAGGATATTGTGGGCAAGGTTTGGTGGAACACCACCTGGTCGAACTTCGGTTTAGTTAATTAGTGAGGTATAGTATGGAGATACAATGGTATCCCGGTCATATGACCAAGGCGGTTCGCCAGATGCAGGAGGATATGAAGCTCATTGATCTGGTGATTGAGTTGGTGGATGCACGTGCACCACAGGCCAGCCGCAATCCGGATATTGACAAGTTGGCCAATGGCAAGGCCAGACTGATGATTTTGAATAAGTGTGATCTGGCGGATCCCGCTGTGACCCGTGCCTGGAAATCTTATTATGAGTCCCAGGGATTACATGTTGCCATGATTGATGCTAGAGAGCGCAAGAATGTACGTAGTGTGGACCCGATTGTTGAGGAGGCCTGCAAAGCCAAGCGTGAGCGTGATGCTCGTCGTGGCATCAAGAATCGCCCGATTCGTGCTATGGTAGCCGGTATTCCCAATATCGGAAAGTCTACATTCATTAACTCTTATTCCGGCAAGGCTTCTGCCAAGACCGGTAACAAGCCTGGCGTTACCAAGGGCAAGCAGTGGATTAGGCTTAGCAAGAGCTTGGAGCTTCTTGATACTCCTGGTATCTTGTGGCCCAAGTTCGAAGACCCGCAAGTGGGTATTCTGTTGGCTAGCATCGGCTCTGTTCGTGATGAGATTCTGGGTCTGGAGGAGTTATCCATGGAGTTGATTACGCTGTTGATTCAGCGTTATCCGGGCATCCTTTCTGAGAAGTATCAGGTGGACGAATCCAAGCAACCTGCCGAAATATTAGGTGAGATTGCAACCTTCAAGAATTGTATTAAGTCCGGTGGCGAGCTGGATTATGAACGCTGTGCCAAGCTGTTTTTGGATGATTTTCGAAGTGGTAAGTTGGGAGCTAGATCCCTTCAGTCACCACAATCTTAGGAGACGAGAGGAATTCTCATGACATCAGAGAGAAACAAATTAAGAGAAGAATTTGCAAAAGAATTAGAAGAAGATCGCCCGTTAACCCGTGAAGAGTTGCGTCGCGAGATTATCAGTACGGTGATCTATTTGGCTGCTGTATTTGTGATTATTTTTTTGTTCCTGCATTATGTGGGACAGCGGACTGTCGTAAGTGGATCATCCATGGAGAGTACCCTCAGTAATGGGGACAACCTTATTATTGACAAGATTAGTTATCGTTTCCATGACCCGGAGCGTTTTGATGTAGTCGTTTTCCCTTTCCAGGGTTCCAAAGTCTACTATATTAAGCGCATCATTGGTTTGCCGGGTGAGAAGGTTCGTATCGATGACAATGGTACCATCTATATTAATGGTGAGGTACTTCATGAGTCCTATGGTCGTGAAGTGATTCTTAATCCGGGACGTGCCAGAACAGAGATTACTCTTGGTGAGGATGAGTACTTTGTTATGGGTGACAATCGCAACAACAGCGAGGATAGCCGTTTTGAGGATGTAGGCAATGTGTCCAGAGATGATTTGATTGGACGTGCTTGGGTACGTATTTATCCATTCAATGAAATGGGCAAAGTAGAATAGAGGCAGACATGGCAGACAAGAAGATTAGTGAGATTACTGCAGAACTGAAGGCTTGCGATATCAGTGCGTTGGCTGGCTTTATCGATACCTATCAGGTGGATGAACGTCCTGGTGTTGTGAAGCTGGTGGATCGTGCCCGCAAGATGGTTGAGAAGCAGTATGCAGAGATTGCTCGTATGGATAGACTGAAGCAGTTCGAGCGAGGCTACTGGAATCAGGGGATGCGACTGGTATGCGGTATTGATGAGGCTGGTCGTGGTCCATTGGCTGGTCCGGTGGTGGCCGGGGCTGTGATTTTTGATCCGGACTGTGACATTCTCTATATCAATGATTCCAAGAAGCTATCTGCAGCCAAGCGTGAGGAGCTCTATGATGAAATCATGGACAAGGCCCTTGCGGTAGGTGTTGGAATTGCAACACCACAGAGAATTGATGAGATTAACATTTTGCAGGCAACCTACGAAGCAATGCGTATGGCTATTGCTGAGTTGGGAGTAACACCGGATGTGCTGCTGAACGACGCAGTGACCATTCCGGCTGTTGAGATTCCGCAGGTACCGATTATTAAGGGGGATGCCAAGAGCTTTTCTATTGGCGCCGCCAGCATTATTGCCAAGGTTACCAGGGATCGAATGATGATCGAATATGACAAGCAGTATCCAGAGTATGGATTTGCAGGTCATAAAGGATATGGAACCAAAGAACATTATGAAGCGTTAAGAACCTACGGGGTGACACCGATTCATCGCCGTAGCTTCTTAGAGAGCATGGGAGAGGCTTATAAGTAATGTCAATGCAGATTTCAGATCTTGTAAATCAATATCAGAACTCGTTGGCGGCTGGCAGTGAGATTTCTACCAAGACCAAAGGCATCGAGCAGTTAACCAAGACCGTGGCCGGTCTGCAAGAGGGCCAGGTGTTTGAGGGAACTGTGAATTCCATGAAGAATGGAACGGTGGTCTTAGGACTTAGCAGTGGGCAGAATATTACAGCCAGACTGGACAAGGGTGTGCAATTGGTACAGGGTCAGTCTGTGTTTTTTCAGGTGAAGTCCAATGAAGGTGGCTTGATTCAGATTAAGCCCATTTCCATTGGCACAGCCAATAATCCGACTCTGTTGAATGCGTTAGATGCTGCCAATCTCCCGGTGAATGAGAAGACCCTCAACATGGTTAATGCCATGATGAAAGAGCAGATGCCGATTGATGCTAAGAGTGTGATTGATATGTCTCGTCAGGTTACCTTGCATCCACAGGCTGATGTACATACGGTGGTTTCCTTGAACAAGCTGGGAATTCCGGTGACCGATGGCATGGCAGCACAATTTGAGAACTATCAGAATAGCGAGGGTGCTATTTTGAAAACCGTAGAGGACTTGGCACGGGAGATTCCGACCCTCTTAGATGGTGAGGATGTGTCCAAGGAAACGGTGATTGCGTTCCAGAAGACATTGGTGGAGGGCATTTTTGACAAGCCTCAGGAGATGGTGATGACCCAGGCCGGACTACAGGCGGTATCCGGAGAGGCGGCAACCATTGCAGAGCCTGCCAACTATGCCAATACCCAGGCGGCCTCCTTGATGGAGCAGATGGCACAGGTAGAGAGCAGCGAGGCGAATGTTGTTTCTACAACAACGCAGGGGACTACTGAGACCGCAGTTGGCGGTACTACTGCAGCACCTACTCCGTATGAAATTACTATTTCCGCTGAAGAGCCTTTGTCGGAGACTGTTGGGCAGAGCGATGCCTTTGGCAAATTGGTAGCAGAGCTAGATGGGGCAAGCTATGACAAGGGAACTTTGGGTAATGCATTGCAACCGTCCCAGTCGCAGGAGTTGACCCAGTTGGTTCGACAGTTTCCAGGATTTACAGAGACCTATCCGCAGGATTTTGACACCAATGGTGCTCTGAAGCCGGAGCTTCCGGTGGCTGAGGTTATGAAGCAGCTAACCAATTACATGGATACGCATACCAATATCACCAAGGCAGATGTGATGCGGTTGGTGAAGTCGGATGCATATAACGGCTTGTTCAAGGAGCTTTTTGCCAAGGAGTGGACTTTGGAGCCGGAAGAGATTACCCAGCCGGGCAAGATTGAAGAGTTATATCGCAAAATCAATCAGGATACGGAGCGCTTACAGCAGGCGGCTCATCGTGTGACGGATTCAGCCAACGTTGTGACGCAGACGGCAGCCGGTATCCGGGACAATCTGTCCTTTATCACGGAAATCAATCAGATGTACACTTACGTTCAGTTGCCGTTGCAGCTGAATCATCAGCATACCACCGGGGATTTGTATGTGTATACCAACCGTAAGCATGCTCGGGGTGAGGATGATGAGGTTAGTGCCTTTTTGCATTTTGATTTGGAACACTTGGGCTCTACGGACATCGCTGTTCGTCTGAAGAACAAGGATGTGAAGACACAGTTTTATTTGGAGGATGAGATTTCCTTCCAGTTAGTTCAGAACAATATACATTTGTTGGAGGAAAAGCTGAATAATTTGGGATACCACTGTCAGGTTGACGTCATCAACGATTCCAATGATGTGAATTTCGTTGAGGATTTCCTTATGAAGGATGTGAAGACCGGTGGTCCAATCCAGCGTTATTCCTTTGATGTTAGAGCGTAGGAGTGCAACATGGCAGAACAGGGATTTGACAAGAACAAAACAGCCGTTGCATTATCTTATGCACCGGGGGATGACGCACCGAAGATTCTTGCTTCCGGAAAGGGTGCGGTTGCAGAGCGAATTATTGCTGCTGCAAAGGAGAATGACGTTCCTTTTTACAAGGATGATAAGTTGGCTGAGACCTTGTCCAAATTGGAAATCGGAGAAGCAATTCCTCCGGATTTGTATGAGGTAGTTGCTCAGATTTTGGTATTTGTAGATGGCATGGACAAGGTTCGCCAGAAGCTGGCAGAACATGATCGTTAGATGGGAGTAGTCGGTGGAGAATTTACGAACCAAGGGTGGTTCCTACGAACAACGGGCGGCGGAGTATCTGCAATCTCGTGGATATGAGATTCTACAGATGAATTATCGTTGCCGTATCGGAGAAGTGGATATCGTTGCGCGGGATGGCTCCTATTTAGTTTTTTTAGAGGTCAAATACCGACGCACCACCAATCGGGGACTTCCGGTGGAGGCTGTGGGATATGCCAAGCAAAAGAAAATCTCAGCTGTGGCATCTTACTATTTGATGAGCCATGGCTGTCTTGACAATGTATCAGTACGATTTGATGTAGTAGCAATTTTGGGAGAGGACATTCAGCTGTTTCAGAATGCCTTTTCTTATGTAGGGTATGGAAGATGAATTATAAGAACGACGCACATATTTACAATACAATTATGCATGATTTCGGGGGAGGAGAACTCCCTCTTTTGACGTTTGATTTGTTCAAAGATTTGGAGGGATTCCGTCATTGTTTTACCACCCGTGCCGGTGGTGTCAGTGAAGGCGTCTTTGAATCCTTGAACCTAAGCTTTACCCGTGGTGATGATCGAGATAAGGTCATGGAGAATTATCGACGCGTGGCTTCTTACTTTGGCAAACACCCGGAGGATGTGGTCACCAGTGATCAGACGCACACAACAACGGTTCATAAAGTGGGACGGCCGGCTTCCGGATTTGGTGTTACCCGTCCGAGAGCTTATTCGGATGTGGATGGTTTGATTACCAACGAGCCGGGGGTTGTTCTTGCAACCTTTTATGCTGATTGCGTTCCGCTTTACTTTATTGATCCGGTGCATCGTGCCATTGGATTGTCTCACTCCGGATGGAGAGGCACTGTGGGACGTATGGGCAAGGCAACAATGCAGGAGATGAACCTGCATTATGGAACCAAGCCGGAGGATGTATTCTGTGCCATTGGTCCTTCCATTTGCAAGGATTGCTATGAGGTTTCTTCCGACGTAGCAGAGGCATTTACCGATGCATTTCCTGGGCATCCGGAGATTCTTAAGGACCTGGGATTCCCCTATGGTCATAGTTCTAATGAAGTATTGGACCACAAGTACAAGCTGGATTTGTGGAGAGCCAATGAGGTGGTTCTATTAGAATATGGTGTTCTTCCGGAACACATTGCAGTAACTAATGTATGCACCTGCTGTAACAGCAAGGAATTGTTTTCTCACCGTGCCAGCAACGGCAAGCGTGGCAACCTGGGTGCATTTTTGATGATTGAGGAGTAGTTTTATGTCAGAAGCAACACATATGATTGCCAGTATTACGGCGGATTCACCGGCAGAACGTGCCGGAATGCAGCCGGGAGAACAGGTGCTGGCCATCAATGGACATAAGCTCAAGGATATTTTTGATTACCATTATTATTCCGATGACGAGACGTTGGATATTGAAGTCCTGGATTGTAATCAGAATACCAAGATGTATCACCTGACCAAGGAGTTGGGGGAAGACTTGGGCGTTGTGTTTGAGAATGGTTTGATGGATGATTACCGTTCTTGTCACAACAAGTGTATGTTCTGCTTTATCGACCAGATGCCGAAGGGCATGCGCGAGACCTTGTACTTCAAGGATGATGATACCCGTCTTTCGTTCCTGCAGGGCAATTATGTAACCCTTACCAATATGAAGGATGCGGATTTGCAGCGCGTTATTGATTATCACTTGGCACCTATTAATATTTCGGTGCATGCAACCAATCCGGAGCTACGCTGTCGCATGCTGCACAATCGTTTTGCAGGAGATATCTTAGAGAAGATTCAGAAGATTCATGACGCTGGCCTGGAGATGAATTCCCAGGTGGTTCTGTGCAAGGGCATCAACGACGGAGAGGAGCTGGATCGTACCATTGGTGATTTGTTCCAGTTTCATCCGCTGATGGAGAGCTTGTCCATCGTTCCCGTTGGCCTTACCAAGTACCGTGAAGGCCTAGAACCATTAGAGCCCTTTGAAAAGGAAGATGCCCGCAAGGTCATTGAGATTATCGAGAAGTGGCAGCAAAAGAGCTTCGAGATTTATGGAGACCACTTTGTGCAGGCTTCGGATGAATGGTATCTGACCGCAGAGCTTCCACTTCCGGAAGCAGAGCGTTACGATGGCTACATTCAGTTGGAGAACGGCGTTGGTATGCTTCGTCTATTGCATGATGAGTTCTATGAGGCATTGGCTCATGCTCACAAGTTCATGCTGAGGAAGCGGGAAGTCTCTATGGCTTCCGGCAAGCTGGCGGCTCCTTTTATCGAGCAGATGAGTCGTGATTTTGAGAAGAAGTTCCCGAAGATTAAGATTCACAACTATACCATTGTGAACAATTTCTTTGGTGAACGTATTACCGTCAGTGGTCTGATTACCGGTCAGGATCTGATTGCTCAGTTGAAGGGGCAGGAGCTTGGAGAACGGTTGTATTTGCCTTCGAATATGCTTCGAATGGGCGAGAATGTGTTCTTAGATGACGTGACGGTAGAGCAGGTTGAGGATTCTTTACAAGTACCAATCGATATTGTAAAATCAAGCGGCGGGGACCTTGTGGATGCGTTGTTACACCCACGTCACGACACCATCCGTAACAATATCCTCGATAAGAACTGATTATAAGAATTCGTAGATTGTATATTTATTATAGAAAGTTTAGGTGACATATGAGCAAACCAGTAGTTGCAATTGTTGGTCGTCCAAATGTTGGAAAGTCCACACTTTTTAATGCGCTGGCAGGAGAACGTATTTCCATAGTTAAGGATACACCGGGCGTAACGAGAGATCGTATCTATGCGGACGTAAGCTGGCTGGACAAGGATTTTACCATGATTGATACCGGTGGTATTGAGCCGGATACCAAGGATATTATCTTAAGCCAGATGCGCGAGCAAGCACAGATTGCTATCGATACGGCAGACGTAATTATCTTCCTTGTAGATGTTCGTCAGGGATTGGTGGATTCTGATTCTAAGGTTGCGGACATGCTTCGCCGTTCCAACAAGCCTGTTGTTCTTGTTGTTAACAAGGTGGATGATTTTGAGAAGTTCATGCCGGATGTGTATGAATTCTATAATCTTGGTATCGGTGATCCTCATCCGGTTTCTGCTGCATCCCTGTTGGGATTTGGCGATATGTTGGATGCAGTCATTGAGCATTTTCCGGAGCACAGCGCTTCCGATGAAGAGGAGGAGATTCCGAAGGTTGCCATCATTGGTAAGCCTAACGTTGGTAAGTCCTCTTTGGTTAATAAGTTAGTTGGTGAAGAGCGTGTAATCGTGTCTGATATTGCAGGTACCACGCGTGACGCCGTTGATACCAAGGTCAAGTATCATGGCAAGGACTATATCTTTATTGATACCGCCGGACTTCGTCGTAAGAGTAAGATTAAGGAAGAGCTGGAGCGCTACAGTATCATTCGTGCGGTTGCTGCTGTTGAAAAGGCGGATGTTGTTCTTCTTATGATTGATGCAACTGAAGGCGTTACGGAGCAGGATGCCAAGATTGCCGGTATCGCACATGAGCGTGGCAAGGGTATCATTATCTGTGTCAATAAGTGGGATGCCATCGAGAAGGATGACAAGACCATGAAGGAGCACACCAATAAGATTCGCCAGATTCTTAGCTTTATGCCTTATGCAGAGATTCTCTTTATCTCTGTTGAGACCGGACAGCGCCTGGGCAAGATTTATGAGATGATTGATGTGGTTCTTGAGAACAATGCGATGCGTGTACAGACCGGTGTCTTGAACGAGATTGTGGCAGAGGCAGTTTCCTTACAGCAGCCACCTTCTGACAAGGGCCGTCGCCTCAAGATTTACTACACCACGCAGGTTGCGGTTAAGCCACCAACCTTTGTTATTTTTGTCAACGACAAGGAATTGATGCACTTTTCCTATGTACGATATTTAGAGAACCGGATCCGTGATGCCTTTGGGTTCCGCGGTACCGCGCTTCGATTCATTACGAGAGAGCGAAAGGAAGACGACAAATAATGATCTTAGAGCGATTGATTTCTCTAGCAATTGGTTATGTCTGTGGTATGTTTGTATCCGGATATTTGATTGGCAAGTTAAAGCATCGAGATTTGCGTAAAGAGGGAAGCGGTAATATCGGTACCACCAATACACTGCGTGTGCTTGGTGTTCCTTATGCCGTAATCACTTTGCTTTGTGATGTATTTAAGGCTATTCTTGCAGCACTCGTTGTATGGCTGGTATTCCATGGTCGCATTGAGGATGTGAATGCACAGAACCTGTTGATGATTTATGGTGCGGCAGGTGCTGTTTTGGGACACGATTTTCCTTGTGTTATGAAGTTTAAGGGCGGCAAAGGTGTTGCTACGACTTTGGGACTATTGATTGCGATTTTTCCAAAATGTTTCTGGATTGAAGCAGTAGTTTTCATTGGCTTGGTTGCCTTGACACGTTATGTTTCTCTGGGCTCCATTATTGCTATGCTGGCATTTGTTGCACAGGTTATCGTGTTTGGATTCGTAGATGGATTGTATGAGAGCAATCCTTACTATTTGGAGATGACCATTATTGTTGCGGCATTGGCTGCACTTTCCATTTTCTTACATCGTAGTAACGTCATGCGCTTGTTATCTGGTACGGAGAATAAGATTTCCTTTCACAGTAACAAGGCGAAAGAAGGAGAATAATTATGGCAGAAGTATCTGTCATCGGAGCCGGTAGCTGGGGCACGGCTTTGGCTTCGGTACTTTGCAAAAACGGACATCATACAGTGCTTTGGTCTCACAAACAGTCTCAGGTAGATCAGTTATATAAGACTCGAGAGAATGACAAGCTGCCGGGAATTACGCTTCCGGAAGAGTTAGAATATACAGCTTCTTTGGAAGAGGCAGTTCGTGATAAGGATTTGCTGGTGATGGCAGTTCCTTCTACGGCAACCCGTGAGACATCTCATAAGTTGCAGGGGTTGATTCCCAGTGGTCAGCGTATTATCACTGTGGCAAAGGGCATCGAGGACGGTTCCTTATTTACCCAGTGCGAGATTATCAATGATGAGCTTCCGGATGCGGTTGTTGGTGTTCTTAGTGGCCCTTCCCATGCTGAGGAAGTGGTTGCAGGCCTTCCGACTCTCATTGTTGCCGGCGCCGAGGACCGTATGTTGGCGCTTTTGACTCAGGAATTATTCATGAACGAGTTTTTCCGTGTTTATATCAGCCCGGATGTAAAGGGCATTGAGCTTGGTGGTTCCCTGAAGAACGTCATCGCTCTGGCTGCCGGTATGTCCGATGGTCTTGGTTTCGGAGACAACGCCAAGGCTGCACTGATTACCCGTGGCGTCAAGGAGATTACTTCTTTGGCTGTTGCTATGGGTGGCAAGTTTGAAACGGTGAATGGATTAACCGGAATCGGTGATTTGATTGTTACCTGTTCCTCTCGTCACAGCCGTAACCGCAAGGCCGGTGTGTATATCGGTGAAGGCATGAGCGTTCAGGATGCCATGGACAAAGTACAGATGGTGGTAGAGGGTGTTTATTCTGCAAAGTCTGCCCTTGCCCTAGGCCAGAAGTACGGTGTGGAACTTCCGATTATTGAGCAGGTAAATGCGGTTTTATTTGACGGCGCTTCTGCTCGTGATGCGGTGGAGACACTGATGACTCGTAACAAAAAGGCTGAGAGCGAATTATTATCGTGGAATTCATAGAGGTGAACATTTATAATGGAGATGAAGATAAAAAAGTTAACGGATACAGCAAAAGTTCCGGAGCGTGGAAGTGATTATGCGGCAGGCTATGATCTGTTTGCTGACTTAGACGCACCGGTGACCATCGAACCGGGTGAGACCAAGATGATTGGTACCGGCATTGCTATAGCAGTTCCGGCCGGATATTTCGGTGGTATATTTGCTCGCAGCGGTTTATCTTCCAAAGAGGGCTTACGCCCAGCGAACTGTGTGGGTGTTGTTGATGCGGACTACCGTGGGGAGGTTAAGGTCGCATTACACAACGACAGCAACGTGGTTCGTACCGTAGAGCCGTCACAGAAGGTGGCACAGTTGGTTGTGGTTCCTTTCTTGGCAGTGGAATTTGATACGGTAGATGAATTGGATGATACCGAGCGTGGCGCAGGGGGATTTGGTTCAACAGGCAAGCATTAATCTTTAGGAGAAGGGGGTTTTTGTATGCAACAGGATGATATCAGAACTCGTATGGTGAAGTTTTACGCCCGAAGTGATCAGCAGGTTACCATCAATGCGACGCAGGGACATTTTGCTACCAGTCAGTCTCACATCAATTACTACATTGATGTTACTCGACTGAAAGTTCGTGTGTCCGAGGCACAGGAGGCTGCTCGTTCCCTTCGTCAGAAGTTACTTCACAATGTGGAAACGGTGGATACCATTGTTTGTTTGGATGGTACGGAAGTGCTGGGAGCCTTTCTGGGACAAGAGTTGGAGCGGGGCGATTTCCGTATGACCAATGCACATGAGACTATGTACGTGGTAGAACCGGAAGAGAACAGTATCCATCAATTCATGTTCCGTGAGAACATTCGTCCTTCCATCGAAGGCAAGAATGTTCTACTATTGGTTGCAACCATGACCACCGGTGAGACCGTTAAGCGCAGTCTTGAGTGTATCGAATATTATGGCGGTATCATTCAAGGTGTTGCTGCTATCTTTAGTACCACCACCGATATCGATGGTACCAAGGTTTATCCGCTGTTCGATCAGGAAGACCTGCCGGGATATGCAACCTATGCACCGCATGATTGTCCATTCTGCAAGCAGGGCACTCCACTTGAGGCGATGGTCAACGGATACGGATACTCCAAGTTGTAATTTGCTAGGTTATTACGCGGGCCAAGTTACCTATATATTTCCCGCGAGATCGCTCTCGCTGCGGGTTCAAACGCAGCGGACACATAAGTCGCTGCAGAGCACCGACTAAGTGCCGGCGTTCTCACACGCTCGCTACAGAAATATATAGGTATCTTGGCTCGCTTTATGCCTATGACCACTACATATAGTGGTCGAGACTTGAATTTTATCTTCAACCGCTATATAATGTGTGAGTAGTGTTAAAACGTTATTAGAAACGGGGAGCTAGAAATGGAGTTACAGGTTAAGCTTCAAGCTTTTGAAGGACCATTAGATTTACTTTTACATTTGATTGATAAGAACAAAGTTAACATCTACGATATTCCAATCGTTGACATTACAGCGCAGTATTTGGAGTACATTGATGAGATGAAGAAGCAGGATCTTAACGTAATGAGTGAGTTCCTGGTAATGGCAGCAACCTTGTTGTCCATCAAGTCCAAGATGTTATTGCCAAGAGATGAACAGGCAGAAGAAGAGGAAGAGGATCCTCGTGCAGAGTTGGTTCAGCAGTTGTTGGAGTACAAGATGTACAAGTGCATCTCCTTCGAGCTTCGTGACCGTCAGGTGGATGCGGACCATATCCTATTCAAGGTTCCTACCATTCCGGAAGAGGTACAGGCGTATCAGCAGCCGGTAGATGTAGAGGAATTAATTTCTGATTTGACATTACAACAGCTCAACGACATTTTCCAAGCTGTATTGAAGCGTCAGAAGGGTCGTGTGGATCCGATTCGTTCTAAGTTCGGTGAGATCAAGAAGGAAGAGGTCTCTATGGAAGCAAAGCTTACTTACATGAACGACTATGTAAGTACCCACAAGCATTTCTCTTTCCGTCAGGTGTTGGAGAATGCATCTTCCAAGGTTGAGGTTATCGTTACATTCCTTGTTGTTCTTGAGATGATGAAGGCTGGCAAGATTACCATCGTTCAGGAGAATCTGTTCGATGATATCACCATCGAATCTTTGGTTGCAGCCTAAGTAATTATTGGTTATGCTATTACCGTAACAATAGCAATGGTGTGTGGGAGTAAATATGGATCGTAAAGAATTATTGACGATCATTGAGGGCATTCTGTTTGCAATGGGAGATTCCGTTGAGCCGGACAAGATTGCAACAGCTCTGGAAGTTGATACAGAGGAAGTCATCAATGCATGTGACGAATTGCAGCGCAAGTATGAAGACGACAAACGTGGCATTCGTATCTTAAAGTTAGAAGGTGCTTATCAGATGTGCACCTCATCCGAGATTTATGAATATTTGATTCGCATTGCAAAGCAGCCGAAGAAGTATGCTTTGACGGATGTGTTGTTGGAAACACTTTCCATTATTGCTTACAAGCAGCCGGTAACCCGTGCTGAGATTGAGAAGATTCGTGGTGTGGATTGCTCTCATGCGGTGAGCAAGCTGGTAGAGTATCAGTTGGTACAGGAGATTGGTCGTTTGGATGCTCCGGGCAAGCCAATGCTCTTTGGAACTACAGAAGAGTTCCTTCGTTCCTTCGGCGTTACATCCTTGGATGAGTTACCTGCATTGAATCCTGTTCAGGTAGAAGAGTTCAAGAATGAAGCGGAAGCAGAAGCAACGCGAATGACAGTAGATGTTTAAGTCTTATATAGTGACCAAAAGGCAACTTTGCTTTTTGGTCATTTTTTTGTGAAAAAATCATGATAATTCTTTAACAAAATTGGTTTTATCCATTGAAAATAAAGGTTCAAAAAGGTATCATTAACATAGCGCAAAATTTTAATTTTTATATAAATGGAGGAAATTAGCATGAGTGTTGGAACAAATAGTCCTGCCACTGCGAGAATCAATGGATTACTGGATGCCAACAGCTTTGTAGAGCTTGGATCTCTTATGACATCCAGATCTACAGACTTCAATGTGAACGCAGCTGATACACCATCAGACGGCGTTGTCATTGGTCACGGCTTGGTAGACGGCAACCTTGTTTTTGTCTTTAGCCAGGACGCATCCGTATTAGGTGGATCCATTGGTGAGATGCATGCCAAGAAGATTCTTAGCGTGTATGACATGGCTATGAAGATGGGAGCTCCGGTTATCGGTTTCTTGGATAGTACCGGTGTACGTCTTCAGGAGTCTGTTGATGCTTTGGAAGCATTGGGCGCAATTCTTGCCAAGGCATGTGAAGCATCCGGTGTTGTACCACAGATTATGTCCGTATTCGGCAACTGTGGTGGCGGTTTATCTGTATTAACCGGTGTTTCTGATTTTGTTTTCATGGAGAAGAGTGCGAAGTTATTCGTGAATTCTCCGGATGCTGTTGAGGGAAACAGCGTAGATAAGTGTGATACTTCTGCATGTGCATTCCAGTATGAGAATGCAGGTACCGTTGACTTTGTTGGTACAGATGCAGAGATTTATGCACAGATTCGCAAGCTCATCTCTGTTATCCCTGGCTCTAATGTAGAGGATGGCGTTTATGATGAGAACGATGATGATATGAATCGTGCAGCAGAGGGCTTAGCTGACAAGCGCGGCGATGTAGCTGCTTTGGCTGCTGAGATTTCTGATAATCACTTCTTCTTTGAGACCAAGGCTGGCTATGCGAAGAGCATGGTAACCGGTTTCATTCAGTTGGGTGGTACAACCGTTGGTGTTATCGGTAACCAGGCTACTGACAAGGGCAATGTCCTGAAGGCTGATGGTTGTGAGAAGGCTGCTGCTTTCGTTAAGTATTGTGATGCTTACGAGATTCCTGTACTTACCCTTACTAATGTAGATGGATACAACAATTGCCAGTGCTCCGAGCGTCGTTTGCCTAAGGCTTTGGCTGCTCTGACCAACGCATTTGCATCCGCTACCGTTGCTAAGATTAATTTGATTACTGCTAACGCTTGTGGTTCTGCTTATGTTCTTATGAACAGCAAGTCCATGGGCGCTGATTTGGTATACGCATTCCCGGATGCTAAGGTTGAGATTATGAATCCTTCTTTGGCTGCACAGATTATTAATGGTGATGCGAATGAGTTCGCTTCCAAGGTGAACGGCTTGAACAACGCTGCTCGTCATGGTTATGTTGATCGTATCGTGAACTTTGAGGATACCAGAAAGTACTTAATCGCTGGATTCGAGATGCTTTATACCAAGAAGACTTTTGAATCCTACAAGAAACACAGCACCAAGTAGAGAGGATAATTCTATGAAGAAAAAATTATTGGTTTTGGCCGTTGCCTTAATCAGTATGCTTTCTGTAAGTGCTTGTGGTACCGTGATTACGGAGAATATGACTTATGGAGAGTATACCGTAGGACAGTTGCACGAGATGGCCGAGAATACCGCATCCTACTTGTTGGAGTTGGATGAAGCAGCAGCAGAAGCAAATGCCAAGCTTGCTGTTTCCCGTAGAGAAGATCCTGCTCCGGTAACTACTAATCTCTATGATGAGTGGAATGTAGTTACTAAGGAAGGTGAAGAGGGTGCCATTGCTTCCGAGTTATACAAGGAATGGGCAACAACTCAGGCAACCGTTGGTAACTATAAGAGTACCTACGAAGGTTATTATGCAGATAAGACCAACGAGAAGGGCTTCAATGTTACAAAGAGTGGTAAGACCGTTACTGGCGTACTTACCATGGAATTTGATGAGAGAGATGTGGCACTGACCTATGTTTTCAATGCGAAGACAATGGAAGTTACCGCAATCAACATTGCTCCGGTTTACACCGATGATGAGCTGATGGCTGGTGCCGGTGTCAATGTATTGATGGGAATGGGAACAGTATTCGTAATTCTGATTCTGATTTCTCTTTGCATTTATGCTTTTAACATTATTCCGTACTTACAGAATAAGAAAAAGGCAAAAGCACAGGCTGCACCTGCTGTAGCAGCAGCTCCTGCAAGTAGCGCAGCACCTGCAACTGTTGATGTTTCTGATGACAGTGAATTGATCGCAGTCATCGCTGCAGCTATTGCAGCCAGCACGGGAGCTTCTACCGACAGCTTTGTCGTTCGCTCCATTAAGCGTAGATTTTAATTTAGGAGGATTTTACAGATGAAGAATTATACAATTACCGTTAACGGAAAAGCATATGATGTAACCGTAGAAGAGAAGGGTGGAAGCGTATCTACTTCCGCACCTGTAGCTGCAGCTGCACCTGCAGCAGCTCCTGCTCCAAGTGCAGGTGCTGGTAGCGTTAAGATTGAAGCTGGTGCTGCAGGCAAGGTATTTAAGCTTGTCGCAACTCCTGGCCATGCCGTTAAGCGTGGTGAGACCATCGTTATTCTTGAAGTTATGAAGATGGAGACTCCTGTTGTTGCACCTCAGGACAGAACCGTTGCAAGCATCGATGTTACCGAAGGACAGCAGATTGAGTCCGGTGCTCTTTTGGCAACCATGAACTAATTGTATTGTCCATTACATTGAGGAGGATTATTCATGACAAACATTGCGGATACAATGTCGAACCTTCTCCATCAGACTGCATTTTTCAATCTTACCTTAGGTAACTTTATTATGATTGCAGTTGCTTGCTTCTTCTTATACCTGGCAATTCGTCACGAGTATGAGCCTTTGCTCTTGGTGCCGATTGCATTTGGTATGTTGCTTGTTAATATCTACCCAGATATTATCGCCTCTCCGGAAGAGACAAGTAATGGAGTCGGAGGACTTTTATATTATTTCTATTCATTGGATGAGTGGTCCATTTTACCATCCCTGATTTTTTTGGGCGTTGGTGCGATGACAGACTTTGGACCATTGATTGCGAACCCAATTAGTTTCTTGCTTGGTGCTGCTGCGCAGTTCGGTATTTTCTCTGCGTACTTATTGGCTATCAAGTTAGGATTTAACGGTGAGGCTGCCGCTGCTGTATCCATCATTGGTGGTGCAGATGGCCCGACCTCCATCTTCTTAGCTGGTAAGTTAGGACAGAGTGCCCTCATGGGACCGATTGCGGTTGCTGCATATTCCTACATGTCTTTGGTACCGGTTATTCAGCCACCAATTATGAAGCTGTTAACCACCAAGAAGGAACGTGCAATTCACATGGAGAACTTGCGCCCAGTATCTAAGCTTGAGCGTATCCTGTTCCCAATCATCGTTACCGTTATCGTATGTTTGCTTCTTCCTACCACTGCACCATTGGTTGGTATGTTGATGCTTGGTAACTTGTTCCGTGAGTCCGGTGTTGTTCGTCAGTTGACAGAGACTGCTAGTAATGCACTTATGTACATCGTTGTTATCTTGCTTGGTACCTCCGTTGGTGCATCTACCAGTGCAGAAGCATTCTTGAACGTTACAACACTTAAGATTGTATTCTTGGGATTGATTGCATTTATGTTCGGTACTGCTGCCGGCGTATTGTTCGGTAAGCTGCTTTGCCTCATTACCAAGGGCAAGATCAATCCGTTAATTGGATCTGCCGGAGTTTCTGCAGTTCCTATGGCTGCTCGAGTATCTCAGAAGGTGGGCGCAGAAGAGG
>JAILCW010000005.1 GCA_024690265.1 Lachnospiraceae bacterium | reverse complement strand
AATGCCACGAAGAATCTTGGAGAACACTTCGTTATCTACCGCACCAAGAACATTCAGCACGTTATCATAGGTCAAGGTCTCATTGGGATAAAAGGCGATACACTGATCCAACAACGACAACGAATCTCGCATGGATCCGTCTCCTGCTTTGGCCACATAGCGAAGCGCCTTTTCCTCAGCATCTACACCCTCTCGCTCCATCAATTCCGCTAATCTGGCAGCAATGGTATCAATGGAGATACGGTGGAAATCATATCGCTGAACACGGGACAGAATGGTGATTGGCACCTTCTGTACATCCGTGGTCGCCAGGATAAATATTGCGTAACTAGGCGGCTCCTCGATGGTCTTAAGCAATGCATTAAATGCACTGGTACTAAGCATATGTACCTCATCGATGATGTATACCTTGTAACGCCCCTCCGTTGGAGGGTACGCAATCTCTTCGATGATGCTGCGGGCATTCTCTACACTGTTATTGGATGCCGCATCCAGTTCCACCACATTCATGGAACGACCTTCTGCAATGGCACGGCAGGACTCACATTCACCACAAGGGCTTCCGTCTTCCTGACGATGCTCGCAGTTGACTGCCTTGGCAAACAACTTTGCCATGGTGGTCTTACCGGTTCCTCGGGTTCCGGTAAACAGGTATGCATGTCCCACACGATCATTCTTTAACTGATTCTTCAGTGTGGTTACAATATGGTCTTGTCCTTTTACTTCCGTAAATTCCTGTGGTCGGAACTTACGATATAACGCCACATAGGACATGTAGTCTGACTCCTAACTATTAAGTATTAATCTCCGAAGCTGATTCCGATTCTCTTAGCTTCTTTTATCATCTTGCAGTCCGGATCCACCATCTTAAGCTTGCCGGCAACTTCCTCTAATGGAACCAGCTTGGTCTCGCCATCAACGATAGCTACCATGTTGCCGTACTTCTGATCCATGATGGCCTTGGCTGCTGCAGAACCAAGACGTGTACATAGCGCTCTATCATACGGGCATGGGCTTCCGCCTCGCTGGGTATGACCAGGAACGGTAACGCGTGCCTCGGAGCCGGTACGCTTGGTAATCATATCTGCAATTCGATAGGATACGGACGGGAATGGGTCCTTCTCCAACTTTTTCTTCAGTTCCTTCTTGCTAAGCTTGGCGTCTTCCTTAGAAATAGCACCCTCAGCAACTGCAAGAATCGTAAATCCCTTGCCTGCCTTGTTACGAGCCTCGATTGCCTCTACAATCTTGTCATCATCGTATGGAATCTCAGGCAATAGAATGATGTCTGCACCGGAAGCAATTCCTGCGTACAAAGTTAACCAACCAACCTTGTGTCCCATAACCTCTACGATAAATACGCGGTTATGAGATGCGGCTGTGGTGTGAATGCAGTCGATGGCATCACAAGCGATGTTCACTGCACTGTAAAAACCAAAGGTCATGTCAGTACCATAGATATCATTATCAATGGTCTTCGGAAGATGGATGATATTCAGACCCTCTTCACGAAGAAGATTGGCCGTCTTCTGAGTTCCGTTACCACCAAGGATTACAAGGCAGTTCAGGTTCAACTTGTAATAGTTGGACTTCATTGCCTCAACCTTATCCAGACCATTCTCATCCGGCTCACGCATCAACTTAAACGGCTGACGGGAAGAGCCGAGGATGGTGCCACCCTTGGTTAAGATTCCGGAAAAGTCATTGCTGGTCAGCAAACGATAATCACCGTAAATCAGTCCACGGTATCCGTTGAAGAAACCGTATACTTCCAAATCCGGAACATTTGCACTCAAACCCTTAACAACACCTCGCATTGCTGCGTTCAATGCCTGACAATCGCCACCACTGGTAAGTAATCCAATTCTTAACATAAGCACCTTCTCCTCTTTTACTGCAAGTTATTTGGTTTCTATAATCTTACGAACAAATTCATACATGCGCTGCGTTGATGAAATAGATAAACGCTCCCCCGGAGTATGAATATCATACAAATCCGGACCCATAGATACGGCATCTAAGCCTTCAATCTTGCCGGATAACAAACCACATTCCAATCCTGCATGGATGGCACGAACCTCCAGGTCCTTACCAAACATATCATGATAGATGCTGCATAACTTATCACGAAGTGCAGATTCCTGAACATACTCCCATGCCGGATACTCACCGTTCATTGCGATGCTTGCGCCAAAAGCACGAGCCACGAAGGATACCTTCTGACGAAGTGCTACATAAGCGGCTCCAACAGAGCTTCGTACAGAGAATCCCAACTGAAGGAACTCCTGCTCCATGTGAGTAATTCCAAGGTTCAAGGAAGTCTCAACCAAACCAGGAATCGCATCAGACATACGCTGAATTCCGTTCGGAAGAGCAAGTAACAAGTTAATCACACGAGAGGTAGACTCAGTAGTCAGTGGCAATACCTTGCCTTCTACACCAAGCATCTCTCCTAAGGAGCGCTCCTCTACCACATTCACATCGATGTGGATATTCGGGTCTGCCATAGAGTACTCAGAGAGGATTGCTTCCTGCTGTGCAGCAATAATCTCATCGAACTTCGCAACCTTATCCTTCGGTAAAACAACGATTGCCTTGCTCTCACGAGGAATGGCATTGTCCTTGCTTCCACCGGATAAGTTCACCAACTGAATCGGAAGAGTCTCTGTTAAGGTTGCAAGTACGCGAGCCATCAGCATGGTTGCATTACCGCGACCCTTATCAATCTCATCTCCGGAGTGACCACCAAGAAGGCCGGTCATCACAAGTTCTCTATAGGCTGCAGCGCCCTGGGCAACACCCATAATGGTCGGGCCCTGTGCTAACTCCTGACGCTCAATCGGAAGAGAGATACGAGCAGTTCCACCACCGGCACAACTTGCCAATACTTCTCCTTCCTTCTCGCTATCTAAGTTCAGAAGTCGCTTACCGCGAATCATGGAGAGGTCAATCTCTCTGGCA
>JAILCW010000168.1 GCA_024690265.1 Lachnospiraceae bacterium | reverse complement strand
GCCGATGTTGGGGTTATGATTCTTGCGGTATTGAATGCCATTCGATGCATGTTTGTGAAGGGTGCAACCCCAGATAAGTAATAGAGAATTCACAGATGATAAAAAGCGAGGTTTTTGCCTCGCTTTTTCTTTTTAATACGGGAAAGGTGTGCTATACTGTAAAATATATTGCATACAATGTGAAAGGTACTTCTTTATTATGGGAACACAAGAAAATCTGGAAGTGAATAAACTTGTCGAGGATATCCTGGAGGATTATAAGAAGGGACGCGATGTCGACAAGATGATGGCATATAACATGCCGGATCAGGAGGCGGTACGTACCATAACTCGTAAGCTGATTCGTATGCTGTTGCCAGGCTTTTATCGTGATAAATTTTATAAGAGCTACAGTGAGTACGGCAACCTGGTGGTACTCATTGAGGACGTGTTGTACAACCTCAGCAAGCAGATTGGTATCGTTTTGCGTTATCAGTTCTATTGCGAGAATCCGGACGGACATCCGGATGAGGAGAAGATTAATGCACAGGCTTATTGCCTGGCACTGACCTTCTGCAACAAGATTCCTATGATCCGTGAGTATGTGAATACGGACTTAGAGGCAACCTTCCAGGGGGACCCGGCTGCATTTAACAAGGACGAGATTATCCTGTCCTATCCGGGTATTCTGGCTACCACCATCAACCGTCTTGCCCATGAGTTGTTCCTTTTGAATGTGCCGTTGATTCCACGTATGATGACGGAGTACGCACACTCCAAGACCGGAATCGATATTCATCCGGGCGCTACCATTGGTAAGTATTTCTTTATTGATCATGGTACCGGTGTGGTAATCGGCTCCACCACCAATATTGGTGAGCACGTGAAAATCTATCAGGGCGTTACCCTGGGTGCGCTTTCTACCGCAGCAGGTCAGGCACTTCATGGTGTCAAGCGTCATCCGACCATCGAGGACAATGTCACCATCTATTCCGGTGCGTCTATCCTAGGTGGCGAGACCGTCATTGGCCATGATTCTGTAATTGGCTCCAATGCCTTCGTTACCAAGTCGATTGCGGCAGGTACCCGTGTTACCATTCAGAATCAGGAGTTGGTGTTCAAGGACAAGGATGGCTCCATCATTGAGAGCAATGACTTGGAGCAGGGACCTTGGTTTTACATTATATAAGGGCAGGAATTAATAGAGATGAGCGAGAAGAGATTACTGGAAGGTAAGTGTGTGGTATTGGGAGTCACCGGCGGAATCGCCGCCTACAAGATTCCGAATCTGGCCAGTGCACTGGTGAAGTTAGGGGCAGAAGTTCATGTGATTATGACACAGAATGCCACCAATTTTATCACACCTATGACCTTCGAGACTTTGACCAAGAATAAGTGTATCATTGATACCTTTGACCGGAATTTTACCTATGAGGTGGAGCATATTTCCCTTGCGGAGAAGGCAGACATCATGATGATTGCTCCTGCAACCGCCAACGTCATTGCTAAGTTAGCACATGGTATTGCAGATGACATGTTAACCACCACCGCATTGGCCTGCGAAGCACCGATGTATATCGTTCCGGCTATGAATACTCATATGTATGAGAAGCAAGTGACCCAGGATAATCTGGCCATCTGCGATAAGTATGGCATGCACATTGTAACCCCAGCTACGGGACGCTTAGCCTGCGGTACTTCCGGAATTGGTAAGATGCCGGAGTGGGATGTACTGTTGGAGCATATTTTGCTGGAGATTTCCAGAGACAAGATATTGACTGGCAAGCGTGTACTTGTTACCGCGGGACCGACCCAGGAAGCTATGGACCCGGTGCGCTTTATCAGTAATCATTCTACCGGCAAGATGGGCTATGCCATTGCCAGAGTTGCAGCGGCTTGCGGCGCCGAGGTTACCTTGGTAAGTGGTCCGGTGGACCTTGCAGCACCTCTTGGTGTTGAGGTGGTTGATGTGGTATCGGCCCAGGATATGTTCGATGCAGTGACTGCTCGTGCAGATGATATGGACATTATTATCAAGGCGGCTGCAGTGGCGGATTATCGACCGACCACAGTGGCAGATGAGAAAATCAAGAAGTCTGAAGGGGCGGCATCCATTGACTTGGAAAGAACTGGGGACATCTTGGCATATTTAGGTGAGCACAAGAGGGCAGGACAGTTCCTCTGCGGATTCTCTATGGAGACAGAGAATATGTTAGAGAACTCCAAGGCTAAGCTCGCCAAGAAGAAGCTGGATATGATTGTAGCCAATAATCTTAAGGTGGCGGGAGCCGGATTCGGCGTGGATACCAATGTGGTAACACTGATTACCGCTGAGGAAACTAGGGAACTTCCTATGGCATCCAAGGATGACGTGGCTTACGACTTATTACAAGAGATTGCACGTCGTATGGCGTAGTGGTAGGGCATATGAATAAACTGGAATTATTAAAGGATTACATACGAGACAAGGGGAGTATGGCAATCGCTTATTCTTCCGGTGTAGATTCTACATTTTTATTAAAGGTAGCCCACAATGTGTTAGGGGATAATTGTGTGGCTATTACAGCGATTAGTCCTTCTTTTCCGAAGAAGGAGCGAGAAGAAGCAACGGCATTTTGCAAGGAACAGGGCATCCGCCAGATTCTGGTAGACCCCAACGAATTGGCATTGGAGGACTATGCCAAGAATCCGAAGAACCGTTGCTATTATTGCAAGCATCGCCTGTTTTCACAGGTGATTGCAGAGGCTAAAGGCCTGGGGATTACCGCCGTTGCAGAGGGCAGTAATGTGGATGATTTGGGAGATTATCGACCGGGACTTAAGGCTATTGAAGAGCTTGGGGTATTAAGCCCACTCCGTGAAGTGGGATATACCAAAGCAGAGATTCGTAAGGACTCAGAAGCTCTGGGATTACCAACGGCCTCCAAGCCATCCTTTGCATGTCTGGCATCTCGTATACCATATGGGGAACGGATTACGGCAGAGAAGCTGGCCAGAGTAGAAG
>JAILCW010000165.1 GCA_024690265.1 Lachnospiraceae bacterium | reverse complement strand
CCTTATCTGTTGCGTTTAATATTTCTCCAATTAGGTCAAGTATTTTTTCATCATGTATTACACGTGCTAGCTTTGCCATTAAAATTTCATGTGAGATATTCTCATAAAATTTCCTTATATCCATCTGGAGACAATATCTGTATCCATTTTGCACTTGCTTTTCTAGCGCCGATTTCGCCTTATACCTTCCCTTCTTAGGGATTGAGCCGTAAGAATGATAATAAAAGCTTTTTGATAATATGGGTTTCAAAACATTTATTAGCATGTGCTGGATAAACAGTTCGTACATCGTTGGAATAATAATTTCTCTTGCTTTCCTGTGGCCATCCTTTATTACTACTGGATGATGTCTGGGACTTTTATAATTCTCAGCAAGCATTCTAACTTTAAGAATATATACATCCATGTTCTTCAGTGCCCTCTTCATCTTCTTTCGGCTTCTTTTTCCTTTTGAGCCGTTTATTATTGCAATTCTTATATTTTCTTCTGAGATAAATTTCTCGTATAAATGATTGTATGATTTCAAGTCTCTTATCCTCTCGTAGGTTTTCGAGTTCCTACTTGCCTACGCTCGCTACGAGTTAATTTTTGCCAAGAGGCAAGGAATACAGTTAGCGCTGTTTGTTATGATAAGTTTCGGAAGCCCCGTAAGTCCAATAGGTGTTCGTAACCGCGTTGTTCAATTTCAGTGCAAAGGCGCCAGCGTTGCCGCCGTTGTTAGACGCACCGCCACGGGCCGCGTTGCCAACTGTACCCCTTTTTGGGGAGAGAGCTCCCCTCTTGCTGTCGCAATTCACCCTACCGAGCGAGTGGCTTGCAAGAGACGGAAGCCCCGTAAGTCCAAGAGGCGTTCGTAACCGCGTTGACCAAAGTCAGCGCAAAGGCGCCAGCGAGGCCGCCGAGGTTAGACGCACCGCCACGGGCCGCGTAAATATTGCCCCAGGGATTTGATGCGATTAGGTCGCAATAGTATGTAGAGCTTGACCCCGCCGCCTCAACCGGAAGCAAGAACTCGTTATTAATTGCGTTCGTTTTTGATGTAAATCCATTTGAAGCAGTTCTTAAGTTTTCCGGTAGCACTCCAGCTTCAATCATTCCTGCTGGTGTGTTGAATGGGTAGCCATCAATCTCTGAGCCATCTTGTGTGCCCCAAGTCAGTTTGTAGTATACCTTGGCGTTCTTATCTACCATTAATCCAGCTATTCTACGCCATGTATTGCCCCACCAGTTTTCCATACCAAAAACTTTTACTCCAAAATGATTTGCAGTCGTAGAACCGCCAGAACCATTTTTCCCCCAGAACAATCCCTTATCATTCATGGTTCCTGGCATGATGTAACTATGGTTCGAATCTGATCCGCCATTAACATTGCCCATCCCGACCTTGCTTTGTGAATCTAGTGACTTTGTAATCAACACCAAAAGCATATTGATTAGTATTGAGTCCGCCATGTTTTCTGTGTACCACAGATTTTCTCCTGCAGGATTGTTTTTTCTTGCTGCCTCGATTTCTGTTAATCCAGAGGAGCCGCTTAGTATATCGCTTGTTCCGCTAATAGACCTCAATCTTCCAGCTTCATCTAAGGATCCATCATATATTGGTGTATAGAAATGATCGACTAAATCGCCTTCATTATTAATAAACGGATAGCATTTGTAATCCTCATCAACTTGACAATCCGAAATGTAGCAGCTGTATCCGCTACCGTTCTTGTCATTGACAAGTTTGTAATAGATTCTCTGCCCCTCTCTCCCCCATTCCATCATTGCATTGCCATCGTATTCTACATTTGACACATCTGACGCAGTACCATCTTCTTTTAATCCATAATTATCCTCTTTAAGATAATAATCTACTGTACCATCATATTTAAGCATGCATGGTCTTGGCATAAAAAAGGCATCCTTCCAGCTTCCCCAATACCACTCTCCAGCGTTAAAATTCATGTACGAAGGTACCATACCTACTGCTTGTTTCAGATAAGTAACAGCATTGTTCGGGTTTGAATTCATAGCATCCACATGAAATCCATATACAATTCCGCCATTTGATGCTTTGAACTTTTCCATGCACTCATCAATATACTTTCTTGCAGCTCCAAGTGTTATTACATCTATTTCAGACATTATTACACCACCTTTCTACCATTTCCATTCGCCATTGGATTGCATAATGGCAACCTCGAGCCCCGCTGTATACAAAGCACTCCCCTCCTCAACCTCATACCCTTCAGGTAAATTCTTGATTGGGGCATCGGGCACAACTTCCTCTTTCGTGTCCGCATAGACTGTGCACTGAGCTTTCTTGGTGAAAATGTTTTCTTTGACTTCTTTAGCTACAATCATGTTTTTCTCCTTTTCTTATTTGATATTATCAACGTAGCAAATACATGACTCCGTTAAAATCCTTGCTTACTAAATTTCAGCGCTTTACCTAAGTAACAAAGTTTATACTTTATATTAGACTTTTTATTTAATCCGTCTGTTGTTGGTGCATTAACTGTCAATGTTTTTCCTGAAAGTGACAATACTGCTTTTTTATATGTAGCCGTAAACCCTCCCCAATTTTGTTGTGTTGTATAACTTCCTTTAGCTGTTTGTGTTTGTTCAATTTCCATCGCAACAAATTGGTTTACTGTTATAGGATTATATGCTGACACGTCAATAGTTTTATTTTCCGTATATATACCTATAACTGCGCTCGGCTTGTAATATAACTTGCCTTTTAATAACTTGCTATCTGTAGCTCCGTTATTATTAATATATTCTCTAGGCAAAGTTAATGACAAAGTTGAGCCACTTATACTAATAGAGGCAGGGTAAAAGATAGTATAACCTGTAGCGTAATCTTGATAGTTGGAAGTCTTATTGGATATTTTATCATCTTCGTTTATTACAAAAATAAAATCGCTCGCTTTAAGATTTCCTTTTAACTCGGATATATCAATTGTAGTATCGGCACTGTACTCTCCGAGATAAGTAGTGCCTCCGCTAAAAGGGTAAAACGTGCCATTAATCGTAAATCCATATTCGCCGTCAACATAATCAGCCATATATTTTTTATTGTTAGCCGTTAAATGTTGGTTTATCTCATCAATCTGCTGACTAACACTACCACTCAGCTCATCAATCTCGTTTTGAAGATGACCGGCTGCGTTCTCGTCGAGGATGCCGTGGATTTCCTGTAGCCACTGCCTAAATTCTTCTCTTGCCGATTCGCTCCACGCATTCATCTGCTGATTTAATGTTGTTGTGTCAAATTCTGAGATAGAACTCATTACACCACACCTAGAGTTGTCGTAACGAGTATCCGTAATCTTATCGGCTAGGATTCTGACTGCTCCATGGCCAACAAAAATATCAGCTAGTCCTATCTCGTAGATTGAGCCTGATCTTGTAAGGTCGGGATGTACTGGGGTAGCGCTTGGTATACCCTCAACTACATATAGGTCGCATTCTCTGATGGCATCGTTGTCG
>JAILCW010000128.1 GCA_024690265.1 Lachnospiraceae bacterium | reverse complement strand
TACCCATAGCCTTGCCCTCATCGCGAAAATGCGCGCATACATCTCCGGCCGTAATATGCTTGCCAGGAATTGTCTGCAGGTAGGAAATCAGTTCTTCATGATGTTTGGTTTTGTACTGACCTTTTGGTGCCATAGGGTACTCCTTTCTAATTTGAGAACGATTATCATTTTAGTCGCATGGATTGGTTTTGTCAAATTGAAACGTCTTTGCATTCGAACAGCATTTCTTGGTATGATAGAAACATGAAAAATCAGTTTTTACCTATTAACAAAAAAGAAATGAAGGAACGCGGCTGGGAGCAGGTGGACTTTGTCTATGTCTGTGGTGATGCCTATGTGGATCATCCTAGTTTTGGCGCTGCGATTATCACGAGATTATTAGAGTCTCGCGGATATAAGATTGGATTCATTGCGCAGCCGGATTGGAAGAAGGAAGATTCCGTTACCATCTTCGGCGAACCACGCCTTGGGTTCTTAGTTTCTTCCGGCAACATGGATTCCATGGTGAATCATTATACCGTTGCCAAGAAGCATCGTGGAACCGATGCATTTTCTCCGGGTGGCAAGATGGGACTACGCCCAGACCGAGCTGTTACAGTATATTGCAACCTCATTCGTCACACTTATAAAGATACGCCAATCATTATTGGTGGATTGGAAGCCAGCCTTCGTCGATTGGCTCACTATGATTATTGGTCCAATTCCGTACGACGCTCTCTGCTGCTAGAATCTGGTGCAGATCTTATTAGTTACGGTATGGGAGAGCATAGCATTATAGAGATTGCAGAAGCGCTGGATAGTGGATTAGATATTCGAGATATTACTTATATTGATGGAACGGTTTTTAAAACCAAGAGTGAAGATATTATCTACGACGCGATTCGACTTCCGGATTATGAGGAAGTAACCGCTGACAAGCAAGCATATGCCAACAGTTTCAAGTTACAGTATGAGAATACCGACCCATATCAAGCCAAGCGCATCTATGAGACCTACGGCGGCAAGACCTTTGTGGTACAGAATCCTCCAGCAAAACCTCTCACACAGGTAGAGATGGACGATATCTATGCGCTTCCGTATATGAGAGCTTATCACCCAAGCTATGAGAACCTTGGTGGTATTCCTGCTCTGACCGAGATTAAGTTCTCCCTGACATCCAACCGCGGATGTTATGGTGAGTGTAATTTCTGCGCCCTTACTATGCATGAGGGACGCATCGTACAGGTACGCAGTCAGGAATCCATCATCGAAGAGGCCAAGGTTATGACAGAGGATAAGGACTTCAAGGGATATATCCATGATGTTGGTGGTCCTACCGCTGAATTTCGGCGTCCAGCTTGTGATAAGCAACTGAAGGTTGGCGCTTGCAAGAATAAGCGTTGCCTATTTCCAAAGCCTTGTGGCAACTTAGTGGTTGATCATAGTGATTATCTGAAGTTGTTACGTCGCCTTCGTGAGCTTCCGAAGGTGAAAAAGGTCTTCGTTCGTTCCGGATTCCGCTACGATTATCTGGTGGCTGATCCGAATAAGACGTTCCTGAAAGAATTATGTGAACATCATATCAGTGGACAGCTTCGTGTAGCGCCGGAGCATATCTCCGACAACGTGCTGAAAAACATGGGTAAGCCGGGAGTTGAAGTGTATAACGCCTTCTTGAAGGAATTCGAGAAGATTAATAGCAAAACCGGTAAGGAACAGTACATCGTTCCATACCTCATGTCTTCGCACCCGGGAAGTCGATTAGAGGACGCCATCGCACTAGCAGAGTATCTTCGTGACCATCACATCCATCCGGATCAGGTACAGGACTTCTATCCGACACCGGGAACCGTATCGACAACCATGTACTACACCGGCATCCATCCACTCACCGGAGAGAAGGTCTTTGTAGAGACCAATCCTCATGAGAAGGCCCTGCAGCGTGCGCTGATTCAGTACAAGAAGCCGGAGAATTATGAGCTGGTCAAGGAAGCTTTGCTGAAAGCTCATAGAGAAGACCTAATTGGGTTCGATAAGCAGTGCTTGATTCCGCCAAGGAAGATGAAAGCACCTGTTGGAAATAAGAATCATAAGCCAAGCAATAAACCGCAAGGCAAAAAACAAGCAGCACCGAATAATAAGAAAAGCAATAATAAAAAGAAGAGATGACATTTGTCATCTCTTCTTGCTTTTACAACCCCTGAATTACCTGTAAGTCCTTATCCTTATCTTCCTGGGACAAGTCTTCGAACGGAACTAAGCACTTATGAATGCGTCGCACCGTATCCTTATTCTTGCCATCTGCCGGCTCACCATACTTCCAATGGCTTAAGATGTGATAACGGCACCAGAGCACATGCTCCAACTCTGCCAATTCCCAATCCCGGTCATCATCAGATAACATCTTATAATGTGCATCCTGCTTCAAGCTCTGAACAATCTCCAAATAGTCTGCAGAGGCCAAGTTGGACCCCTTGGTAAATTCATCCAACTGTGCCCATTCTGCTCTAGCCTGCTTCCAAGCGGAAGCGTTGGCAATCAGTGCCTTCACTCCGGCAATCTCGTTGCCATTATGATTATAGTTATAATTCAGAAGAATACCACCGGCATAGAGGTGCTCGGTAATGATATTCTCCAAGGTATATACATCATCCGCATTGCCATAGAAATGGATGCAGTCGTCCTTCATCAGCTCTGCCAGCTTCAAATCAGAACTGTACTGACAATAAATCTGCGCCTCTGGATATCGAATCCACAGCGCCTCTAACAAGTCAAAAGCCACCTGTTCTACGCAGATAATCAGGTCTAACTTCTCCGTATTCGCCAACTCATCCGTCAGCTCCTTCTGATGGAAGATAACTTCATCCGCATTCATGGTGGTAAAATTCGGCTTGTTCAACTGGTAGAATCTGCTGTCACCATATACATGATAGGTAAACTTCTGATCACGATAAAAAATGTTCTGAAGTAAGCCATAATTCAAAACCTGCTGGCCTAGGCTGTCAAATCCAACAATACCAATGTGACGCTCCTTCTCCGCCTTCAAAATGCTATGAATCTCTGACTGTTTCCATAACGCACGAGCCATAATCTGGTCCGGATTGAATACATGCAGATTGGTTCCACCGGTGGTCTTAAGGAAAGACAAATCCAAATCCCGCAAGCACAAATACACCTGACGGTTCTTCAGTTCCTCCTTGTGTTCCTGATAGAACTCTAAGTTCTCATAGTCATGAGAGAACATAATCACCTGATTCTTGGCACGCGGAATTAATCGGTCTCCGTTGTAAAAACAACGTTTGGTACGGGCAGCCAAATCTTTACAAGTCTCCTCATCACCATACAATACGGTACTATCCGGCAAGTTGCTAATGATACGGTTATACAAAAAGATGGTCGCCTGCTTTAATAAGGTCAATACTGCAGCGGTTGTAACCAGCGCTGCACTCCATCTGGCAATCTCCGTAAAAGCATTGGTACTGTCTGCATTCTGCTGGATTACATAAAGCGATACAGAGTCATACATGGCATCCTTGAGCGAAATCCCCGCCATGGTATAGCCTGTTACACCAAAGATAAATGGCACAATCACCAGTATCGGTACAAATCTCGAAATCTTTTTCCACATAATCTATTACACTCCCTATGGATTCTATCTTATTTTTCCTTCCAAGCCGCGTCAAGCCTTTCCCCGTGGACTATTCGTTCAATTATTTAAAATGAAAATGATTTTCATATTGACATTCCCATTACCTCCACCTATAATTGCAAATTGAAAATGGTTTTCAAATTGCATGAAAGGACAAGAAAATGAAGCGATTACTCACAACACTACTGGCAAGTTCCCTGTGCCTTGGTCTGGTGGCTTGCGGCTCTAACACCGCAACTACTCCCACAAAGGATTCAGATACAATATCCGTAGTCTCCACAGTCTTCCCATCCTATGATTGGACAAGGGAAATTGTTGGCGATACCGAAGACGTGGAGTTAACACTGCTATTAGATGATGGCGTAGACCTCCACAGTTATGAACCATCAGTCGCAGATATCGCAACCATATCCACAGCAGATGTATTCATCTATGTAGGCGGTGAATCCGATGGATGGGTAGAAGGTGCATTGGCCGAAGCCGTGAACAAGGACATGGTGGTTATAAATATGATGGAAGTCCTCTCCGATTCCGTAAAGGAAGAAGAAGTCGTCGAAGGCATGCAAGCCGAGGAAGAGGAAGAAGAGGGCGAAGAGGAGATTGAGTACGACGAACATGTATGGCTGTCTCTCAAGAATGCCAAGCGCCTAACTGCCGCTATAGCAGAGGCACTGTGTAAGGTAGATGCTGCAAACGCAGCCCAGTATGAAGCTAACAGCAACGCATATCAATTAAAACTGGATGCACTAGACAATGAATATGCCAGCATGGCTTCTTTAGCAAAGCGTGATACCATCCTATTTGCAGACCGCTTTCCATTCCGTTACTTAGTAGATGATTATAACCTGAACTACTATGCAGCCTTTGTGGGATGTTCCGCCGAGACCGAAGCCAGCTTCGAGACTGTCGCATTCCTCGCTAATAAGGTGGATGAACTTCAGTTACCGGTTATTCTTACTATCGAGACATCCGACCAAAAGATAGCTCAGACGGTACAAAGCAGCGCAAAAACTAAGACAGAAATCCTGTCCATCAATTCGTTACAGAATACGACCTTAGTAGAAGATAACACATCATATCTCGATATCATGACAACGAATCTCGCCATTCTAAAGCAGGCTCTTAACTAATTACAACACGCCTCCACTTCTGTGGGGGCATATTTTTATGACAAAAGCGGCGAAGCGAACTGTATTCTCTGTAGCGGGCCTTCGCCAACGTCGGCACTAGAAAGTAGAAAAGGACACATCCCAATATGGGAATGTGCCCTTTTCTAGTTTTATACGTGCCGCTACGTTGGTGTAGGTAGCGAGAGCGACCCCGCGGGAGAATATAGTTCACGGAGCCGCAGCCGCAAATAAAAACGCCCCCACATAAAGTGGAGGCGTCAGAAAACCAAAATTAGCGAGCCTTAACGAATGGCTTACCGTTGGCAGCCGGTGCATTGGCACGACCTACGAAGAGGATCAGAGCAATGATGGTTACCACATACGGAATCATAGAAATCAAGTTCGGAGAAACCGTATTGGACATGCTAGCAAGGGTCTTGATACCGCTGCAAAGTCCGAATAATAAGCAAGCCCAAGTCGTTCCGTGAGGAGTGAACTTACCGAAGATAACGGCTGCAATAGCGATGAAGCCCTGACCTACGATAACATTCGGGCGGAACTGATTGATGGTAGCAAGTGTCACGAAAGCACCGCCCAAACCAGCCATGAAACCGGAAAGGATAACGCAGGTGTAACGAACACGATAAACATCAATACCAATGGATTCGCAAGCTTCCGGGTGTTCACCAACTGCACGAAGGTGAGAACCAAACTTGGTCTTGTAGAAAACAAACCAGCAAACAAAAGCTAAAACGAAAACTAAGTAAGCAACACCATAAACGTTCAAAACGTTAGAACCGAAAGAACCAACAGGGAATACACCCTCAAAAATCTTCGGCAACTTGGATGTGGTGTCCAAAGCAGGAGTATCAGACGAGTTATCAAATAACGCCTTGCAAAGGAATAAAGCCAAACCACTACCAAGGAAGTTGATAGCTGTACCTGCGATGGTCTGATCAGCGTGGAAAGAAATACATACAATTGCATGAATCAATCCAAGGATAGCACCTGCCAATCCACCACACAAGAAAGCGATCCAACCATTACCAGTATATAAACCGGCAACAGCACCTGTAAATGCACCGATGGTCATCATACCCTCGATACCGATGTTAACGACTCCACTTCGCTCAGAGAAGCAAGAACCAAGTCCTGCGAAAAGAAGAGGCGGAGTTGCAATTAAGGTTGCGTTAATCAGCAAACCTAAGTTAGTCACTAAAGAACCCATGCCTATGCCTCCTTTCTCTTCTTACCAATGCTGGTAAAGATTGCCTTGAATACCTGGGAAATCGCGATGAAGATAATTACGCAACCCATGATAATATTAACAACTTCACTCGGGGCCTTAACCATAGTAAGCTTAGAGCCGCCGTACTTCATAGCACCGTAGAAGATACCGGAGAAGATACAACCAAGAGGATTAGAACCGGCAATCAGTGCAACGGTAATACCCTCGAAACCGTATCCTTCCTGTGCAGCCAACTGAGGAAGACGTCCAGCCATACCAAGGGTCTGAACAGCTCCACCAAGTCCTGCCAAAGCACCGGAAATACCAAGTGCGGTCAACATGGAACGATTCACATTGATACCTGCAAACTCTGCAGCATTCTTGTTGAATCCTACTGCCTTCAACTCATAACCAAGAGTGGTCTTCTCAATGATAATGAAGATAATGATGGCAGCAATTACTGCAAAGATAAATCCCCAGTGAGCACCGGTACAATCCAGTGCCTTCATGATACCGTCCGGGAAAATAATACGTGCAGTATCTTTAATATTCTCAGTAGCTTCTCCGCCACCCTTCTTGTGGATGATCGGAATATTAACAATGTAATTCTGTAAGTAGTAAGCAATCCAGTTAAACATGATGAAGGACAATACTTCGTGGATACCACGCTTGGTCTTCAACACACCAACGATCAAAGACCATAAGCAGCCGGCACCTGCAGCAGCCAGGATACATACCAATGGATGAATCACAGGAGGCAATGGAACCAAGATACCAATTACGCAGGCAGCAACGCTACCAACGATATACTGACCTTCTGCACCGATGTTGAACACGCCGGTACGGAAAGAAAATGCAACGGACAAACCGGTAAAAATAACCGGAGCCGCGTAAACAAGCGTCCATACCATGTACTTCGGCTTGCTGAAAACACTATCAATCAACTTGCCATAAGCAACTGCCGGAGAGATACCGGCAATCAACAAGAAGATTGCACCAATAGCAAAACCAATCACGATAGCAAGTATGGTATAGAACAAATTACTATCAAGAATGCCCTTTTTAGTTTTCATTCTTCTTACCTCCTGCCATCATAAATCCAAGTTCCTTCTCATCGGCATCAGCACCGGCAACGCTACCGGTAATCTCACCATCAAAGATAACTTCGATACGGTCAGATAAGCTCATAATCTCATCCAATTCGAAAGAAACCAAAAGAACTGCGCGGCCCTTGTTGCGCTGATCTACGATATATTTGTGAACGAACTCAATCGCTCCAACATCCAAACCACGAGTCGGGTTAAAGGCAATAAGAAGATCCTTGTCATTGGTTACCTCACGAGCAATGATAACCTTCTGCTGGTTACCACCGGAAAGCGTACCTGCCGGCTTGCCTTCTGCGCCACGAGGACGAACGTCAAACTTCTCCATCAAATCAGTGGCATTGGAACGAATCACACTACGGTCCAAAATACCGTGCTTGGAGAACGGAGCCTCATCATAATGCTGAACGATGAGATTGTCCTCTACGGAGAAATCCAATACCAATCCGTGCTTCTGACGGTCAGCAGGAATAGAAGATACACCTGCTTCGAATACTTCGTGAGGAGTCTTGTTGAAGACATCCTGACCAAGCATAGTGATACTACCGGACTCAGCCTTCTTCAAGCCGGTTAATACCTCAACCAACTCTGTCTGTCCGTTACCATCGACACCGCAAAGACCAACAATCTCGCCCTTGCGAACATTCAAATCCAAGCCGCGAAGAATCTCAATGCCGCGATAATCCTTAGCATGTAAATCCTTGATATCAAGAACCACATCACCAGGTGTCATAGCCTTCTTCTCAACCTTGAAATTAACGTCACGACCAACCATCATTGCAGCCATCTCGTTCTCATCAACGTCAGCTACGTTAACAGTCTTGATGTACTTACCCTGACGAATAACGGTACAAGTATCAGAGCAAGCCTTGATCTCCTTGAGCTTGTGAGTGATCAGGATAACGCTCTTGCCATCCTTGGTCAGATTATCAATAATCTGCATCAACTCATCTATCTCCTGAGGTGTCAAAGAAGCGGTCGGCTCATCAAGAATCAAAACCTTGGATCCACGGTATAACACCTTCAGAATCTCAACACGCTGCTGCATACCAACAGAGATATCTTCAATCCTGGCATCCGGATCAACCTTCATACCATAACGCTCAGAAAGCTCTAATACCTTCTGACGAGCTAGCTTCTCATCAACTACAACGCCGGCCTTGGTAGGCTCAATACCCAAAATGATGTTATCTGTTACAGTAAATGGCTGAATCAGCATGAAATGCTGATGTACCATACCAATTCCTAAATCAATGGCATCACGAGGTCCATTCATATGCACCTCTTTGCCGTCCACGAAAATCTGTCCGCTGGTTGGATGATACAAACCGCAAAGTACATTCATCAATGTACTCTTACCGGCACCATTCTCTCCGAGGATGGCATGTACCTCGCCCTTATGCAGCGTAAGATTGATGTGGTCGTTCGCTGTGAAATCGCCGAACTTCTTAACGATGTCACGCATCTCAATGACCATGGTATTCTTATCCATGTGACTTTGATGACTCAACTTCTTATCCTCCTACGTTTTAAATACAAAAAAACAGACCGATGAGCACATCGGCCTGTTTCATTATACTATATTTTTCCTCTGCTGTGTATGGAAAAATCAAAGATTCCTTCGATTAATTACTCAGCATCTAAGGTGTAAATATCACCATACTTCTCTTCGAAAGAAGCCTTGTCAGCAGGAACAGTAACTTCACCGCTTAAGATTTTCTCCTTAACTTCGTTAACAGCAGCGATTGTCTCGTCGCTTAATAAGTCAGTTGTAGGAGCGATATCAACACCACCCATGGAAAGGTCATAAGTAACAACACCTGCAGAGTAAGCATTCTCAGTGATTGCCTTAGCTGCATCGTATACAGCGTTATCTACACGCTTCATAGCAGAAGTGATAACGGTCTCTGGAGCGATGCTGCTCTGATCGGAGTCAACACCGATAGCGTATACACCGTTCTCCTTGCATGCCTCGATAGCACCAAGTCCAGTAGCACCAGCTGCGTGGAAGATTACGTCTGCACCGTTGGTGATCATAGCGGTTGCGCTAGACTTACCAGTTGCAGAATCAGCGAAGCTGTTAGCGTTAGTCTGAAGGATCTCAGCGTCTGGATTAGCATCCTTAACGCCTGCGCAGTAACCATAACCGAACTGGTTCATGGTCTCATTCTCCATACCAAGTACGAAACCTACCTTGTTGGTCTTGGTAGTAAGACCAGCAACATATCCTACTAAGTAAGAAGCCTGCTCCTGCTTGAACATCAAGCAAGATACGTTGTCAAGATCAGAGCAAGAAGAATCATCAATGATTGCGAACTTCTGATCTGGGTTAGCTTCTGCAGCAGCTCTGGTCGCATCAGCAAGCATGTAACCTACACAGATGATTAAGTCATATTCCTCATCCATGAACTGCTCAATGTTTGGAGTATAGTCAGAGTCACCCTTGGACTCAAGATAGTTAACTTCGATTCCTAAATCGGACTGAGCTCTCTGAAGGCCTTCCCAAGCGGACTGGTTGAAAGATCCGTCGTTAACTCCACCGACGTCTGTTACAAGACCAATCTTGATCTCGCTGTTGTCTGCTGTTTCCTCTGTCTCAGTTGCTGCACTGTTGTCAGCAGGTGCTGCTGTCTCAGCGCTGTTGTCGCTTCCACCACATGCTACCATGGAAAATACCATAGCTGTGGAAAGAAGTACTGCCATAAGTTTCTTTTTCATAAAACTTCCTCCTTCTTTTGGCCCTTTTTTGTGGCCGTTTATATCTTACAACACTTGTCTAAATGTTTCCACCAAAATTTTTACAATACAAAGGAGATTATGATTACTGTGCCAAAAGTTCACGAATACGTGCACAAACAGTACTAAATGCTACTTCATTCATACCACTGTTCAGAATAAAATCTGCTCTAGCCTTGGTTGGCTCCACAAACTGATAGTGCATTGGCTTAACTGTAGTCAGGTACTGATCGATGATACCATGAAGGTCACGGCCACGCTCCTCTACATCGCGAAGAGCACGGCGAAGAATACGCTCATCCGCATCTGCCTCAACGTAAATCTTGATATCCAACATATCACGCAGTTCCTGATTCTGAAGCACCAAGATACCCTCTACAATAATTACCTTGCTTGGCAATACAGTAATAGTCTCATTGGAACGATTGTGCTGGGTGTAATCATAAACCGGGCACTGAATCGGGCGACCCTTGCGTAACTCATGCAAGTGTTCAATCAGCAGGTCTGTCTCCAGAGAGTCCGGATGATCGTAGTTCACCTTCTGACGCACTTCAAAAGGCACACCATCCTGACGTCGATAATAATTATCATGGTAGATAATGGTTACCTGATCTCCAAACTCATCCTTGAGCTTGTTGGTAAAAGTGGACTTACCTGACCCTGTACCTCCGGCAATACCGATTAATACACACTCCGGATCCTGTCTGGTTTCAATCTTTGTGATTTCGTCTTCCATAATTAACCTCTATTCCAAAATATTCTGTGCCATTATAGTAGGCAATTGTCCCCACGTCAAATTTCATTTTCTACCTTAATATAATATTATAAACAAAATTTGCGTATTGTACATTCACCACACCTGCCCATTTGAATATAATATGATAGAAAATATGTGATTTTTTTATTAAGGAAAAGGGACTACATACGATGAATACCATTAAGCGAATTTTTCTAAATGATGTGAAACATGTCGTTACCAATTTCTTCATCCTTGTCATTGTGGTTGGTGTTTGCTTTCTTCCGGCATTGTATGCCTGGTGCAACATCTACTCCAACTGGGATCCATACGGCAACACCGGCAACCTTAAGGTCGCAGCCGTTTCCATAGACAAAGGTTATACAGATAAGGATGGCACCTACTCCAATTCCGGTGATGCCATCATTGATAACCTTCATGAGAATGACAAGATTGATTGGCAGTTTGTAGCTTCCGAAGAAGATGCTCTGTCCGGTGTAGAGAGCGGTGCTTACTATGCTGCCCTCATTATCCCGGAGGACTTCACCTACAACATGTACAACATTCTCTTCGAAGACGTTGGCAAGCCGCAGCTGATTTTTTATCAGAATCAGAAAATCAATCCGGTAGCTAACAAGATTACGGACACTGTGGTTGAAACACTTCAGAGCAACATCGAAGAGCAGTTCATCAAGACCATGACAAAGCGAATCTTTGAAGGGACCAACAGCCTCTCTTCTGATTTGGAAGAAGACGGCGGCGTAGACCAGCTCATTGATAAGCTTAAGGATATCAACAAGGACATCACCTCCTACCAGGATGCCATCAATGTAGCTATCCGAGGTAACGAAACCCTGTCCGCTGCTGCAGCCGAAGCCAGCAGCAGCACCACCGTGATGGAGCAAAAAGCCAAGGCCAGTGCTGACTCTCTCGGCCAAGCAACCAATTCCGTCAACGGCGCTAAGACCACCATCAATGGTTACACCGACAAGATGAATGGCGCTGTAGATAACATCCAGAATACGCTGAATGGTGATATTAATAAGTTAAAAGAAGCCAAAGTAACCGGTGACGTAAACACCATGATTGAAGCTGCCAAGGGTGTTCAGGAAGACATCAAGAGCGTAACCGAGAACTTAGAGACCATCAAACAAGTTCAGACCGATATCGCTTCTGCAGAAACAACAGTAGAGAACACTACCAATCAGGCAATCGACGACGCCAATACCGTGGTTGATGACACAGTTAAGCCTGTAGTTAAGGATTTGGCCGATCGTATTCTTGCAGATACAGGCGTTACCGATGAGCAGCTCAAAGAGATGGCTAACAAGGTCCAAGAGGACGAGAATGTTACCAGACAACAGGCCAAGGACCTCGCCGACAAGGTATTAGCCGACACCGGATATTCCAATGAGTCCATCAAGGACCTTGCCAATAAGCTGTTAACTGACATGGGTATTCCGACTGCTGACTTAAAGGAGCTCTATGCCAGCCTTGGCGTTTCTTCCGACGTCGTAGACAAGGCAACACAGTTCATCATTGACGCAGGAAAAGATGCGGCTAATGGCGAATTGGATTCCAAGCGTAACGAAGTCATCAAATATATTGATACCGCTATTAGTGGTTTAGAGACCATGCAAACACAGGTTGGCAAGAACTTAGCTCCACAGATTAACTCCAGCATGGAGAGCCTGGCACTGGTTCTTCAGAATAGCCAAACATTGATGAACAATATGGCTTCTGTTCTTGGAGGTATGGGAGATATCTTTGGTTCCCTTCAGGTAACTGCTTCCTCTGCCACCACCAGCTTGGAGAAGACCAGCGAAGCCTTGGGCATGATTTCCGAGCGTCTTACCGATGCAATTGATAAGGTGGAGAACGTTGCAGAAGGCGACAAGGCCAAGATTTTGATGGAGACCCTTGCCGGAGACCCGGAGATGTACGGCGAGTTTTTCGCTGAGCCGGTACATATCGAAACCGAAGTATTATATCCGGTGGAGAATTACGGTTCTGCCGTTACACCGTTCTATACTACCCTTGCCATTTGGGTTGGTGCATTGATTTTGACCGCGATTTTAAAAGTTCATCCAGACAAGAGTAAGTATGAAGGCGCCAAGGGATGGCAGTTATTCTTTGGGCGTTACGCGCTATTCTTTGTCATGGGACAGTTACAGACTTTAATTACCGTTATCGGTGATTTGAAATTACTACACGTACAGTGCTTACATCCGGGATACTTCTGGCTTGCATCCGCTGTTACCAGTTTGATCTTCTCCTTGCTGATTTACTCTTTGGTATCCGCATTTGGAGACGTTGGTAAGGCTGCCGCCGTTGTTATCGTTGTATTGCAGATTGCCGGCTCCTCCGGAACTTACCCAATCGAGTTGTTGCCGGAGTTTTTCCAAAAAGTATATATCTTCTTCCCGTTCCCTTACGCTATCAATGCGATGCGCGAGAGCGTGGCAGGATTCTATGAGCACGACTTTGTCATTTACCTATTGCAGCTATGCCTGTTTATTCCGGTCGCTTTGACCATCGGTATTCTGATTCGTCGTCCATTCAAGAAGATGAACCACTTTATGGAAGAACGTATGGAAGAAACGGAGATGATGTAGTATGGCTGATAATAACAAGAAATACGAAGAGTTTTATAAGAATTACCTAGATGAACAGCACAATACACACCAGAAAAATCAGCAAAAAATCCGTGTCGGTCTGAAGGTCAACATCTTCCTTCCGTTGATTTTCCTGTTAATCAGCTTCCTGACTCAGGGTTCCAAGTTGATCTTCCTGATTCTATGGATTGTGTCCTTGTTTGGTATCGCATTTTACCTGATGTATGTGGAGTATACCGATCACCTGATGCAGAAGCGGCTCCAGGAGATTGAAACCGCAGATGCCAGTGAGCAGGCTTTGATTGGCGAAGCCTTGGCAGAAGCCGGTGACCGCGCCGGAGCCCGTATCACAGAGCGTGCCGAGAATGTGGAAGCCCGCATGCGTGAACGGCTTCCGGAAAAAATTGAAAGTCTAAAGGCACCGAAAAAGGTTGCCTATGATATCAAGCAGTTCCAAACAGGAGTAGCCAATATTTTCCGTGTATTCTGGAGTGATGCCAAGCGCTTATCCACCAACGTTGTAGCAATGGTTGTCATCATTGGCTTATCCGTTATTCCATGTTTGTATGCATGGTTTAACATCTTGTCCAACTGGGCACCGTACGAGACCGAAGCCACCGGTAACCTGCAGGTTGCCATTGCCAGCATCGACCGCGGCACTGCCATCGAAGGCAAAGAATTAAACGTTGGTGACAAGATCATTGAGAACTTAAAAGGTAACAACAGTATCAACTGGATTTTTGTAGATACTGCAGAAGAAGCCGTATCCGGTGTTAACGCCGGCGACTACTACGCTGCCTTGGTTGTTTCCGAGACCTTTTCCGAGGATTTGGTCAGCTTCATCGGTGGCAACGTCACCCACCCGAGCATCGTATACTACGAGAACGAGAAGAAGAACGCCATTGCCCCAAAGATTACAGGCAAGGTTAAGACCGCAATCCAGAAGGAAGTGAACAAAGCTTTTGTCAGCACTTTGGCCGGTTCCGTGTTGGAAGCCAGCCGCTATATTACCGCGGACGGTTCTGATTCCCTGACAGATACTGCTATGGTGAAGCTCCAGACTCTGGACCGAGATTTGACCACAGTGATCACCATTTTGGATTCCTACATCAGTATCTTAGACACCACAGACAACCTCATGTCTGCTGCTGATCAGGTATCTCAGGAGATGGATTTACTGCTAAGCAGCGCCGGAACTGTTGTGGACAATGCTAACTCTACGGTGAATGCAACCAAGACCACCATTGATACCACTTCCGATCTGATTACCATGAAGATGCATGATTTGGATACTGCACTGGTGTTATTGGATCAGGTTGCACAAGGTTATGTAAATGACGCTGACAAGAAGGCTACCGAGACCCTGGCTGCATTAAATGCTGTTCCAACCATCGGGGAGGACAAGGCGGATGAGATTGTGAACTCCATCAAGACCACCATCAATGACAGCAATCTCACTGATGAAGAAAAAACCAAGGCATTAGAGGCCTTAGATAGCACCAAGCTAAAGGATGCACTCTCTACCTTGAATACCGATATTCAGACCATTCAGACTGCTGCCAAGGATACTACAGTGGATGCCACAGAGCTGTACAACAAGTTATCTACGGATGCTACTACCTGTCGCAACGAGTTGAATGCTTTGTCTGACAGCTATCAGAATACATTAAAGCCTCAGATCCGTGATTCCATCTCTTCCGTAGAGAATTCCATCACCGAGGTGAAATCCTTGTTGAACTACTCCACAGAAAGTGTTTCTGATATTACTGCTATCCTAAAGACCTATCCGGATATGATGGGTGTGGGCCGCGAGCATTTGGAGAAATCCCGTGAACAGGTTGCCACCATGCAAAGCAAGCTTCGTGGACTCATCAAGGATATGGAAGGCTTAAATGAGAACGAGCGTTACGCCCTGGTGATGAAGCTGTTGCAGACAGATCCGGAACTGATTTCCGGCTTCATCTCAGAGCCAATTGAGTTAGAAGAAAAGCCGCTGTACTCCATCGATACCAACGGTTCTGCAACGGCTCCGTTCTACATTGTATTATCCATCTGGGTTGGTGCTTTGATTCTGGTTGCCATTATGAAGACCGATGTCAAGAAGTGCACCATTCCTGATATTAAGCCTCGACAGCAGTTCTTCGGAAGATACATTACCTTCTTCCTAATTGGACAGTTGCAGACGGTGATTACGGTGTTGGGTGCATTGTTCTACGTTCGTATTCAATGCCACCATCCGTTCCTATTCTGGCTTGCCATGGCGTTTACCAGCCTGACCTACACCTTCTTCCTGTATGCGTTGACCTATGCATTCGGAGCTGTTGGTGAAGCAGTTGCTGTCGTACTGATGGTACTCCAGGTTGCAGGTTCCGGCGGAACCTTCCCGATTCAGGTGCTTCCAACGGTATATCAGGTATTGTACAAGTACATGCCATTCGCTTACAGTATGGGTGCAGCCAGAGAATGTATTGCCGGTATGTATGGTAATAATTACGCACATGATATTGGCGCATTGTGTTGCTACATCATCGCTTCCCTTGTAATCGGATTACTCATTAGCAAGGGCAGCAAGAATTTGATTCACATCATTGAGAAGAGCAAAGAAGGCTCAGACCTTATGGTATAAAAAGAACCCGCTGTGTTGGAATTCCAACACAGCGGGTT
>JAILCW010000115.1 GCA_024690265.1 Lachnospiraceae bacterium | reverse complement strand
CGTGAGGAGGAGTCTACGACAGGTATCGGTGACGGGATCGCAATTCCACACTGCAAGTCCGATGCAGTTAGTGCACCTGGATTGGCAGCAATGGTAGTTCGCGGTGGCGTTGATTTTGATGCATTGGATGGAGCGCCGGTTGACTTGATTTTCTTGATTGCAGCACCAAACACAGAAGATAACGTTCATCTTGAGGTGTTGAGCCGTTTATCTATGCTGCTTATGGATCCGAAGTTTTCCGATTCTTTGAAAGCTGCAAAGACACCGGAAGAGTTTTTGACCATTATTGATAATGCAGAGGCTGCTCGCGAGGCAGAGGATGCTGTTAAGAATAAGAAGGCAGGCAATGGCTTCGAAGTGTTGGCTGTAACTGCATGTCCTACCGGTATTGCACATACTTACATGGCTGCTGAGGGCTTAGAGAAGGCTGCGCAGAAGCTGGGCGTTAAGATTAAGGTTGAGACCCGCGGATCCGGTGGTGCTAAGAACATGCTTACTGAAGAGGATATCAAGAACGCGACTGCTATCATCGTCGCAGCAGATACCAAGGTGCCGGTTGATCGTTTTGACGGCAAGAAGGTATTGCAGGTAAAGGTTGCTGATGGTATTAACAAAGCAGAGGATTTGATCAAGAAGGCACAGGCCGGAGATGCCCCTGTATTCCGCGCAATCGGTGCTGAAGAAAAGGCTGAGAGCCAGGGCAGTGCAGGACATCAGGCATACAAGCATTTGATGAGTGGCGTATCTCACATGTTGCCATTCGTTATCGGTGGTGGTATTCTAGTTGCATTGGCGTTTTTGGTAGATACCATTTGTGGCTACGGCGCAACAGCCGGTGGCAACTTTGGTAGTGCAACGCCGTTGTCTGCATTCCTTAAGTATGTGGGCGGATTGTCCATGGGCTTGATGGTTCCGGTATTGGCTGGTTACATCGCATACTCCATAGCGGACCGACCTGGTCTTGCAGTTGGTTTTACCGGTGGTTTGCTGGCAGCTAATGGTAATGCGGCACTTGCTTCTTATATTGGTATTTGGGATGAGCTTCAGTCTCACGGTGGCGCATTTAGCCAGTTCATCGCCAACTTTGCTTTTGCAAAAGAAGGCGTTAACACCGTATCCGGTTTCCTTGGTGGTATTGTCATCGGTTTCGTTGCAGGTTATGTCGTTCTTTGGTTAGAGCGTGTTACCGAGAAGCTTCCGGAGTCCTTGAATGGTATCCGACCAACCTTGATCTACCCACTTTGTGGTATCTTCATCATTGGCGTTTTGATGTGCTTCATTTTCAATCCGGTTATCGGTTTGATTAACACATTATTATCCGCTGGCTTAATGGCAGTTTATGCGTCAGGAATGATTTGGTTGCTAGGATTGATTCTTGGTGCTATGATGGCTATCGATATGGGTGGCCCAATCAACAAGGCAGCATACGTATTCGGAACCGGTATGTTATCACTTGCAGTTGAGCAGCCGGATGTTGCTACTGCAGCATACATCTCTATGGCAGCAGTTATGGTAGGTGGTATGGTTCCGCCGGTAGGTATTGCTTTGGCATGTAAGGTATTCCCTAAGAAGTTCATCGCTGCAGAGCGTGCTTCCTGGGTTTCCAATATCGTAATGGGATGTTCATTCATTACAGAAGGTGCAATTCCTTTTGCAGCTGCTGATCCGGGACATGTTATTCCGGCTACTATGGCAGGTGCTGGTGTTGCTGGACTTTTATCCGCTGTATTTGGTTGTACATTGATGGCTCCGCATGGTGGAGTATTCGTATTTGCAACTGTTGGCAAGCCATTACTTTACATTGTTGCATGGCTTATTGGCTCTCTTGTAACAATGTTCTTATTAGGTATTTTGAAAAAAGATGCAGAATAGAAGACATAATGGTATAATGTAATTTGGCAAAAGGGACAGTTAGCAATTGGGGCGATAGCTGTTCTTGTGGGAAAACTTTTTTTGTGAAGGAGAACAACATGAAGGAATTTAATTATGTTATTACTGATCCGGAAGGAATCCATGCAAGACCAGCAGGCCTTTTCGTTAAGGCTGCAGCTGCCTTCCCATGCAACGTTACCATCGGCAAGGATGGCAAGGATGTAGATGCTAAGCGTATCCTTGGTGTTATGAGCCTTGGTGTTAAGCAGGGAATGGAGGTTACCATTAAGTGTGATGGTGATCAGGAAGAGGAAGCTGCTGCTGAGCTTGAGAAGTTTCTTAAAGAGAACCTTTAATTATTGTTAGAGGGAGTGCTTTATGGAATTAACAGGTAAGAGCGTATTCGGAGGGATTGCCATTGGCAATCTCTCCCTTTATCGTAAGAATGACAATGTAGTAAAGCGTGTGAAAGTTGAGGATCCGGAGGTTGAAATCAACCGCTTCGAATCTGCCAAGGAGACTGCGAAAGAGCAGCTCGGTCAGCTATATGACAAGGCAATGAAGGAAGTGGGCGAGGCCAACGCTGCGGTTTTTGAAGTTCACCAGATGATGCTTGATGATTTGGATTATATTGAATCTGTCCAGAATATGATTCGTTCTCAGGGCATCAATGCAGAGTTCGCAGTAGCTACTACCGGAGATAATTTCTCTGAGATGTTTGCTGCTATGGACGATGATTACATGAAGGCGCGTGCGGCTGATGTCAAGGATATCTCCAATCGTGTTGTTTCTGTTTTACAGGGTGGCGATCAGGGCGGTTTCAAGAGTGATGAGCCAGTGATTATTATCGCAGAGGATCTGGCTCCTTCTGAGACGGTTCAGTTGGACAAGTCTTTGGTTTTGTCCTTTGTTACCCGTGGTGGTTCAACCAATTCCCATACAGCTATCTTGGCACGTACCATGAATATCCCAGCCTTAATCGGAGTGGATTTTGATGATGCTATTGATGGCAAGTTCGCAATCGTTGACGGTTTTGCCGGCAAGTTGATTGTTGAGCCGGATGCGGATACATTGGCTGTATACCAGAAGAAGCAGGAAGAAGAGCGTGAGAAGTTACGCTTGTTACAGGAGCTGAAAGGCAAGGAGAACGTTACTTTAGATGGTACTAAGGTGAACCTCTATGCCAACATCGGTGGTGTTAAGGACGTTATGGATGTTCTTAAGAATGACGCCGGCGGAATCGGTTTGTTCCGTAGTGAGTTCTTGTATTTAGAGTCTGATAACTATCCTTCCGAAGAGGATCAGTTCAAGGCTTATCGTACAGTTGCGGAGAATATGGCTGGCAAGAAGGTCATTATTCGTACACTGGACATCGGAGCTGATAAGCAGGTGGATTACTTCCAGATGGATAAGGAGGAGAATCCGGCACTTGGTTATCGTGCAATCCGTATCTGCTTGGATCGCGTAGACGTATTCAAGACACAGCTTCGTGCGATTTATCGTGCAAGCTACTATGGCAAGATTTCTGTTATGTATCCGATGATTATCTCTGTTGATGAGGTTCGTCGTATCAAGGAAATCGTTGAAGAAGTTAAGAAGGAATTGGATGAGCAGGGTGCACCTTATGGCGAGGTTGAGACCGGTATCATGATTGAGACTCCGGCAGCTGTTCTGATGAGTGAAGAGTTGGCTAAGGAAGTTGATTTCTTCTCTATCGGAACCAACGACTTGACTCAGTACACTTTGGCTTGCGATCGTCAGAATGCCAAGTTAGATGGTATTAACGATCCTCATCATCCGGCAGTTCTTCGCGCAATTGAGATGACTATCAAGAATGGTCACAAGGGTGGCGCTTGGGTTGGTATCTGTGGCGAGCTTGGTGCAGACACAACCTTGACAGAGACCTTCCTTCGTATGGGTGTAGACGAGTTGTCTGTTAGCCCTTCACGTATCTTAGCAGTACGTGACAAGATTCGCAGTATTGATTTGAGCAAATAAATATTTCAAGGAGATTGGTGGCCTGTGAGGGCTGCCAATTTTCTTATGTGGGAAGCAAATGAAAAAGTATAACGCAGTATTGTTTGATTTAGACGGAACATTATTAAATACCATTGGAGATTTAGCGGGGGCAGTGAATCATGCACTTCGTACTTTCGGTTATCCGGAGCACAGTGTGGAAGAGGTAACAACCATGGTTGGCAATGGTATTCGTAAGCTGGTAGAACGCGCGCTCCCTTCTGATGTGGATGAGCAAAAGTTGGATGAGGTTTTGGCTTGTTTTGTAGAATACTATATTGCACATGTTGCCGTGAAGACAGATTATTATCCGGGAATCCGTGAGTTGGTGAAGATACTGCATGACAAGGGCGTGAAGCTGGCAATCGTTTCCAACAAGTTTCAGGCTGGATGTGATGAGCTTCGGGAGAGATTTTTTGCGGATACGATTATGGTAGCTCTTGGTGATGAGAAGGGACGTACCAGAAAACCGGCCACAGATGCTCCGTTTTTAGCATTGCAGGAGTTGGGCGCCGAGCGACAGGCGACTTTGTATGTGGGTGATTCTCAGGTGGATGCCCAGACGGCAGAGAATGCGGGATTGGATTATGTTTTGGTGAGCTGGGGCTTTTGCCCACGCGCTGATTTGGAAAAATGGAATCCGGTGGAAATTGCCGAGAATCCTGCGGATTTATTGAAATATTTTTCTTGACAGACGTGGTCAATGATTTTACATTAAATATGCAGGTATTTAACAAGCAAACAGAAGGGTGGTGACAGTCTATGGAAGGTGACAGTCATATACGATGGTCAAACAATATGAATCACAATCACAGTCAGAGATTGTCATCTGTTTCAGATACTAGGTCTTAGTATCGATTTTTTCGTGTGCGCTCTCTGACCGAACGGAAGGCAGGGAGAGACAATGCTTAATATTTACAAAACCGACGACCGTATCATTCGTGAGATTGAATCCTTTGAGCCTGGTTGTTGGATCAAATTAACATCCCCAACATTAGAAGAATGTACAGAGATTAGTGAGCAGTTCCATATGGATATTGCGGATGTTCGCGCTGCGTTGGATGATGAGGAAAGTTCTCGTATGAGTTTAGAGGACGACTATACCCTTATCTTGATGGATATTCCGATGGCAGAAGTGCGTAACAATCGTCATACATATACCACAATTCCGCTTGGTATTATTATCCGTAAGGATGTGCTCATTACCATTTGCTCTGAAGAGACTGCTGTTTTGCGTACTTTTGTGGAGCAGCGTGTTAGGGAATTTTCTACCAAGAAGCAGATGCGCTTTACATATCAGATTATTTACAATAGCTGCATGGTTTACCAGAGCTTGCTTCGCAGCATTGACCGTAAACGTACAGAGATTGAGGAACGAATTGATCAGGATACCGAAGATGTTGACTTGATCGATCTTCACGAGTTGGAATCCAACCTGGTATATTTTGCGACATCATTGCGTGCTAATGGAGTAGTGCTGGATCGTCTGACTCGTTACGGAAGACTTCGCCAGTATGAAGAGGACCAGGAGTTGTTGGAGGATGTCATCATCGAGAACAAGCAGGCTATCGAGATGACCCAGATTTACAGAGATATTATCAACGGTACCAGAGAGCTGTTGTCTACGGTTATCAACAACCGATTGAACAATGCCATGAAGTACCTGGCTGCGATTACTATCGTTATGTCTATTCCGACTATCATTTCCGGTTTGTGGGGAATGAATGTTGCGGGAGATTGGATGCCGTTTTCCGCGGTACCGCATGGATTTGGAATCATTTGCCTGATTACCTTGGCAATCTGTGTAGTAGCATGGATTATTCTTAGAAAGCGTAAAATGTTATAAGAAAAGCCACTCCGATATGGAGTGGCTTTTGTATTAATACTTGCTGTAGCGGCCGCTGGCTCCGCAAGGGAGAACTAAACCGCTGGAAGTAACTGGAAGACCAATCTCGTTGGCTTCTACGTGTCCCGGGTAGGACTTCAGCGCAGTAGAAATCATGTAATTCAAAACTGCCGGCTGTAAACCGGTGGTGTAGGAATTCACCAGGAAGAATAACGGATCGTCGCTTAATACTTCGGTGCAAAGCTCGATGAATGGGAAAACGGATTCTTCAATCTTCCAAATCTCACCCTTAGGACCTCTTCCGTAAGAAGGTGGATCCATGATGATTCCATCATACTTGTTGCCGCGACGAATCTCGCGTTCAACGAACTTGCGGCAATCATCCACTAGCCAGCGAATCGGAGCGTCGCCAAGTCCGGAGGAAATGGCATTCTCCTTGGCCCAAGTAACCATGCCTTTGGAGGCATCAACGTGAGTAACACTGGCTCCGGCAGAAGCAGCAGCGAGGGTTGCGCCACCGGTATAAGCGAAGAGGTTTAATACCTTCACCGGACGTTTCTTAGATTCCTCTTTTATAATAGAAGAAAACCAATCCCAATTGGTTGCCTGCTCCGGGAAAACGCCGGTGTGCTTAAAGGCAAAAGGCTTCAGGTTAAAGGTTAACTGTGCGCCGATAGAAGTCTCGTAATTGATGGTCCACTGTTCGGGCAAATCGAAGAACTCCCACTCGCCACCGCCCTTGGCGCTGCGATGATAATGGGCGTTAAGTTTGTTCCATGCAGCGTGATTATGGGGTGTGTTCCAGATGACCTGAGGATCCGGACGCAGCAAAT
>JAILCW010000048.1 GCA_024690265.1 Lachnospiraceae bacterium | reverse complement strand
CACGAAGCTTAGCAGCAAGATTAAGCGTCAATCCATTCACTGCGTACTGTGGCGCAACAGATGCTGCATCCTTATTCAATACGAAGTTGTGATCATAACCTCTGCCATAGATCATCATGTCGTAATCCGCTTCAATTTCCTTGCCGATAACCTTGTAGCTGCGGAAGTCGAATGGTGTTGCAGTTACCGGGCGAATACTTCCATCCGGAATAGATTCCTTATCTGCAAAAGTAACAGAATCAGCATTCACATATAACTCATGATCCAAGATCGTTCCGTGATCATGTCCTGCTAAGTTGAAGTAGCAGTGTGTAGTAGGATTGAAGATAGTATCCTCATCAGCCAATGCGCCTGCATCCAAAGCAACGCTGTTATCATCTAATACAGTATAAGTAAGAGTCAGATGCATCTTACCTGGGAATCCCATATCTCCGGCTGGACTATCATAGGAAAATGTTACGTGATTATCCGTAGCCTCATCTACATTCCACATACGAAGATTCAATGCATTAGATCCACTGTGAAGATTGTTGTTACCATCATTCTTCTCAAGCTCATAGGTCTTGCCATTCAGCTCGAACTTCGCTCCGCCGATACGGTTGGCATGACGAACGACCCATGCTCCAATATAGGAAGAATTGGTGAAATATGCATCTAAGTCCTTATGACCAAGTGCTACATCTACCTTGCCATCCTTGGTTGGCACGTTAATGGACAAAATTGCTGCGCCATAATCCATTACCTCTACGGTCATGCCATTGGAATTACCAATGGTATAAACCGTTACTTCTGCTCCGTCAGGTGTCTTTCCCCAAACTCGTTTTTCCATGTTTCTACCTCACTTTTATATAACCTCAAAAGCCCGAATTCATCGCATCGGGCACGTGCACGATGTTCTTCTTTAAATATAGCAAAAAGGATTCTATAATACAAGAAAGGTTTATGCTATACTTATAAAAGTTTTGAGAACATTTTTTAGAAAAAGAGGTAACCTATGAAACATACTTGGTACCCTGATGATTACGTATCATCCACCTACCAAATTGATTTTGCGAAGCTTGCCAAGGAAGGCTATCGCGGCGTTATCTTCGACGTGGATAACACTTTGGTTGAGCACAATGCTCCGGCAGATGAACGAGCAATCGCATTTTTCCAGATGTTGCATGACAACGGTTATAAAGCATTACTTCTTTCCAACAATGCAGAACCACGTGTACAGTCCTTCAAAGAAGCTTCCGGCGCAGATGCCTACATTTATAAGGCCAACAAACCAAGCCCGAAGTCCTATCAGAAGGCCATGGAGATTCTTGGAACCACACCGGAGACTACCCTCTTCGTTGGAGATCAGATTTTTACCGATATCTGGGGAGCCAACTTGGCAGGCATTCGCTCCATTATGGTGAAGCCGGTTCATAAGTGGAAGGAAGAGATCCAGATTATTATTAAACGTTTTGCGGAAGCAATTGTACTGTTCTTCTATCACTTCTATGCGAAGAACGAGAAGAATATCAAGCGCGTTCCACTACTAGAGAAGGAGAACTAACATGAAAATCGCAATTGGAAATGATCACGCAGCAGTAGATATGAAGAAGGAACTGATTCCTTTCCTTGAGAGCTTGGGACACGAAGTTGTTAACTTCGGTACCGACACCAAGGAATCTACCCCATATCCGATGTATGGTGAGAAGGTTGGAGAATACGTAGCAAGCGGTCAGGCAGACTGCGGCGTCCTTATCTGTGGCACCGGCGTAGGTATCTCTCTTGCAGCTAACAAGGTTCCTGGCATCCGTGCTGCAGTATGTAGCGAGCCTACTACTGCTCGATTAGTGCGTGAGCACAATCACGCTAACATCATCGCATTTGGCGAGCGTATCGTCGGTGTTGAGACTGCCAAGGACATCCTCCTTGCTTACCTGAATGCAACTCCATTGGATGGACGTCACGCAGAGCGCGTTCAGATGATTATGGACATTGAAGCAAAACATTCTAAATAAAGGAAAAGGCCGAGCACCTAAGTGCCCGGCCTTTTATACTACTTCCAATTCTATCAAACTACTCTACGTCAGCTAATGCCTCTACATCTTCCTCACCGGTACGAACCTTAACTACCTTGTCCACACCATATACAAAGATCTTACCATCACCGATATGTCCGGTGTAGAGAGCCTTTTTAGCAGCTTCTACAACAGCCTCTACCGGAATCTTGCTAACAACAACCTCTACCTTAACCTTAGGTAAGAGGGTTTCATCCATCTCAATACCACGATAACGCTCGCCGGCACCCTTCTGAACGCCACAGCCCATAACCTGTGTGACAGTCATACCGGTTACACCGAGATCGTTCAATGCCTTCTTCAAGTGCTCATAACGAGCAAGCTTTGCGATAATAACAACCTTGTTCATGGTTGCTTCTGGGAATCGAGGTGCGCTTACAACCTTAACAGCTGCATCCTTCATGGTAGAAGAAGCCTCTTCGTACTCGCCAACACCAAGGTCGGTGTTTTCATTAACTTCCATCTCCATTCCGGTAACATCCATGATGGAGAATCCGGAGTATGCAGATGCAAGACCGTGCTCTGTAACGTCAAGACCAGTGATTTCCTCTTCCTCAGATACACGAAGTCCTAAGGTTGCCTTGATTACAGTAAAGGTAATAAAGATGGTAAGTGCAGTCCATGCTGCAGTTGCAAGAAGACCTACACACTGAATTCCAAGAAGCTTGAATCCGCCACCGTAGAAGAGACCAAGCATTGGATTGCCTGCTGCATCTGCAAGACTATAGGTTGGAGCTGCATCGGTTGCAAAAAGTCCAACTGCCAAGGTACCCCAGATACCGTTGATCATATGAACACCAACAGCACCTACCGGGTCATCAATGTGAAGTACGTTATCTAACAACCAAATACCAAATATTACAAGTACACCTGCTACACCACCGATAATGATTGCGCCAAAAGCATCAGCCACATCACATGGTGCTGTAATTGCTACTAATCCCGCCAACGAAGCATTCAGGCACATGGAAACATCTGGTTTTCCATATTTTACCCAAGTAAAAATCATACAAACGACCGTTGCTACTGCCGGAGCAATGGTGGTTGTTACAAAGATTGCACCCAACTGCTCTACAGATGTTGCAGCTGCACCGTTGAATCCATACCAGCCAAGCCAGAGAATGAATACACCAAGTGCACCAAGAGTAATGTTATGTCCAGGGAATGCGTTCACCTTGGTTACTTTACCGCTCTTATCCTTAGTAAACTTACCGATACGAGGGCCAACCATAAGTGCACCAATCAATGCGCACAAACCACCAACCATGTGAATACAGTTAGAACCAGCGAAATCATGGAAGCCCATCTGAGCAAGCCAGCCGCCGCCCCAGGTCCAATGTGCTTCAATCGGATAGATTACACCGGAAATCACTGCGGAGT
>JAILCW010000099.1 GCA_024690265.1 Lachnospiraceae bacterium | reverse complement strand
GCAAGTTTCTGAAAATTTACCTAATTTTTGTCTTGAAAAAGAAGAATCTATGGTGTATAGTTGTTTCGCTTTCTATGCCAGAAGCATCCAAGATGTTGCGGATGAGACTGGTTTGGATTTATTAAAACTTATCTCTATTGTCATGCGCTTATGCGAAAAGGGCTTGATTCGTGAAAGTTTTAAGAATCAATACATTCGATGTAAATAAAATGCAGAGGTTTTCTAATGGCAAAGAATCTTGTAATAGTAGAGTCCCCTACCAAAGTGAAAACAATCAAAAAATTCCTGGGAAAGAACTATGAAGTAGTTGCTTCCAATGGTCATGTGCGCGATTTGCCGAAGAGCCAGTTGGGTATTGATCCTGCCAATGACTATGAACCGCGTTATATTACCATTCGCGGTAAGGGTGATTTGCTGGCTTCTCTTCGTAAGGAAGTGAAGAAGGCAGATCATGTATATCTCGCAACGGACCCGGACCGCGAAGGTGAAGCGATTTCCTGGCATTTGACCAAGGCACTGAAGTTAGAGGACAAAGCCTATTCTCGTATTACTTTTAATGAGATTACCAAGAATGCGGTTAAGAATTCATTCAAGAATCCACGTGAGATTGATATGAATTTGGTGGATGCGCAGCAAGCGCGTCGTATCTTGGACCGTATGGTTGGTTATCGCATCAGTCCTTTGCTGTGGGCAAAGGTGAAACGTGGTTTGTCTGCCGGCCGTGTACAGTCTGTTACCTTGCGTATTATTTGTGATCGCGAGGCTGAGATTAACGCTTTTATTCCAAAGGAATACTATACGCTGGACGCCAAACTCAATGTAAAGGGCTCTAAGAAGCCGGTTGTTGCTAGCTTTTATGGCAACAAAGATGGCAAGATGGATATTTCTGACAAGGAAACATTAGACGCTATCATGAAGGCTTGCGAGAAGGAATTTTTCCGTGTGATTAGCACGAAGAAGTCTTCCCGTGAGAAGAAGAAACCGCTTCCATTTACCACATCTACATTACAGCAGGAAGCTTCCAAGGCATTGAATTTCTCTTTACAGAAGACAATGCAGGTGGCTCAGCAGCTTTATGAAGGTGTTGATATTAAGGGTAGTGGTACCGTTGGTTTGATTACTTACCTTCGTACGGATTCTGTACGAATCTCTGATGAAGCTAAGGCAGATGCCAAGGCATTTATTACAGAGACCTATGGGGCTGATTATTCCGATGATCGTGATATCAGTACCAAGAAGTCCAAGAAGAATATTCAGGATGCCCATGAGGCGATTCGCCCGGCAAACTTGCACCTGATTCCTTCCGATATCAAAGAATCTTTATCCAGAGATCAGTTCCGTCTGTACCAGCTGATTTGGAGACGCTTTATGGCGAGCCAGATGTCTGCTGCTATGTATGAGACCACGACAGTTCGTGTTGGAGCCGGAGATTATGTATTCTCCCTTTCTACATCCAAGCGTATATTTGATGGTTTTATGACGGTTTATGTTTCTGCAGATGATGAGGAAGAAGAGAAGAATGCTGCATTAGAGGCTATGAATGAAGATACAGAGCTTACCTTAAAGGAATTTGAGGAAAAGCAGCACTTCACGCAGCCGCCGGCACATTTTACAGAAGCTTCGTTGGTTCACACCTTAGAAGAACTTGGTATCGGACGCCCGAGTACTTATTCTCCGACGATTACCGTTCTTTTGAAGCGCCGCTATATCGGCAAGGAAGGCCGTAGTATCTTTGTTACGGAATTAGGTGATGTTGTGAATGACATCATGAAAGATTCTTTCCCGACCATTGTAGATGAGAGTTTTACTGCCAATATGGAGAGCTTGTTAGATGGCGTAGAAGATGGAGATGTAGAGTGGAAGTCCATTGTTCGTAATTTCTATCCGGATTTGGAAGAGTCCGTTCAGGTTGCAGAAGAACAGTTGCAGAAGGTAGAGATATCCGATGAGGTGACGGATGTTATCTGCGAGAACTGTGGCCGTAATATGGTCATCAAATACGGACCACATGGTAAGTTCTTGGCATGCCCTGGATTCCCGGAATGTCGTAATACGAAGCCTTATCTTGAGAAGATAGACGTTGCTTGTCCGAAGTGTGGCAAGGATATCGTTGTTCGCAAGACTAAGAAGGGCCGTCGTTTCTATGGTTGTGAGGATTATCCGGACTGTGATTTTATGAGCTGGCCAAAGCCTGTTTCGGAAAAGTGTCCGAAGTGTGGCGGCTACATGGTTCAGAAGGGCAATAAGGTGGTTTGCGCTGATGAACAATGTGGTTATATTGCAGAGTCAAAATCTTAATTTTAGCGACATCTTTGCGATTTTGCATTGAATTTTTTGAAAATAGTTTGAATTTTTGTGACAGATGTGTTAATATAATACTGTTCACTAGTTTTAAGTTTTGGAGGAAGAATATGAGTGTTCAACTGTTAGATAAGACCCGTAAGATTGGAAAGTTATTACATAACAACAATTCTTCTAAGGTTGTTTTTAACGATATTTGTTCTGTATTGACTGAGATTTTGGATTCCAGCATCTTGGTTATTTCTAAGAAGGGTAAGGTTCTTGGCCTTAGTCATGCGGATAGTACCAAGGATTTGACTGAACTTATTGTAGATAAGGTTGGTGGATTCATTGATCCTATGTTGAATGAGCGTTTGCTTGGTATTTTATCTACCAAGGAGAATGTTAATCTTGAGACTCTTGGATTTGAGAAGGAAGATATTCAGAAGTATGCTGCAATTATCACTCCGATTGATATTGCTGGCGAACGTTTAGGTACTTTATTTGTATATCGTTATGATTGTTCCTACGATATTGATGATATTATTCTTTCTGAGTACGGTACCACAGTTGTTGGACTTGAGATGATGCGTTCCGTTAATGAGGAGAATGCAGAAGAGAGCCGTAAGAAGCGTATTGTGAAGTCTGCAATTAATACATTATCCTTCTCCGAGCAGGAAGCGATCGTTCATATTTTTGATGAATTGGACGGTACCGAGGGTATCCTGGTAGCATCTCGAATTGCTGATCGTGTTGGTATTACACGTTCTGTTATTGTTAATGCTCTTCGTAAGTTTGAGAGTGCCGGTGTTATTGAGTCTCGCTCTTCCGGTATGAAGGGTACCTATATCAAGGTATTAAACGATGCAGTATTTGCTGAGCTTAAGAAGATTAAGGAAGATTCAAACTTGTAAATTTTAGTTATTCAACTGAATACATGGATGAAGTATGTAAAAGGATTTATAGAATGCTATAAATCCTTTTTCTTTTGTTTATGAATAAAAACTATATTTAGTAAAAGAATCCATATAAACCCACAATATGATGATAAAAATACTTGTGTTTTTCTTTTAATATTTCTATAATAATTTGAGAATGGTGTTTGTGCCGGAAGGGAGTATGTCATGATTTCATCCAATGCATTTTCATATATTAATGTGTTAGACAGA
>JAILCW010000181.1 GCA_024690265.1 Lachnospiraceae bacterium | reverse complement strand
TGATGAAGTGGCCGCCGAAGTTTTTCCCTACGGAATGGGTGGCAACCCAGTTTGCTTATGTATGGAAAGTGCTTCCGATTCCAACCATGTTAAAAAACACGGTTGGTTTTGCCAGTGCAGTTACCGTTATCAGCCTGTTTTTTGATTCCCTGGCTGCTTATGCATTTGCCAGGATGGAGTTCAAAGGTAAGAAGATTATTTTTGGAATCATATTGTTAACCATGATGATTCCCTTCCAGATTGTAATGATTCCGTTGTACCTGGAAGAGTACAAGCTGGGAATCCTGAATACATTCATCGGATTGGTGTTGCCACGTGCAGCAAGTGCGTATGGAATTTTCATGTTGACTTCATTCTTTTCCAGCATACCCAAGTCCCTAGATGAAGCCGCACGAATTGATGGAATGAGCGAGTTCCAGATCTATCTAAAGATTATGTTGCCACTGTCCAAGCCGGCACTGGTCACATTGGGAATCTTCCACTTGATGAACAACTGGAACGACCTTCTCTATCCGATGATGTTAACCAGTACACAGGAGAAGCGTACATTGTCCGCGGGTTTGGCAACCCTGGTTGGAAGCAATGCAATCAAATATGGCCCGACCCTGGCAGCTACTGTCATCGCCATTGCGCCGCTGCTTATTGTGTTCCTGTTCGGACAGAGATTTTTCATGGAAGGTATTGCAACATCTGGAATGAAGGAATAGGAGAGAATACAACATGGATACAATCAGAATAGTAATCAATAGGGATTTCCAAATCGGAAAGATTGATGAACGACTCTATGGCTCCTTTGTGGAGCACATGGGGCGTGTCGTATATACCGGAATCTATGAGAAGGATCATCCGACGGCAGATGAAAACGGATTCCGCAGGGATGTAGCCGATCTTGCCAAGCGGATGGGGGTTCGCGTCGTTCGGTATCCGGGCGGCAATTTTGTATCAAATTATAATTGGATGGATGGAATCGGCCCAAGGGAGAATCGCCCAACGAAGCGTGATTTGGCGTGGAAGTCCATTGAAACCAATGAAGTAGGAATCGACGAATTTATGAAATGGGCCACGACCTATGATTTTGAGCCGATTATGGCAGTCAACATGGGAACAAAAGGCATCGAAGAAGCAGTTGCATTATTAGAGTACTGCAACAGTGATGTGGGGTCCTACTACAGCAACCTGCGTGAGAAGTATGGGCACAGGGAGCCATATCGTATCAAGACATGGTGTCTCGGGAATGAGATGGATGGCGAGTGGCAGTTAGGACACAAGACCGCTCATGAATATGGTCGTTTGGCTCATGAAATCGGCAAGGCCATGAAGCTGGTGGATCCATCCATTGAGTTGGTGGTATGTGGCAGTTCCATGTCCAGAAATGCCACCTTTGGTGATTGGGAGCGGGAAGTGCTGAAAAACACTTATGACGAGGCGGATTATATTTCCTTACACCAATACTACGATGGCCAGGATGAAGGAACACCATCCTTTTTGGCACGCTCACTGGATATGGAGCGTTACATTGATTTGGTGTGCGGAATTGCAGATTTGGAAAAAAAGAAACGTGGAAGCAATAAGACATTGAATATTTGCATGGACGAGTGGGGTGTATGGTCGACACCGGATTACGAAGTACAGAAATGGGTGGATGAACATCCGTGGCAGATTGCACCACCTCTGGGAGAACAGATTTATTCCATGGAGGATTCCCTTCTGTTCGCAAGTATGTTAATGGTCTTGCTGAAAAAATGCAATCGTGTCAAGATTGGATGCCAGTCTCTGCTTGCTAACATTAGCGCATGTATTATGACGGAAAAAGGCGGCGATGCTTGGTTGCAGCCAGTTTATTATCCATTTGAGATGATTGCCAATCATGCCAAAGGTATGGTGTTGGATGCAAGATACTGTGGCAAGACCTATGCAACAGATGCTTTTGAAGAGGTACCATTGGTAGATTCCGTTGTGACATTTAGTGAAACAGATAAGGAGTTGGCGGTATTTCTTGTAAACCGTAGCGCAGAGGCCGAAACTGTCGAAGTAGATACGAAAGACTTTGATGTGAATCAACTGATTGAATCGCGTGGTTTGTACTCATTGGATATCAAGCAGAATAATGCCAAGGACCACCATGCAGTGGAACCAATGGATTTTGACAATGCCCAATTCCGGCAGGGGAAACTGTATGTAGATTTAAAACCGTTCTCTTTCCAGATGATTCGACTTGGATTACAATAAAAGCAGCATAAAGAGAGAGAGGTACTATGGCAATTACAACAAATGATTTGGCAAAACTATGCGGCGTATCGCGAACAACAGTCGTACGCGCACTGAATAATACCGGTAGAATCAACGATGCCACCAAGCAGATGATTTTGAAAACCGCCAAGGAAAATGGGTACAAGCCGGATCTCTTGGCACGAAGCCTTGCCAAGGGCAAGACTTATACCATCGGTATGGTAGTTCTTGATTCGAAGAATCGTTATTTTGCGCAGATGATTAGTGCAGTAAGCGCAGAGGCTGAGAAGTTGGGGTATGGTGTTAACATCAACCTCCACAACAACAATCCCAAGAAGGAAATGGACAAGCTGAAGCGCATGGCTGCCTACAAGATGGACGGCATTATTCTCTCATCCATTAATGAGGGCGAGGAATATCGTAAATTCCTGGAGGAACTGGGAGTGCCGATTGTATCTGTGGATAACATGATTGCCGAAGACATTCCATTTGTGGATATCTCTCAGCGCAAGGCGATGCGCGCTGCAACGGAGCGGGTGTTAGAAGCAGGTTATACCAGGCTTGTTTTTGTTTGCCCTCCGATTGAGGGGAACCGCGACGAGAATATCTACGTTCACAAGAAACGTTTGGAAGGATTTGAGCAGGCGGTAGCGAAGCGCAAGGTGGAGACCACGCTGCTATTGGACTGGGATTTTGGCAAGGCCATCGAAACCATGGAGATTACCAACAAGACAGCATTTGTCTGCACTTCGGATGAGCTGGCATTAGATATCATGATGCAGCTTCGTTCCCGTGGATTAGAGGCCGGCAGAGATTATGGCCTCCACGGATTTGACGATATTGACACGTTACAGTACATTTCACCACGTTTGAATTCTGTTAATAACAACGTGGAAATGGTGGCGAAAGAGGCAATACAGTTGTTGTTCCAACTCATTGAAGAGAAGGAGACGGACAAGCGCAAGCGCATCATTGTTCCCTATGAATTGGTAGACGGAGATACCCTTTGAATTATGAATGATAGCAGAGTAAAAGCCGAGCAAATTGCTCGGCTTTTACTCTGCTATACGTTATAGGCAGAACCTATAACAAAACCTCAAAAAACGCTATAACTCAGGGTATTGACCCTGTATTACCCCTTGTGATATATTCCTATCAAACAAGTAGGAATTATATAAATTAAAAAACTCGAAAGGGGAAAAAGATTATGGCAGAACATGAATTCAAATTTGAAACCAAGCAGTTACACGTAGGACAGGAGCAGGCAGATGGAGTTACTGACTCCAGAGCAGTTCCAATTTATCAGACCACATCCTATGTGTTCCACAGCGCACAGCACGCAGCTGACCGCTTTAACTTAAGAGATGCAGGTAATATTTACGGAAGATTGACCAACTCCACGCAGGGTGTGCTGGAAGAGCGAGTTGCAGCATTGGAAGGTGGTGTTGCAGGACTTGCACTTGCAGCTGGAGCTGCAGCAGTTAGCTACACCATCTTGGCACTGGCTAAGGCTGGTGATCACGTAGTAGCACAGAAGACTATCTACGGTGGCAGCTACAACTTATTGGATCAGACACTTCCTGGCTATGGTATTACAACCACCTTCGTTGACGTGCACAACCTCGAAGAGGTAGAAGCAGCAGTCAAGGAGAATACCAAGGCCATCTATATTGAGACACTTGGAAATCCTCATTCGGATATCCCGAACATCGAGGCCCTTGCGGAAATTGCTCATAAGCATCAGATTCCGCTGGTCATCGACAACACCTTTGGAACACCGTATCTCATCCGCCCAATTGAGCACGGAGCAGATATCGTGGTACATTCCGCAACCAAGTTTATTGGAGGTCACGGCTCCACACTTGGCGGAATTATCGTAGACGGTGGTACCTTCGATTGGAAAGCCTCCGGTAAGTTTCCACAGTTTACCGAACCAAACGCAAGCTACCATGGTGTTTCCTTCGTAGATGCAGCAGGTCCGGCAGCATTCGTTACATACGTACGTGCAATCCTGCTTCGTGATACCGGTGCTACTATTGCGCCAATCAGTGCATGGATCCTGTTACAGGGATTAGAGACTTTGTCTCTTCGCATTGAGCGTCATGCCCAAAATACTGCTAAGGTGGTAGAGTTCTTGGCTAACCATCCATTGGTAGAGAGTGTCAATCATCCATCCCTTGCCAGCCATCCGGATCATGAGTTGTACCAGAAGTATTTTCCGAACGGTGGCGCATCCATCTTCACCTTCAACATCAAGGGTGGTCAGAAGGAAGCTTACGCCTTCATCGATGGACTGAAGATCTTCTCTTTGTTGGCAAATGTTGCTGATGTTAAGAGCTTGGTAATCCATCCATACGACACCACACATGCAGAGATGAGCCCAGAACAGTTGGAAGAAGTTGGTATCTATGAGAATACCATTCGTCTCTCCATCGGAACCGAGCACATTGATGATATCCTTTGGGATTTAGAGCAGGGCTTCGCAGCTGTTGAGGCTCTCAAGAATGCAGAAAAACAGATTGCATAATCATTTATGCCAATCTTTTTCAACCTCCACAAAAATACATACTATTCTTTTTTAAGCGGCCACAGTTGTGGTCGCTTTTCCTTTATTGTGATAAAATTTATCTAAGGGGAAGCGCATACATAGGAGGGGTTCTATGGTTAAAAAAGATCACTTGATTGATGACAGTGGAGTGCATGCCAACGCAAAGACCATACAGTCTGCTATCTTTATTGGCATTTGCCATACGCTGATACTAGTTTTGGCGATTCTAGGCCTTCTGGCTTTGGTTCAGGGCTTCTAACAGGGGGGATTGGGCTATGTATGATTTCAAACGTCGTATGTATGAAGTATTAGAGGCCTCCAGTGTAGGAGATAAGTCCAGTCGCGCTTATGATGCGCTGCTTACCACAACAGTTATCGTAAGCTTGATACCAATGACCCTTAAGGGTGAGAGTATGTACACCCGCTGGATTGAACTGGTAACCAGTTTGATTTTCGTGATCGATTATGTGGCGCGTGTTTATACCGCAGATTATAAGATGGGCTATAAGCACTATCGGGCATATATTGCATATGTTTTTACGCCGCTGGCAATCTTTGATTTGCTATCGATTCTTCCGGTGATTATTCTGTTTGCGCCGGTTTCTTCTATGATTGGATTATTGCGCCTATTCCGTTTCTTCCGCGTGTTTAAGCTGGTGCGTTATTCCAAGACCATGATTATTATTTCCAATGTGATTCGCAAGGTCCGCAGCCAGCTCTTGGCGGTGTTAATTCTGATTATTGTCTACATCTTTGTTTCCGCCATGTTAATTTTCCAACTGGAACCGAATATATTTGATACTTTTTTTGACGCCTTGTATTGGGCAACGATTTCCATCACCACCATTGGATATGGAGATATCTCACCGGTGACTGATGCCGGTCGATTCATTGCCATGATTTCTGCATTGGTGGGAATGGCGGTCATAGCACTTCCGACGGGTATCATTACCGCTGCATATATGAATGAGATTACCAAGAAGAAATCCAAGTATGAACTGTAGGATGAGGTCAAAGAGAGGGGTACAGTAAGATGTTATACGCAGAATGTACGGCAGCATTGCTTATTATTGTCCTAATCCTGAACGGACAATCATTAAAAAAATATGGGCTTTTCTGTAAGAAGCTGGAGGAACAAAAACGGATTCCGGTTCGTTACAATCACTTTTTGCTGGCGACCTGCGGCTATATTGCTGTGGATATGACATGGGGACTGTTGTACGAACACCATGAGGTTGCAGCGCTTTTTCCAGCGATATATTCATTAACGGTTTTTTACTTTTTGCTTATGCTGTTAACGATGCTTGCCTGGACGCGATATGTGGTTGCGTACCTGGATAAGCGCGGGCGGCGCACCTATGCGATGTTGCATACGGTTTGGACATTGGTGATTATTGGTATCCTGTGTCTTATGCTGAACCGTTTTTATCACTTCATGTTTTCCTATAATGATGCCCATGAATATGTGGGAGAAATCGGGCGAAATATTTCTTTCTTCTTACAGATTGCATTTTATGCTGTGCTTACCCTGTATATGCATTATGTTTCTTGTAAAATAAGCGGTCGTGAGAAACAAAGATACAAAATTGTGGCAGCGACGAGTCTGGTATTAGGTATCGCCCTGACGCTTCAGATTCTGTATGCATTTTTGCCATCTTATGCCATTGGACTTGCCGTAGGAACCAGTTTGGTTCACTCCTATATTGAATTCAGTGAGCAAAAAGAAAAGGCGATTCGTGAAGATATTGCTGCGGCTATGGCTGCTGATTACGAAGCAATCTTTTACATTGAGATCGAAACCGGAGAATATATCTCCTTTGCCAAGAGTGAGAATTATTTGCCTCTAGGTGTTACAGAGTCGAGAAAAGACTTCTTCCGGGAAGTCCTGGATAGTATCGAGGAGTATGTATATCCGGAGGATTGGGAGTACGCCAAGAGCTTTTATGATAAGGAGAAAATGCTGCAAAGCTTGGCAGATCGACATTCTTTTTCCTATAAGTACAGAGTTATGGTGAAGGGACAGCCAAGATTTTTCCTCTTTACCTTTATGCGAGAAAAGAGCGGCCAATATATCATCCTCTATGAGAAAGACATTCAGGGTGAACTGGATGCAGAAAAAGTGCGGCAGGAGGCCCAAAAGAAGACCATTACCTTTAGTCAGATTGCAGAGGCACTGGCGACCAACTACGATGTCATTTACTATGTGGATATTGCAGATTTTTCTTATGTTTGCTATGAGACCAACATAATCTACGGACAGTTAGAGATGAATGCACAAGGGGACGATTTCTTTGAAGAGTCCTACCAGAACATTCCAAACGTAGTCGATCGTCGGGATGTTGAGATGGTAGAAGAATTCCTCCAGAAGGATGCACTGATTACAAAAATGGATTCCTATAAGGTATGCAGCTTGGACTATCGTCTGGTGGCATATGGCAAGCCTCAGTATACGAGGATGACCGTACGAAAAAGTAGCGATGGAACCCATTTGATTTTCGGTGTGGAGAATGTGAACGACGAAGTCCGGAAGGAGAAGCAACATTTAAGAGAATTAAAGACTGAGAAGGAACTGGCAAGACGCGATGAACTTACCGGAGTAAAGAACAAGACAGCCTACAAGGAATTGGAAGCATCTGCCCAGGGAAATATCGATAATGGTATGGATTATCTGACCTTTGGGCTGGTGGTGTGTGATGCCAATAACCTAAAGCAAATCAACGATACCCTCGGACATGCAGCAGGAGATGAATACATTCGAGCAGCAGCTCGTCTGTTGTGCGATATCTACGTACATAGCCCGGTATTCCGAATCGGCGGTGATGAGTTCGTGGTCTTCCTTCGTGGTAATGATTACACCATGCGGCATGAGCTTATGGACAAGCTGAGGGCTCAGGTTCTCGAGAATAAGCGGGTAGGCGCCGGAGTTATCCTGGCTTCCGGCATGTCAGAATATAAGCCGGAGAATGACAGTTTTGTGTCAGATATCTTCGAGCGGGCTGACAGAGATATGTATGACAACAAACAAAAATTAAAAGCACAGTAGGTACAGTACCTACTGTGCTTTCTTATTACCACCAACGCTCTACGAATCCTTCACCCATGGCCTCATTGATGTTGCCAACCACAAAGAATGCTTTGCTGTCGATTTCTTTGACGATGTCTTTCATCTCAGGGATGTCTCGCTTGGTGCAGACACATACCAGAACTTTCTTGGCCTCCTTGGAGTATTCGCCGATGCCAGGGACACTGGTAACACCACGATCCATGGTACTGAGGATGCGTTCACTAATCTCATCCGGATGTTTGGAAATAATCAGTGCAATCTTGGCCTTCTTGCCGCGGTCTACCATATAGTCGGTAACACGCCCCATAACGAATACGGAAATGATGGCATATAAGGTATGCTCCATATTAAATACAACGGCGCCGCAGATAACAACAATCCCGTCTAGGATTTCAATCAAACGTCCTACGCTGATGTGACGCAGGTACTTGGAAATGGTATTGCCCAGCATATCAGTACCACCGCTGGTGGCGTGAGCAGTAAGCAAAAGGCCTGTACCAACACCAAAACAAATACCGCCGTAGAGGGAGGTAAGCAATAGGTTGTCGGTAATAAAGGTAAAGTCCGGGAAGAATGCAAGCTCTGCGGACATAATCACCCAGGCAACTGCCGTACGAATAATTCGACGGCGGCCATCGGTATAAATTGCAAACAGGAAAATCGGTACGTTGAGTACGACGTTACTTACCCACAGCGGAATCTCAAATGGGCCATAAGTAGAAGATAAGTAGCGAATTACAATTGCTAAACCGGATACACCACCGGTTACGAGTCCTGCAGGATCCAAAATATATTTAAGCGAGAAGGTTACAATGGTGGTTCCTAATACAATAATAAGGAAGTCGGTAAAATACTTTTTGAATCGTTTTTTGGTCATTTTCATAGTCTAACTAAACTGTGCGATGCACACTCCTTATTGTGGTTCTGAGAGCATAAGAGTAATCTCAATCGGATTATGATCGGAATTAGCAAATCCCAAATCCTTTGTCTCCATAGACTCCACTAGTATATTACCTGAAATAATAAATCCGTCAATCATGTAATACTGGAATTCTTCCGGCGTTGCGCCCGCAATATATGGCTGATTTAGAGAACGGCAGGTAGGGACAGTGCTATCCATGTAGAAATGCCATCCATCGCCAAAGGCTGCAGTGTCAACCTCTCCCGGCGTCCATCCGTCTGGTGTAATGGTGGGATACATGGAGTCGTCTACGGAATCAAACACCTGGTTAAAATCACCGCCTACAATGACGTAATTGCCTTTTTCATATTCTTTGTTCATTACATCAACCAGCATCTTGGTCTGAGCGATTTTTCCTTCGCCGGAATCGTAAGCCTCCAGATGTAAATTGATCAGCACCAGTTCCCGGTCACTTCCTTCGATTGGAAGGCGGCTGACTAACAGACAGCGCTTCAGGTTGCCGATTTTTTCGATGCCGCTAAATGGACATGGCAACTGAACACGGGTAGAGGATGCGATATCATATTTACTAAAGGTTAAGATGCCGCCGTCTTCGTGTCCCATCGGTGGAAATGGATACGGAATGAACAGCACCTTGAAGTTGTTTGCAAACACACTGGCGTAGCTGCCCAAGACAGAGCGCAGGCTTGCAACTTCATTAAGATAGGAAGTACGTGTAGCGTTCTGATCGACTTCCTGAAGAAAAACCACATCCGGTTGCTGGGTTTGCAGGTACGATTCCACAGCATTCAAATTGTCCAAAACAGCCTGCTTGCTGGAAGGGAACACATTCTGACCTCCATCCATGAAGAAATCCTCAGAAGCGCCAAGGCCACAGTATCCGATATTCCAGGACAAGACAGAGAAATCCTCGCCGAAGGTCAGCGTCTTGCTTGCTGCTCCTACAGCAGAAATCGGCTCTTCCTCCTCTGGGTTATATTCTGTAATAAACAATGCTGCAAAAAGTCCGCCAATGGCAACCACACAAATCAGTAGCAGAATGCCGATGGCTTTTAAGATTCGTTTCCATAAAGGTTTCTTTGCTTTTTCCATAGGTATCTCCTCCTATTGTAAACATCGGGTTACTAATGCTGTCATTCGATCATAATCACAGACAGCCGCATACATGCTTGCTTCTAACATCTCATTGCTTTTGGCTTTGGAAAAATTCACCTCAAAACGGCCATTATTCTTGCACAACTGTTCCATATACATGCGTTGGCTGCGGCCATTGCCCTCTCGGAAGGGGTGAATCACATTAATCTCGCCAAGCACGTAACCAAGCTTGGCAGCCATATCTTCTTTGTCGGTAATGTCTTTCAAGAAATGGTTGCTTGCCAACCAGCGGTGCACATCGCTAAAGGTCTTTTCCATGTACATAGCCGGACAGAAGCGGAAGGTTCCTTTGGAGATGTCTTCCCGTCGCAATTCCCCGGCCCATTCGTAAATATCCTGGAATAAATACCGGTGAATAGAGCACAAATGCCCCATGGAAAAGTCGCCTGTCACACCTTGCGTACTCAAGTCAAAGTAACGCACCATGGACATCTCCTTTTCAACACGGAGCAGTTCTTCTAAGTTACGAATATCTAATTTGTTGCGAAGTACATTGGTGCCGGGGTAACAGAGGTCCCCGCCATTGTATTCGTAGGAATATACCATATCTTTCATAGGCAACTAGGATACTTTCGCGTATTTCATGGACAGTTCGGCAATGAGCTCATCGGCAGTTCGTTCTCCCCGGAGTATCTCTTCGCCGCGACGGGCATCCTCCTCGGTCATTACAAAACCTTCCATGGCAAATGACGCTCTAACGTTGTCAATTGTTTCCTGAATCGTCATCATAACTCCAATCCAACAAGGTTAAAATCTACAAGAATATTATACCAAAATGGCCTTTGCTTCACAACATGTGGGGCTATTTTTACAGGTGAAGCAACATATGGCAGAATTGTCAAAAACAAAATATTTAAATGTAGTTTTTTCTACTTTGCTTTTCCACTTTGGCAAGTTACAATGTACAACAAGTGTGGAGTTGTAAGTAAGACTATTTAGATGAGAAATATTAGATGAGGAGTAGTATTGTATGTTTACCTGGTTTTTCCCATCGAAACTGAATAGTAACGAATGGTCCAAGTTCTATCAGACCAAGTACGAGTACCATAAGAATGCCTATCATTGGATTGTGGTATTGATTTGTTTGGCTGAGGTATCTTACTTCGTTAGTGATTGTCAGACGTTTGGATATATTGCGTGGCACATGCTGATACCGCGTTGCGCCATTATTCCATTATTGTCTGCCTATGAGTTTTATTGGCGTCGTCATGATAATTATTTTTGGAATACAATTTTTGGATTCCTTCTGATGCATGCCTGCATGTGGTGCACTATTTGGGCAGTTTATAATTTGCCGGACCGCAACTTTGTTCGCGAAGGATTCATCGTGATGCATTTTGGATTCCTGGCATTGGGCTTAGCGGTTCCTTATTATATGTCCACGATGCTGCATGCCATTATTCTCCTGGACATTATTCTGTCCAATCAGTTCATGCATTATGAGTATTACACCATGATGGTGTCTCTTGCAGTTCCGATTTATATAGGAACTGTTTTACTGCAGAAGATTCTGGAGAACAATTACGTGGATCATTACATCGACCACAAGAAGCTGGAAGAATTATCTATTCACGACCAGTTGACCAAGGTGTACAACCGTAATATTCTCCACAGCATTTTGGTCCCGCAGACCAACAAGCTGGCACTAACCGAAGAGAAATCCATCTGGTTCCTTTTGATGGACATTGACTTTTTCAAGAAGGTCAATGATACCTATGGTCATGAGTCCGGCGATCAGATTTTGACCACCATTGCCCAGTGTATTCAGGCCAATGTTCGTGAGCAAGACTTTTGCCTTCGTTGGGGCGGTGAAGAGTTCGTAATTATTTTACAGAACATCACCCGCGATGAGGCCCTTTCTACGGCCGAGCGTATCCGACGGGCTGTGGAGCAGTCTGGCGCCAAGCCTCCGGTAACTGTTTCTGTTGGTGTGAGTCACTATCAGGGACATGATTATCACCAGGCGATTAACGATGCAGACAAGGCAATGTATTACGCCAAGCATAACGGTCGCAACCAGGTGGTATGTTACGACAAAATCTAGTACCGAAACTGTTGCGAAAACACATTATATAACCTACAATATGAAGCAATACAACAATATGTAGAAGGTGTTGCAATGCGACAGATGGAGTTTAAGATGGAGAGGACGGGGCTTTTGAACATCGGTGATGTCTTGCCGGTGACTGAGTCTAAGCTCCCGAATTCCTATTATTATACCTTGGGGCATGCTTATGCTATGTCCGGCAATTACCCGACCTTAGAGCGTCTTAAGAAGTTCGCCGAGGCGAAGGGTGGTGACGTCAAGTCCGTTGACGGTACGGTGGTGGATATTCAGGAAACCCCCAAGGGATTTTTTGTGACAGTTGAGTTTGACGAATAAGTGTTTTAGAAGATTAAGTGTTAAGTAAGGAGACGGAAGATGCGCTATCTCCCGATGAGTCAGATTCGAAAGGATATGATTCTCGGTCAGGAGTTATATGACGGCAAAGGCAATATGCTACTGCCAAAGTACACCAAGCTGACGGATGATCATATTTCATACATTGTATTTCAAGGCATTAATGGCTTGTATATCGACGATTCTTTTTCCAAAAATGTTGAGATTCGAGAAGTGTTACAGCCGGAAGTGCGCAAGGAAGCGTTGCGATTGATTCGCAATCTATTTTTGCGTGCAAGTGAGGGCGAGGTTTTAACAGAGCCGGAAGAGGATGAGCTTCGTCTCAAGGTGGAGTCCGTTGTGACTGAAGTCCTGGAGAATCAGGATATCATGTACAATCTCCTGGAGTTGAAAACATATGATGACTATACCTACTGCCACTCTACCAATGTGGCAGTCGTTTCCGGTGTGCTTGGAGCTAAGTGCTGTCTGAATCGTGATCAGTTAAAGCATCTGGTTATGGCCGGTTTTTTACATGATATTGGTAAGGTATATGTGGATGCTGAGATTATCAATGCTCCGCGACGTTTGACGGAACAGGAGCGTGCCAAGGTGATGGATCATCCGCGTATGGGATATGAGTTCCTTCGGGAACACTATAACTTCCCGGAAGAAGTGAATCGTTGTGTGTACGAACACCATGAATGGTACAACGGTGGCGGTTATCCTTGCCGCAAGAAGAACAAGGACCTTCTGTTTTTGTCACGAATCCTCAAAGTGGCAGACGTCTATGATGCGATGACCAGTAATCGCTCTTACCATGCGGCTTATTTGCCGGCAGAGGTGGCGGAGTATATTATGGCCCGCAGCGGTATGGAGTTTGATCCTGAGGTTGTAGATGTAGCTTCTAAGGAAATCGCTTTGTATCCGGTTGGGTGCGAAGTAGAGTTGTCCTCCGGAGCCCACGCACTTGTGGTACGTAACCATCGCGGCTACGGCATGCGACCGACCATTAAGATGTTAGACACTGGGGAAATAATTGATTTAAGTGATAATCGCAAGAGTTGGAATCTGACCATCATGCGATTATTGATGTAGGGGCAGGTATGACAAATCAAGTAAGTAATACCATTGACTTGCTGCTGGCACAGAGCTTCAAAGAGATAGCAGTCAACAAGCCAATTGAAAAGATTACCATCAAAGAGATTACAGACCTGGCCGGAGTGATTCGCCCGACCTTCTATAATCACTTTCAGGACAAATATGAATTGATGGAATGGATTATTCGCATGGAGCTTTTGGAGCCCATGCGTCCTCTTTTATTCAAGCATCAGTTCGCAGATGCATTGTACCTACCGATGGAAGCATTGATTGCCAGCAAAGCATACTATATGCGAGCTGCAAGACTGGAGGGACAGAATTCATTTGAGGAATCCTTGCGTTCTCAGATAAGTAATCTGATTCTTGAATGCATTCCTCCGGAAAAGCTACAGGCTAAGTTACCTTATGCCTGGCTGACACCTCAGCGAACCGCTGACTATTTTGCTGCCGTGATTTCCGATGCGGTAATGTGTTGGATTTTATCCGGTATGGAAGCTCCCAAGGAGGAGTTCGCCGATGTGTTCTTACACCTTTGCTTCCATTCCATTGCAGAGCTGATTGGAGATTTGCATATTTCAGAATAATGTTGTTTGGGACGACATGTTGTTCAATCTGAATATGTACCTATATACAGAGATAACGTATGCTACTTATGATGACAGTAGATGCGAGGAGGATATATGACCTGGTTAGAATATTTGCTGATTTTTACCGGAATCAGCGTGGAAATATTTGCCATAATGCAGCGCGAAGGCGCAATGATTGCCAAGATTGAGTGGAAGGCTCTCGGGATTGCATGTGCAGTAATCACTGCGATTCAGTTGGCGTTCTTTTTTGGCGGATACCAGATTTGTAATACATTGGCTGAACATGATTACCTAAGTAATCGTATGAAGGATGGTGCAATTGTTGCCAGCTTTGTATTTGTATTTCTGGGGATTCGTATGATTTATAAGTCCATCAAGCAGTTGCATGTAGATGAACATCGCAAGGAGATTAAGGTGCGTGAGTATATCCGCTCCGTGGTTGTGAGCAATTTCTACACATTCTTTGCAGGAAGTGCTTGTGGATTGTTGGGAACCGGATACTGTTTCGCGCTGACCAATATCATTGTGATTACTGTGTTAGCAGTTATTGGTGGTGTTTATACCGGCTACCGATTTGGCGCTGAGTCCATGAAGCGTTCCTTCTATGTGGGTGCAGTGTTGTATCTGGTTGCAGGAGTGGATATTATTGTTCGTACCGTGATGGGGGCTGTGATTTAATGTCGAAGCGAACCGGTGAGATTCTTCAGATTTTAGATGATATGTACGGGACAGATGACATTTGTTATCTGAACCATGAGACGCCGTGGCAATTATTGATTGCGGTTATTCTTAGTGCACAATGCACGGATGCCCGAGTCAATATTGTGACGGCTGATTTATTTCAGAAGTATCCGACGTTGGAGGCATTTGCCAATGCCGATTTAGGGGAAATGGAACAGGATATTCGTTCCATTGGATTTTTCCATAACAAGGCCAAGAATATTATTGCCTGCGCCAGAAGGCTGGTGGAGGATTACGACGGAGAGGTTCCTTCTACATTAGAAGAGTTGATTACTCTTCCGGGAGTTGGCCGCAAGACCGCCAATGTCATTCGCGGGAATATTTACCACGAGCCTAGTATCGTGGTGGATACCCATGTGAAGCGCATTTCCAAGCGCCTCGGTTTCACCCAAAAAGATGATCCTGAGGCAGTGGAATATGACCTGATGAAGGTCCTGCCCAAGGATCATTGGATTCTGTACAATATGCAAATTATTAGCTTTGGTCGTCAGATTTGCTTCGCACGCAATCCTAAGTGTGAGATATGTCCTCTACAGAAGTACTGCAAAGATTCTCAATCCAAAGCGTCCAAATAGTTCATGATGGAAGGCTCCAGCAGCAGATGGCGTTGCTCCAGCCTTCCTTTTAATTCCGGAATCTTGTCCAACATGCGGCGAATCTGGTAGCAGTCTCCCAGCAGGGTGTAATTGCTACTGATATCGCTTCCAATAAATACGCCATACTCCAGTACCGTTGTGGCTTCGATGTAGCGCTCATGCTGCATCAGTGCCTTGGCGTAGTCTACCAGCAACATCTGAAGCTGATCAAAGTTCTCTCCAACCGATACCATATAATCAAAATTCGCTGCTCCGTAGAGAAGCTTAATCTCTGCATTGTCCTTGCCGTTGAGATTCAGCATCGGCTTCTTGGCAATCTCCTGAATGGCATTTTCAATAGAAGTGACATCAGGATCATCCAAACAGCCATAGGGAAGTAATCCCTCCGGAATCTGCAAATATGGGAGCGCAGACAAGTCCTTGGCCGGAGCGTTGTTGGCCTGAGCCTCACGGTTCCAGTAGTCGTTCATACGCTTGGCTCTGCGATTGGCAATGGAACGATAGCGGATGGCAAGAAATATTACAAATGTAACGAATATAGTTAAAAACGGAAATGCCATATGTTCTCGACCTTTTTACTATTAGTTTCTGAAAAAAATATACTAAAAGGCGCCTTTTTTTGTCAATGGATTCGTGGGATATTCGGCTTGAAAAGGACACCATATATGATAAAATTAGCCCATAGTGCAAAAATAGACACTTTTTGAGGGTAGGTTTAATAGTATTATGAGAAAAACAACTTTTTTAAGCGTATGTTTGGCAGCCGCCGGAGCGTTATTTTTCGGTGCTTCCATGGATGTACATGCGGCAGAGGGAACCATTGCAGATGGCGTGAGCATTGAGGGAATGAACGTAGCAGGCATGACTGCGGACCAGGCCAATGGTGTGGTTGCAGATTACTTGCTTTCCTATGAGAATGCTGTTTTCACTCTGAATGCAGAGGGCAAGTCCATTGAAGCCAAGGGAAATGAATTGGGAATTCACAGCCTGACGGATGTAACCCAGCAGGCGTTGAACTATGGTAAGAAGGGCAATCCTCTTGCAACTTATATGGAAGCTGCAGACTTAGAGTCCGGCAAGACCAAGGACTTCGGAATTGCAGTTACCGCGGATGCCCGCACCATGAAGAATTATCTTGCAGACCACGAAGAGGATTTGGTAACCGTTGTTGTTAACAATAGCCTGACACGTCAGGATGGTCAGTTTGTTTATACACCGGGTACTCCGGGCAAGAAAATCAAGGTCAACGAATCTGTTGCAACCACTATGGATTACATTTTGACCCAGTGGGATGGCAATGATGTGAGCCTTGACATGGAAGTTATTTCCAAGGAGCCGGAAGGTGACGAGGAACAGTTAAAGTCTGTTCAGGATGTCCTTGGTTCCTTTAATACGAACTTCGGTAGCACTTCTACTCCGAGAGGAACCAACGTAGCCAACGGAACCAGCAAGATTGATGGATTGTTGTTATATCCGGGTGAGGATGCTTCCGTAGAGCATTTGCTTGGGGCCATGACAGCAGAGAATGGATATGCTCCGGCTGCTTCTTATGAGAATGGTAAGACCGTACAGACCTATGGCGGTGGTATCTGCCAGGTTTCTACAACATTATATAATGCATTGATTCGCGCAGAGCTTCAGATTGATGAGCGTCATTGTCACTCCATGGTAGTTGGTTATGTAGATTTGTCTGCAGATGCAGCAATCTCCGAAGGTGCCAAGGATTTGAAGTTTACCAACAACACAGATTACCCAATTTATATTGAGGGGTATGTTGCTAACGGCAATGTGTACTTTAACGTATGGGGTAAGGAGACTCGTGACCCTAGTCGACAGGTTTCATTCGTATCTGAGACCTTGAGTGTTACCTATCCTGGTAACGTATTTGAACCACATCCGGAATACCCGGCAGGTGCCACGGCACTGATTGAGAAGGCGCACACCGGATACAAGGCACAGCTTTGGAAGATTGTTAATGAGAATGGTGTTGAGGTTAGCCGTGAGGTATTCAATAAGAGTAGCTATCGTGCAACCAATAACATCTATGCTGTTGGTACCGGAAGTGACAACCCGGATATTACCAATGCATTGAATGCTGCAATTGGTACCCAGAGCGGACAGGCAGTTGCTGATGCAGTAGCTGGAGTTGGTGGAGATGCTTCTGCAGTTCCAACGGTTTCACCTGCAGAACAGGCAGCCATTGATCAGGCGAATGCTGCTGCTGCAGCAGCAGAGGCCGCAGCGGCCGCAGCGGCTGCCGCGGCTGCAGAACAACCGGCACCTGCAGAATAATTATTGCAGCTTAGACCATAGGGAGAATGACATGGAGATTGGGAAAATCCCAGAGAATATATTAAAGCGATCCGTTATGCGTCAGCTATCTACCAAGCGACCGGAAGTGGTAGTTGGTAGTGCTGTTGGAGAGGATTGTGCAGCTATTGAGCTGGAACCGGATGAGACGTTTGTATTGTCTACTGATCCGATTACCGGAACGGCCAAGGATATTGGAAGGTTGTCCATTTTGGTAACCATGAATGATTTGGCCAGTGCCGGAGCTACACCAATCGGTGTGATGCTAACGGTGCTATTGCCACCGCAGACCGAAGAGGCTACCTTACGTGAGATGATGCAGCAGGTGAATGCAGCGTGTCAGGATGCAGACATTCAGGTGATTGGTGGTCATACAGAGGTAACGGATGTTGTGAATCAGCCGGTGATTTCGGTAACCGGTGTTGGCAAAGTGAAGCGCGGCCAGTTGGTTTCTACAGGAGGCGCCAAGCCTGGCATGGATTTGGTAGCTACCAAGTGGATTGGTATCGAGGGCAGTGCCATCATTGCCAAGGAAAAGGAAGAGGACTTACGGAATCATTTCCCGGCATCCATCGTGGATGCAGCTATTGGAATGGATGCTTATTTATCCGTTCAGGCCGAGGGACAGATTGCTGCGGCGTATGGTGTTGCCGCTATGCATGATGTCACCGAAGGCGGAATCTTTGGTGCATTATGGGAGATGGCAGAAGCATCCAATGTGGGACTGGACATTGATTTGTCTGCGATTCCGATTCGACAGGAAACCGTCGAGATTTGTGAATACTATGATTTGAACCCATATCAGTTGATTTCCAGCGGTTGTATGCTGATTGCAACAGCGGAAGGCAGCGGATTGGTACGTGTACTGACGGATGCCGGCATCGATGCGGCAATCATCGGACGCACCACCGAAGGTCGTGATCGAATTGTTCGATACGACGGGGAGAAGCGCTTTTTGGAACCGCCCAAGTCGGATGAGTTTCATAAAGTTATATAAGGAAAAGAAAAAAGTGGAGGAATGACATGCAGGAAAAGATTTTGAATTATATCGAGAAGAATTCTCGCATCGATATTCATGAGTTGGCTGTTATTTTAGGTGAAGATGAGGCGGCTGTGCTGAACACCCTTGAGGAGATGGAGCAGAAGCACATCATCTGCGGATATCATACCTTGATTAACTGGGAGAAGGCCGGTATCGAGAAAGTTACCGCAATGATTGAGGTTCGTGTTACCCCGCAGCGTGGTATGGGATTTGATAAGGTGGCACAGCACATTTATAACTATCCGGAAGTGAATTCTGTATATTTGATTTCCGGCGGATTTGATTTCATGGTTACCTTGGAAGGCAAGACTTTGCGCGAGGTTGCAGAGTTTGTATCCGACAAGTTATCAACCTTGGATTCTGTCCTTAGTACTAAAACCAACTTCATCTTGAAGAAGTACAAGGATCATGGAACCATCATGGCTGATCAACCGAAGGATGAAAGGATGAAGGTGGTACTGTGAGAAATCCGTTAAATAAAACGGTCACGGAGATCAAGCCATCCGGCATTCGTAAGTTTTTCGATATTGTACATGAGATGGATGATGCAATATCACTGGGTGTTGGTGAGCCGGATTTTGATACTCCTTGGCGCGTTCGTGATGAGGCTATTTATTCACTGGAGCAGGGTCGTACGATTTATACCTCCAACTCCGGTTTGATGGAGTTGCGTGAGGAGATTGCTGTTTATCTGAAGCGCAAGTACGATTTGGAATATGACCCTAAGACTGAGATGATGGTAACCGTTGGCGGTAGCGAGGCGATTGATGTGGCCCTTCGTGCGATGCTGGATTCGGGAGATGAGGTGTTGATACCTCAGCCTTCTTATGTATCCTATCTACCTTGTACGATTTTGGCAGGCGGTACGCCGGTGACCATCGATTTGAAGGAAGAGAATGAGTTCCGATTAACTGCGGAAGAGTTGGAGAATGCCATTACTGACAAGACCAAGATTCTCATTCTGCCGTTCCCGAACAACCCAACGGGTGCTATTATGGAGCGCAAGGACTTAGAGGCTATTGCCAAGATTGTCATTGAACATGATATCTTCGTGCTGACCGATGAGATTTACTCGGAGCTTTCTTATGCAGGAGAGCATGTATCTATTGCATCCTTCCCTGGCATGAAGGAGCGTACCGTTTATATCAATGGTTTTTCCAAAGCCTTTGCCATGACCGGTTGGAGACTTGGATATGCATGTGCCCCTCGGGAGATTCTGCAGCAGATGCTGAAGATTCATCAGTTTGCAATTATGTGTGCACCTACCACCAGCCAGTATGCGGCAATCGAAGCATTACGTAATTGTGATGATGAAGTAGCTGCTATGCGCGAGGAGTATAATGAGCGACGTCGCTATTTGGTACATCGATTCAAGGAGATGAAGCTCCAGTGTTTCGAACCTTTTGGCGCGTTCTACATTTTCCCATCGATTAAGGAATTTGGAATGACCTCCGATGAGTTTGCCACCAAGTTCCTACGTGAGAAGAAGGTTGCAGTTGTTCCGGGCAATGCTTTCGGTGACTGCGGTGAGGGATTTTTACGAATTTCCTATGCGTACTCTTTGGATAACCTGAAGATTGCGCTGGATCGTTTTGAAGAATTTGTAAATGAATTGAGAGCAGCAAAATAATGGCAACAATAAATATTGTTTTATACGAGCCGGAGATGCCGGCAAACACCGGAAATATTGGACGTACCTGTGTAGCTACCGGTACCAGATTGCATTTGATTGAGCCCCTTGGCTTCGTGTTGAATGACAAGATGGTGAAGCGTGCAGGTATGGATTATTGGGATGACCTGGATGTTACCCGATACGATGATTGGAATGACTTTCTAGAGCGCAATCCTGGCGCTAAGTTATACTATGCCACCACCAAGGGTCGTCACGTTTATTCTGACGTGAACTACGAGGAGGATTGCTATATTGTATTTGGTAAGGAAAGCGCCGGCATTCCGGAAGAGATTTTGGTTGAGCATCCGGATGAGTGTGTACGCATTCCGATGATGGGAGAGACTCGTTCATTGAATCTTTCCAATTCTGTCGCAATTGTTTTATATGAAGCACTGCGTCAGAATCATTTTGAGCAGATGAAGTTGGAGGGCGAGTTGCATCGCCTTCATTGGTAGCAAGGAAGAAGCATGAGTTTCATTGAAGCAAGACAATTAGTACATGAATATTTTCGCCGCGATGAAGAAGGCAATGTGGAGGGCATCCAGGTTGCTGTAGATCATGTGGATTTGGATGTAGAGCAGGGACAGTTTATCTCCATTTTGGGACATAACGGTTCCGGCAAGTCTACCTTGGCGAAGCATATCAATGCTTTACTGACACCGTCAGATGGTACGTTGTTTGTAGATGGCAAAGATGCAGCCAAGTATGAGAATCAGTTGGATATTCGCCAGAGTGCAGGTATGGTTTTCCAGAATCCGGACAATCAGATTATTGCCAGCGTGGTAGAAGAAGACGTGGGATTTGGCCCGGAGAATATTGGTGTACCAACCGAAGAAATCTGGGAGCGAGTGGAGTATGCCCTTAAGTCTGTTGGTATGTGGAAATATCGTACCCATTCTCCCAATAAGCTATCTGGTGGACAGAAACAGCGCGTTGCCATTGCCGGTGTTATGGCCATGGAACCCAAGTGCATTATTTTGGATGAGCCTACGGCTATGTTGGATCCGAATGGTCGTGCCGATGTGATTCGTGTTGCCCATGAGTTGAATCAGAAGAAGGGCGTTACCGTCATTCTGATTACGCATTATATGGAAGAAGTTGTGGGCAGCGACCGTGTATTTGTTATGGATCACGGCAAGGTGGTTTTGTCCGGCACTCCAAGAGAAGTTTTTTCTCAGGTTGATGTTTTGAAGAAGTATCGTTTGTCAGTGCCTCAGGCTACGGAATTGGCGTGGAAGCTACAACAGGCAGGATTACCGATTCCGTCCGGCATTTTGAATCGTGAGGAATTGTTGGAGGCATTAGCAGCATGTCGATAAAGTTAGAGAATGTGACGTATCAGTATAGTTCCGATACCGCATATGCTGTCACTGCACTGGATCATGTGAATCTGGAGTTACGTGATGGAGAGTTCATTGGAATTATTGGACACACCGGTTCCGGCAAGTCTACTCTGGTACAGCACTTGAATGGATTACTGAAGGCCACTGAGGGCGTGATTTATTACAACGGTCAGAATATCTATGACAAGGATTATGACCTGAAGGATTTGCGCACCCAGGTAGGCATGGTGTTCCAGTATCCGGAACATCAGTTGTTTGAGACTACGGTTTTTGAAGATGTTAAGTTTGGCCCTAAGAATCAGGGGTTGGATGACAAAGAAGCAACCTTGCGTGCATACGAGGCATTGGAGAAGGTTCATTTCCCGACGGATTATTTTGATCAGTCACCCTTTGATTTGTCCGGTGGACAGAAGCGTCGAGCGGCCATTGCCGGAGTTTTGGCTATGAAGCCGGCAGTGTTGATTTTGGATGAGCCGACGGCAGGATTGGATCCGAAGGGGCGCGATGAGATTTTGGATATGATTGCTGAGATGCATCAGAAGTCCGGCAACACCGTCATCCTGGTTTCTCATAGCATGGAGGACGTGGCCAACTACGTGGACCGTATTATTGTTATGAATGATGCGGTGGTTGCTTTTGATGGCACTCCGAAGGAAGTCTTTGCTCAC
>JAILCW010000154.1 GCA_024690265.1 Lachnospiraceae bacterium | reverse complement strand
CCTTATTCTACGAATATGCCCAGACCCACGAAAGCTTCTACATCAATGACATCAACTACATGGCATCCTGCTATGGATTACAGCGTTGGAGCAATCCGTTCTACTATCATATGTACAAATATGTGATGGATTTGGATGCGGTACCGGAGTTCTCCTATAACTTAGCTAACATCATCAAGTCCATCTACGGTAAGAACAAGAAAGCGTTCGTTTTAGACATGGACAACACCCTCTGGGGTGGCGTTGTGGGCGATGACGGTCCGGAGAACATTGAGATTGGGCAGGAGACTTCCACCGGTCAGCTATACGCTGAATGGCAATCCTATCTGAAGGCTCATCAGGATTTAGGTGTGCTTCTTACCGTAAATTCCAAGAATGATGAAGAGAATGCCTTGGCCGGTTTAAACCGTCCGGATTCTATTCTGAAACCGGAAGACTTCATTGTATTGAAGGCGAACTGGGAAAATAAGGACCGCAATATTGTTGAGATTGCAAGTGAATTAAACATCGGAACTGATGCCTTAGTATTCGTAGATGATAATCCGGTAGAACGTGGTATTGTTTCCGCTCAGGTACCAAGTGTTGCAGTTCCGGAAGTTGGAGATGCAACAACCTATCTGCAGACACTGGACCGTTGTGGATTCTTCGAAGTCACCAACTTCTCTTCCGATGATTTGAAGAGAAATGATATGTACAAAGCCAATGCGGCTCGTAAGAAGCAAGAGGCAAGCTTCGGTGATTACAAGGATTACTTACGTTCCTTAGAGATGGTAGCTGAGATTGATGCCTTCTCGCCGAACTACATGGCTCGTATTGCACAGCTTACCAATAAGAGTAACCAGTTCAACCTGACAACCAAGCGTTGTACCCAGGATGAGATTGAAGGATTTGCTGCAGATCCGAACTACATTACCTTGTATGGCAAGCTCTATGATAAGTTCGGTGATAACGGTGTCGTATCTGTCGTATTCGGACATGTAGACGATAGTGATACCACCGTATTCCACATTGACTTATGGTTGATGAGCTGTCGCGTCTTGAAGCGCGATATGGAAGTTGCGATGATGGATTCCTTGGTTGCACGTTGCATGGAACGAGGTATCACAAAGATTTACGGATACTATTATCCAACTGCTAAGAATGCCATGGTGAAGAACTTCTACGCAGACCGAGAATTTACTATGATATCATCCGATGATGATGGAAATACAACATGGGAATATGACATTCCGGCAGACTATCAGCCGAAAAACGAAGTTATGACAGTAAAAAAGGAGATGGCCTAATTGGCACATCTCCTTTTTTGCACTAGCGACCCTCGGCTCTCAAATCCACTTCCCAAGCATTCCAATAGTCCGCAATTTCTTGGTAAATTGTATATTTATCCTCACCTTTGTGTGACTGAACTCCACAGCTATCAACCAAATACTGATTAAAGAAATTCGTGATCTTTCTACATCCATCGAAGTTCACATGATTATCTTCGATCATATCCGTTGCGTAGTCAAAGCCAATCTCCTGTTGCAATTCAGAGCGGCTAAAGTTTAAGAACGGAATTCCATGCTCTGCCGAATAATCGGAAAGGGTATTAAACACTTGCATATCTTCCTCCGGGCACTCATACGGAGAAATCCAAAATACCAGCTGAATATCATGATCCTCACACAACTGAATCATCTTATCGACATATTCTTTACGATAGATTCCATCATAACCATCTGCGCACCGCTCATCATAATCAATTGTCGCAGAGACAGTCTGTGGTACACATACAGAACTTCCTTCGTAGCGTCCTCGCTCCAGTTTCTCTATCTTAAAGTCTGTTTGATGCAAATCAGTATACCTTGTGTGATACACCGGGAACTTGAACACAAGATATTTCCACAAATCCGGATATGGCGGATTCTCGCCTCTTGTATTCGCCACATCAATACCATACTTCACATTATCAATATAATTCTTTGAGTAACGCATATTAACAATACTACGGTAAACATAGCTATTGCCATTGCCCGCAAACTCCCAGCGCGGAGCAGTAAAAGTCATTTCCACCACCATTACTTTAGGCTTTTGATACTTTAATGCTTCCACCATGTAATAGTACGTCGTTCCAAGGTTCTGTCCGCCCTCAGTCATAGAATATGAAGCAATTCCATAATCATCCCACTGATATGCAGTATTTATACCATACTCTGCATGAGAACTACCAAAGTATATTACATCCATTGTATTCTTTGGCATTGCATAAAACTGACGAATCCCAAGCGAATCCTTCCAGCATAAAACGTAATTCACACAAAAAGTAACCGTTGCCAGTATTAGAGTAAAGCATACGGCTTTGATTATATTCTTTTTCATATGCTCCTCCTCTAGAATTGGAAATAAATAAATGCTTCTGTATTAAACTCCGGTCCGTAAATACCAAAAACCCAAACCGCTGTAAACAAAAAGATTAACAAGCTCCAACTCTACAGCTCTGAGGGTACGCTGTTTGGTGGACCTGCACGGGTAAAACTATTACAATTGGTAGAAATGGTTACCCAAAA
>JAILCW010000082.1 GCA_024690265.1 Lachnospiraceae bacterium | reverse complement strand
TGTGCAAGAAATAATGCACTGTTACGAAAACTCTTTTTCTCCATATGAAATTACTCCTTAGTTTTTATTATTCTGGGGATGGTTTCGAACCCAGACACTGCTATTATAAATGGCCACAGCGTTTGCCATTGTATCACGAATTCTCGCTTATGCCAAGCCTTCTGCCTTGATGACGTCAATCATCTGGTTTACGTACTTCTCGCAGATGGCATCGGTAGTTGCCTCAACCATAACACGGATGACAGGCTCGGTACCGCTCTCACGAAGAAGAAGACGTCCGTCATCCCCAAGCTGAGCTGCAATATCTTCTTCACAAGCTTTCACTGCCGCATTATTCATAACAGCTGCCTTGTCCGTAACGCGAACATTCTTTAAAAGCTGTGGATACTTCTTCATACCGCTGGCAAGATCTGATAAGCTCATCTTCTCTTCCAACATAACTTCCATCATCATAATGGCTGTTAAGATACCGTCACCGGTGGTTGCATGACGGGAGAAAATGATATGTCCGGACTGTTCTCCACCGATAACATATCCGTTCTTCACCATATCTTCATTAACATACTTATCACCAACGGTAGTAACGTCGTACTCGATACCGGCCTTATCGCAAGCCTTGAAAAATCCAAGGTTACTCATAACGGTAGCAACTACATGGTTACCATCCAGTCTGCCGTGTTTCTTCAAATACTTACCGCAGATGTAGATGATATAATCACCATCGATAATCTCGCCGTTGTTGTCTACAGCGATACAACGATCTGCATCACCGTCAAATGCAAAGCCTGCATCCAATTCCTTCTCTTTTACCAGCTTCTGCAGGTTCTCAATATGAGTAGAACCACAGTCCTTGTTGATGTTCAAGCCGTTTGGCTCGGTAGCCACAGCATAGGTCTTGGCACCAAGTGCATCGAATACACTCTTGGCAATGTTAAAAGAGCTGCCGTTAGAGCAATCCAAACCAATGCGCTTACCGCTGTAAGAACGGGTTGCAAGAGAAATCAAATATCCGATGTAACGGTTACGTCCGATGGCATAATCTGTTGCAATACCAACATCCTCGCCGGTTGCAAAAGGAAGCTCATCGATCTCACCATCGATGTAACGCTCAATCTCTTCCTCAACGGAAGCCGCCATCTTATGGCCGTTACCATCCATAATCTTAATACCGTTGTCATAGTATGGATTGTGGGATGCGGAAACCATAACACCGCAATCAAAATCCTCGGTACGAACCACATAAGCAACACTTGGAGTGGTGGTTACATGCAACAGGTAGGCATTCGCACCGGAAGCAATAATACCTGCAACCAAAGAATACTCAAACATATAGCTGCTGCGACGGGTATCCTTACCGATAACAATACGACCCTTGTGGTTCTGGTTGTAGTACCAACCCAAATATCTACCAATCTTATAAGCATGATCTGCTGTTAATACACGTCCGGCCTCACCACGGAAGCCGTCAGTTCCGAAATACTTCATTAGGAAATCTCCTCCTCATATAAACATAGCTTTGAACATTTTATCACATTCCGGCAAAAAGTGTTACTTCATCTCCAACTCTACCGGGCAATGGTCACTGCCCAAAATGTCCGTATGAATCTTCGCATCCACCAAACGATCCTTCAGGCGCTCAGAAGTAATGAAATAATCAATTCTCCATCCTGCATTCTTCTGACGAGCAGAGAAACGATAAGACCACCAAGAATAGATGTCGCTCTGATCCGGATAGAAATAACGGAAAGTATCAATGAAACCACTGGATAAAATAGTGGTCATCTTGGCACGCTCTTCGTCGGTAAAGCCTGCATTGTGATGATTGGTCTTCGGATTCTTTAGGTCAATTTCCTCATGTGCCACATTCAAGTCACCACAGAAAATCACCGGCTTCTTCTCATCTAACTTCTTCACATAAGCAAGGAAATCATCCTCCCAAACCTGACGGTACTCCAAACGCTCCAATTGCTGCTTGGAATTCGGCGTATAACAGGTAATGAAGTAGAAATCCTCAAACTCTAAGGTAATCACACGGCCTTCATGGTCATGCTCTTCAATACCAATACCATAAGCAACGCTGATTGGCTCCTGCTTGGTAAAAATCGCCGTTCCGGAATATCCCTTCTTCTCGGCATAATTCCAGTACTGATGATAACCAGGAAGCTCCAGATCAATCTGACCTTCCTGTAACTTGGTCTCCTGTAAACAGAAGATGTCCGCATCTATCTCATTAAAAAAGTCCATGAAGCCCTTCTGTACGCAAGCTCTTAAACCGTTAACATTCCAAGAAATAAATTTCATAGTCTAGTCTCCAATCATCAAATTAAAGGCCACTGTATTAGCCCCTCTCTAGTAATTGTACCTGCAAAAACATGGGTGTCAAGGACAAGCCAACATGGTGCTACCGCATCCTTGACACCCATGCTTATTGCAGTTGCATTGTTAACAGAGGGGCTAATGAATTTGTCCCCGGCTTGCGCTTCACAGACAGGATTATAAGGCCAAGACGTATATGCTATAGGATTTCTGTAGCGAGTCTGTGTAGACGTCAGTACTAGAAGGCAGCCTGCTGGCTTCGTAGTATCTGCTACGTCTACACCGATAGCGAGAGCGACCTCGCGGGAAATCCTATGGTATATACGTTAATCGCTAAAAAAAGCCCTGTGAAGCGTGAGCCTCACAGGGACAAATTCAAAAGTTTATTGTTCGGTTTTCTTAGCGGCTGCAGCAGCCTTCTGCTTCTTAGAGATTTCCACCAACTGCTGCTTCAAATCGAAGCACTTGTCCTTCAAATTGGAAGGAGTATTGGTAGAAGTCAGCAAAGAAGAAACCAACTGTGCAGAGGTCTGATAGTCCTTGAAGTAAAGAGCCATATTGGCAAGCATGTAATCCAAAGTGTTCT
>JAILCW010000019.1 GCA_024690265.1 Lachnospiraceae bacterium | reverse complement strand
AAGGAATTGTCCCTGAAGGCATTGGCTCCACTTGGTGAGGATTACCTCGAAATCGTAAAGCGTGCTTATGATGAGCGCTGGATTGATGTTATGGAGAACGAAGGCAAGCGTGGTGGTGCTTATTCCGCAGGCTGCTATGGCGTTCACCCATACATGTTGTTAAACTACAACAATACGCTGGATGATGTGTTCACTCTCGTTCATGAAATGGGACATTCCATGCATACCTGGTATTCTGAGAAGAATCAGACATTCTTCAACTCTCAGTACAAGATTTTCGTTGCAGAAGTTGCTTCTACAACAAACGAGATTTTGCTCTTAGAGTACATGCTTAAGAATTCTACCGACAAGAATGAGAAGGCATACTTAATCAACCATTATCTTGAGAGCTTCAAGAGTACCTTGTATCGTCAGACCATGTTCGAAGAGTTCGAGCGCAAGACCAACAAGATGGCAGAAGATGGTATTCCATTGACCTTCGAAGCTTTGTCCGAGGTTTATTACAACTTGAACAAGGAATACTTCGGAGAAGATATGGTATCTGATCCATTGATTGCATATGAGTGGTGTAGAATTCCACACTTCTACTACAACTTCTATGTATATCAGTACGCAACCAGCTTCTCCGCTTCCGTTGCTATTGCACATCGTATCCTGGAAGAGGGCGCACCTGCTGTAGAGCAGTACAAGAAGTTCCTTTCCAGTGGATGTACTGAGGATCCGGTTAGCTTGCTTAAGATTGCCGGTGTTGACTTATCTACCGGTAAGCCAATCGATGAAGCATTAGAAGTATTCGAGAAGGCCATCGAGGAGATGGAAAATCTTTAATAGAAGCGTTTAAGCCCCTTTTTCTCTTGAAAAAGGGGCTTTATTATTATAAAATTTTGTTGATATTTGGGGAGATTTTGAGAGTTTTTATTGATTTGATTTTCATAAAGGAGTGTAGAAGATGGTAGCTTGGAACAATTTTGATAAGTTAAACGCATATCAGAAGCTTCAGGGACTGAAGAACCAGGTAGAATTGAAGGAGGTTATGGCAGGTGCCAATGGTGCGAAGCGTGTAGCTGAGTACGCTGTACCAATGTCCAATGGCATGGTATACAACTTCGCTGCTAAGCAGGTTGACGATACTGTATTGGATGCTTTGGCTGATTTGGCTAAGGAAGCACAGTTAACCGACAAGTACGCTGCATTATACAACGGTGAAGTAATCAATACCGGTGAGAAGCGTATGGTTCTTCATCAGTTGACCCGCGGACAGCTCGGTGACGATGTTGTTGCTGATGGTGTGAACAAGCGTGCATTCTATGTTGAGCAGCAGGAGAAGATTGCTGACTTCGCTAAGAAGGTTCATGCCGGTGAGATCGTGAACGAGAAGGGTGAGAAGTTCACCTCTGTTGTTCAGATTGGTATCGGTGGTTCTGACCTTGGTCCTCGTGCAATGTATCTTGCACTTGAGAACTGGGCAAAGGTTAATAACACCTTCAAAATGGAAGCACATTTCATCTCCAACGTTGATCCGGATGATGCATCTGCTGTTTTGGCCGGTGTTGATGTTGCACACTCCATCTTTATCTTGGTTTCTAAGTCCGGTACAACCCTTGAGACCTTGACCAATGAGTCCTTTGTTAAGGATGCTTTGAAGAAGGCTGGCTTAGATGCTTCTAAGCACATGATTGCAGTTACATCTGAGACCTCTCCACTTGCTAAGAGTTCTGATTATCTGGCTGCATTCTTTATGGATGATTATATCGGCGGACGTTATTCTTCTACTTCTTCCGTTGGTGGCGCTGTTCTTTCTCTTGCATTCGGACCGGATGTATTTGAGAAGTTCCTTGCAGGTGCTGCAGCAGAAGATGCTTTGGCTAAGAATGAGGATATCCGCAAGAACCCGGCAATGTTAGATGCATTGATTGGGGTATATGAGCGTAACGTATTAGGATTTGAATCTACTGCAGTTCTTCCTTACTCTCAGGGATTATCCAGATTCCCTGCACACTTACAGCAGTTAGACATGGAATCTAATGGTAAGAGCGTGAACCGATTTGGTGAGAAGGTTGATTATGTAACAGGACCTGTTATCTTCGGTGAGCCGGGAACTAACGGACAGCACAGCTTCTATCAGTTGTTACATCAGGGAACCAACATCATCCCATTGCAGTTCGTAGGCTTCAGGAAGAGCCAGATGGCAAATGACGTAGTTATCGAGAATAGTACTTCTCAGCAGAAGTTATGCGCAAACGTTGCTGCTCAGATTATGGCTTTCGCTTGCGGTAAGGATGATGACAATGCCAACAAGTACTTCGCTGGTAACCGTCCTTCTTCCATCATTGTTGGTGAACAGTTGACACCTGAGACCTTGGGTGCACTGCTTGCACACTTCGAGAACAAGGTTATGTTCCAGGGATTTGTATGGAACTTGAATTCCTTCGATCAGGAAGGTGTTCAGCTTGGTAAGACCCTTGCTAAGAAGGTTCTTGCAGGTGATACCTCTGATGCACTTGCTGCATACGCTAAGTTATTAGATATCTAATTACAACCGATTTCAAGGCGCTCGGTGAAAACCGGGCGCTTTTCATAGTAAGAATCATTGATAAAACGAGGAATTATTTCTTATGAAGAAAATCAGTATTACTTACAATTCGCCGACGGTATTAACCTTCGTGTTAATCTGTGCGGCAGTGGTAGTGATTGGCGCATTGACAGGTGGTAGTCTGAACACGCTATTGTTTATGACCTATCATTCTTCCTTAACCAATCCCCTGACCTACGTGCGATTCTTTACCCATGTATTTGGTCATAGCGGATGGGAGCACTTCCTGGGGAATGCTACCTATTTGTTGCTTCTTGGCCCGATGCTAGAGGAAAAGTATGGTTCTAAGACTCTCTGGATTGTCATTGGCGTTACAGCTCTTGCAACGGGTTTGGTTAATTACATATTTTTCCCAAACGTTGCATTATGCGGAGCCAGCGGCGTGGTATTTGCCTTTATTATTATGGCGTCCTTCACCGGCTTCCGTGATGGCGAGATTCCGTTGACCTTTATTTTGGTTGCAACCATTTTCATTGGCCAGCAGGTGTTAGAGGGACTTTTTGTAACGGATAACATTTCTAACATGGCCCATATCGTTGGTGGAGCAGTTGGTTCTGTTTTAGGATATGTATTGAATCGCAAACCGCGTGGTTCCAGACGTTGACCATACAGACTTTTATTGAAAGTATGTATAACTATGATACAATGAAATGAGACGAGACTATATCTAGGGAGGATATACTTATGAAAAAGCTATCTGTGAAAACAATTGTAGCAATTGGTATTGGTGCAGCACTGTTTTTCGTGTTGGGTAGATTTGTGGCTATTCCGAGTCCGGTACCGAACACCAACATTTCACTTCAGTACGGCATCCTTGCATTTATCGCTGCTGTATTTGGACCTGTTGCCGGTGTCTTGGCTGGATTAATCGGACACTTCTTTATTGATTTCAGCTATGGCTGGGGCGTATGGTGGAGCTGGGTAATCGCTTCTGCTGTATTTGGTTTGATTACCGGCTTGATTACTTCCAAGATGAACTTAGACGAGGGCGAGTTTGAGCCGAAGCACTTGTTGGTATTCAACGGTGGTCAGATTCTTGGACATATTATTGCGTGGGTTGTAGTAGCTCCGATTTTGGATATCTTGATGTATGCTGAGCCTGCTAACAAGGTATTCCTTCAGGGTGTTGTTAGTGCAATCATGAATATTGTTACTACTGCAATCGTTGGAACGATTCTTTGTATCGCTTATGCAAAGGCTATTCCGAAGGCAGGAAGCTTGTCTGAGGAAGACTAATTCATATCATACTTATAACGATTAGTTTGTGGGCGGAGGATGTACTTCCGCCCATTTTTAAGGATTTTTATGGCTGATAATATCATCGAATTTCGAGATTTTGGATTTCAATACAAAGCACAACAGTCACCGACGTTATATAACATTGATTTTGCGGTGAAGAAGGGCGAGAAGGTTTTAATCGCGGGACCATCCGGCTGTGGTAAGAGTACCATGGTGCATTGCATCAATGGTTTAATCCCCTTTTCTTATAATGGAACCATGACCGGTAGCGTTCAGGTGGCCGGCAAGGAAACACGGGATGCCAGCCTCTTTGAGATTTCTCACACAGTTGGTACGGTTCTTCAGGATAGCGATGCTCAGTTTGTGGGTATGACAGTTGCTGAGGATATTGCTTTCGCTTTAGAGAATGATTGCATTCCATTGCCTGAGATGAAACAACGTGTGCAGCAGGTGGCACAGATGGTGAATGTGGGGGACTATTTGACTCATGCACCGGGGGAAGTGTCCGGTGGACAGAAGCAACGTGTATCTGTGGCAGGCGTACTAGTAGATGATGTGGATGTGCTGTTGTTTGATGAACCGTTGGCAAACCTAGACCCGGCTACGGGCAAGTCTGCCATTGAATTGATTGACCGGATGCAACAAGAGACCGGTGCTGCAGTGATTATTGTGGAGCATCGTGTGGAAGATGTATTACATCGTTGGGTCGATCGTGTGGTTCTTATGAATGAAGGTCGAATTGTTGTAGATACAACAGCCGATGAATTGCTGTCCGGAACCTATTTGAAGGATTGTGGTGTACGTGAACCGTTGTATGTAACTGCCCTTGGTTACGCTGGGGTAGAGGTTACGCCTCAGAAGCATCCCCATAATCTCAACGCGACTGTCATTACGGATGAGGAAAAGGCAAAGGTTCAGAAGTGGTTTCATGAGACGCCGGCAGCGGTTCGCAAAGCGAGCGATGACTATATTCTCCAGGTGCGGGACTTGAACTTTGGATACGAGAAGACGGATGTTACGGTGCTTCATGATATATCTTTCTCTGTAAGGCGTGGAGAAATGATGGCCATTGTTGGTACCAATGGCGCTGGTAAGTCTACTTTTTCAAAAGTAATTTGCGGCTTTGAGGAGCCTAGAAGCGGAAGCATTCTCTTCAATGGAGAGGATTTTTCTACCTATAGTATCAAAGAGCGTGCAGAGCATGTGGGCTACGTCATGCAGAATCCCAACGCCATGATTTCTCAGGTTATGATCTATGACGAGGTAGCATTTGGACTGCGTAATCGCGGATTAGATCAGGAAGAGATTGATCGACGTGTGGAAGAGGCACTCCGTGTTTGTGGTCTATGGCGTATGCGTAAGTGGCCGATTAGCGCCCTTAGTTTTGGCCAAAAGAAACGTGTCACCATTGCGGCCATTCTTGTTCTTGGACCGGAATTGATTATCCTTGATGAGCCTACGGCAGGGCAGGATTATCGCCACTATACCGAGATTATGGAGTTCCTGCTGGAATTGAATAAAAAGGGAATCACCATTGTGATGATTACCCATGATATGCATCTGATGTTAGAATATGCGAATCGTGCCGTGGTATTCTCCCACGGACGAGTAATTGCCGATGATACGCCGGCGCATATTCTGACCAATCCTAAGATTATCGAAGAGGCTAGCCTCAAGGAGACGTCTCTCTATCATTTGGCAATGAAGTGCGGCATCCCGGATGCTACCGCCTTTGTGCAACGTTTTATTGACTACGAGAGGACAAGCGTAAGACATGACAAATCTGTTTAATTATATCGAGCGGGATTCCGCGATTCACAACTTGACCGGTGCTACCAAGCTGATTTGTCTGATGCTGTGGAGCTTTGCGGCTATGGGTACCTATGATACCAGGTATCTGGCAGTTCTTGCACTTCTTAGTATGGGACTGTTCAAGATTGGTCATATCCGCATCAAGGACGTATCCTTTATGCTGGGATTTACGGCGATTTTTCTGGTGCTGAATACCATTTTAGTGTATCTGTTTTCACCGCATCACGGTACAGAAATCTATGGTACTTGTACCTATCTGTTTGGGTTGGAAGGGTACTTTGCTCCGACGGCAGAGCAGTTGTTCTACCATTTGAATTACTGGCTGAAATACTTGGCAACTATTCCGATTATTCTGTTGTTTGTGTGTACCACCAACCCAAGTGAGTTTGCTGCGTCTCTTAATCGTGTAGGTGTCAGCTACTCGGTGGCCTATTCTGTTGCACTGGCGCTTAGATATATACCGGATGTGCAACATCAGTATAACGAGATTAGTAAGGCTAGTCAGGCAAGAGGTGTGGAGCTTAGCAAGAAGGAGACGCTGATTCATCGCTTAAAATCAGCATCTGCCATCCTGGTTCCCTTGATTCTTACCAGTATGAATCGCATTGAAGTAATCTCCAATGCCATGGAGCTGCGCGGCTTTGGTAAGAATAAGAAGCGTACCTGGTATATGGCGCGGCCATTCCGAGTATGGGATTATTTGTGTATCGTCGGTTGTGCGGTTTTATTAATCATTACATTCGTACTGAATCACATCAATGGCGGGCGTTTCTATAACCCGTTCCAATAAATTTTATAGAAGAACATTTTTTTTGAAAAAAGGGGTTGCATTAAATTCTGATTGGGTGTATATTATCAGAGTTGCTGATGCAACTATGTGCGATTAGCTCAGTTGGTAGAGCACCTGACTCTTAATCAGGGTGTCCAGGGTTCGAGACCCTGATCGCGCATCTCGAATGAGCCACGATGGTTAACATCGTGGCTTTTATTGTATATATCTAGAAACAATGAGAAAAGTGTAACCGTTTTGTGTCCTTTGTTGTGTTATAAAATACATAACACTTAATCCTTCCGAAAGGAAATGGACAACGATTCGTCAACACCTAGGCGAATGCGTTGTCCTTTTTTTTGTGCCACTTAGCGAATCGAATGCGCAGCTGAGGTTAGTGACATCGGATGTGTTTTACATAAGATACTGTTTATATATAATAGAAGCATAAAGTAATAAGAGAGGCATTCTATGTCATTTATTAGTGTATTTGAAGTGTTGGGCCCGAATATGATTGGTCCAAGCAGCTCCCATACTGCCGGCGCGGCTGCAATTGCGTACCTTGCTCAGAAAATGTTAGCAGATGAGGTTCGCCAGGTGGAGTTTGTTCTCTATGGTTCCTTTGCCAAGACGTATCACGGACATGGTACAGATCGCGCACTGTTGGGCGGTATTATGGGATTTGATACTGAGGATGAGCGGATTCGAGATTCCTTTGAGCTTGCTGATGCGAAGGGACTTCGGTATCGGTTTTCTACCAACGAAGAGGAGACGGATGTACATCCCAATACGGTAGATATTCGAATGACCGGTGCCACCGGACGTACTATGACGGTACGAGGAGAGTCCGTTGGTGGAGGTAAGGTTCAGATTACTCGTATGAACTCCGTCAAGATTCATTTTACAGGTGAATATAGTGCGGTAATCGTGACACATCAGGATCGTCCGGGTGTGGTAAGCCATATCACTAAGTGCCTGTCTGACCGTGAGGTGAATATCGCATTTATGAGGTTGTTCCGTGAGGACAAAGGCAAGACGGCCTATACCATCGTGGAGTCGGATGGAGTATTGCCACAGGAGGTTGCCCAGGAGATTCGTGAGAATCCTTATGTAAGCGAAGTGGTTGTAGTCCTACCTTAATCTTGGAACCGGAGAATCAGAACTATGTATGAATTTGATAGCGCAGCAGCGATGCTAGCGCAGTGTAAAGAAAAGAATATAACAATCTCCGAGTTGATGCGTTTGCGGGAGATTGAGGGATCGGAAGCAAGTGAAGCTACCATTGTAAAGCGTATGGAGCGTGCGCTGGAGATTATGAAGCATGCAGCTACCGGCCCTATTGCAGAGCCTAAGAAGTCAATGAGCGGACTGATTGGTGGTGAAGCACAGAAGTTGGATTCCTTCCATAAGAAGGGCAATTCTCTTGGCGGAGACTTTTTGAGTCGTGCCATTACCTATGCCATGGCAGTGTTGGAAGTCAATGCTTCCATGGGTTTGATTGTTGCTGCTCCAACAGCAGGAAGTGCGGGCATTGTTCCGGGTGCGTTGTTGGCGCTGCAGGAAGTCTATGGATTATCTGACGAGCAACTGTTGGATGGCCTGTTCAATGCAGGAGCCATTGGATACCTTGCCATGCGTAATGCAACGGTTGCAGGAGCAGTGGGCGGATGTCAGGCAGAGGTAGGAATCGCATCGGCCATGGCGGCATCTGCAGTGGTGGAACTCATGGGAGGCGCACCAGAGATGTGTGCCAATGCTGCATCTACGGTTCTTCAGAACATGTTGGGATTGGTATGCGATCCGGTGGGGGGCCTTGTGGAGTACCCGTGCCAGAATCGTAATGCCTCCGGTGTGGCCAATGCTGTGGTGGCGGCTGAGATTGCATTGGCAGGCATCCCACAGTTGATACCGTTAGACGAGATGATTACTGCTATGTATCAGGTGGGCAAACGGATTCCGCCGGAGCTACGAGAGACGGCACTGGGCGGATGCGCAACGACACCAAGTGCTTGCGCTGCCTGTGGAGGTAATTGCTACACCGTATAAAAATATGTTGCATTTCCAACTTGAGATGCGTATCATTATTTTTGGAAACAGAATACAAACTAGGGGAGCTGCTGTTGGCGGCTGAGAGATGTAGCTTGACTACATGACCCTCAACCTGATTTGGATAATGCCAACGTAGGGAACATAGTGTGAAGTCGCACATTGCGACGTTGATTAGAGCTTATGGGACATCCAAATGGGATGTCCCTTTTTTGTTGTATTTATTCATAATCTAGGGGAATTTATATGAATCATATACGTATAAGCAAACCACTCATTCACATGATAACCAATGATGTGAGTCGGGAATCCTGTGTAAATATTGTTTTGGCGGCAGGCGGCACTGCTATCTGTGCCGAAGGAATAGAGGAAGTTCAGGAAATCGTGGACTTGGCAGAGGGACTACTGATTAATATTGGGATGTCTTCAGAAAAGAAGGGCAAGGCCATGGAGATGGCGCTGTTACGAGCAAAGGAACGGGCAATTCCGGTGGTGTTGGATCCGGTAGGTGTTGGAGCATCGGAATTTCGGCGAAACCTGGTACAGCGCCTCTTAGACATAGGCGGAATTACCTGCATTCGCGGCAATGCGGGGGAGATAGCAACCTTATGCCATCTGTCGGTTGCGTCGCGTGGTGTCGAGACTGGCGATGTCCACGCTACAGTGGAGCAGGTGCAACAGTTATCCACGGAAAATGACGCCATTGTAATGGTAAGTGGAGAGCAGGACCTATTGGTGTGGAAAAATCAGGTGATTTGCAAAGCCGGTGGTGGAGAAGTATTTACTCGCATGACTGGCAGTGGATGTATGCAGTCAGCACTGTTAGCAGCAAGTATTGCAGCATCCATAGATCCGTGGCAGGGAGTACAGGAGGGCGTAGCCTTATTTGATGCAGCAGGTGCTATTGCCAGAACAACCATGCGGGGCATGGGAAGTTTTGCGGTAGATTTTATGGATGCAATTAGTAATAGCTAGGGAGAATCAACATGAAAGTGACCAGAGAACAGTGTTTACTATATGCCATTACGGATCGATGTCTGATGGGGGAAGCGGGATTCTATGAGGCAATCGAATCGTCGCTTCGAGGCGGGATTACGATGCTGCAGCTTCGGGAAAAACATTTATCAGAGAGCGAGTATCTTCATGTGGCCAAGCAAGTCCATGAGTTAACCAGTCGCTATGGGGTACCTCTAATTATTAATGATAATCCCAAGGTGGCGTATTTTTCCGGAGCCGAAGGGGTTCATGTGGGCCAGGAGGATGCAGAGATTGAGGTGGCCAGAGAATGGTTAGGGTCGGACAAAATCGTCGGGGCCACGGCTCATAATTTGACAGAGGCCCTTCGAGCAGAGGCAGGGGGCGCAGACTATCTGGGGGTTGGAGCAGCCTTTGGAAGTACGACCAAGCTGGACGCACGCCCGATTCAGAGAGATGAATATCAGCGAATCTGTGATGCGGTACAAATCCCGGTTGTAGCAATTGGTGGTATCACTGCAGAGAACATGGGAGAATTGTCCAACCGAGGATTGTCGGGAGCTGCAATGATAGGCGCAATCTATGGAGTGAATGATGTTGTTTTTGCAACAAAATTGTTGCGGGAAAAAGCCGCTCAGATTTTTGTAGGGAGATAAGTGACGGGAGTCACAGTTTTATAGAGGAGGAAAACATGAAACAAACAAACATTAAAAAGTTGGCACTAGCAGGTATGTTCGTAGCTATCGGCGTGGTTCTTTCCACTTTTTCCATCCCGGTAGGAGCAAGCAAATGCTTTCCGATACAGCACATGATGAATGTGATGTGTGCAGTGTTCTTGGGACCATGGTATGGCGTTGCGGCAGCATTTTGCACCTCGTTAATCCGTAATCTGATGGGAACCGGAACCTTGTTGGCATTCCCGGGAAGTATGGTGGGAGCGTTGGCATGCGGCCTGGTATTCCACGGAACTAAAAAATTAATACCTACTTACCTTGCTGAGGTTGTTGGAACAGGAATCCTTGGCGGAATTCTGGCATATCCGATTGCAGCATTTATCATGGGCAAGGAGGTAGCTGTATTTGCCTTTGTGGTACCGTTCTTGATTAGCACCATTGGAGGTACGATCATCGCGGCAGTCATTCTTACCGTGCTTCATCAGACCGGAGTGCTCGGTAGATTGCATGACATGATTGATGAGGTAGAGACCGCGAAAACAGCGGCTTAACCATAGGTACATAGCCGGCACATTGGGGGCACCACCTTGTGTCGGGGTAGAAAAGTGATACACGCGGAGGATCAGAGATGAAATGTGTATTGACAATCGCTGGCAGTGATTGCAGCGGAGGCGCCGGCATTCAGGCAGATTTAAAGACGATGATGGCTCATGGCGTATATGGCATGAGCGCAATAACGGCTTTGACGGCACAGAATACCACCGGCGTTTCCCAAATTATGGAAGTAACTGATGCGTTTTTGGGTGAACAGTTGGAGATGATATTCACCGATATCTATCCGGATGCAGTGAAGATTGGAATGATTGGCTCCTGTTCACTTATCTCAACTATTCGAAAGAAGTTGGAGCAATTCCAAGCAAGACATGTTGTTTTGGACCCTGTGATGGTGGCTACCAGCGGCGCAGCGCTAACAAGCGACGTTGCGGCCCTGGCGCTGAAAAAAGAATTGTTTCCATTGGCGGAACTTATTACCCCGAATATTCCGGAGGCAGAACGTATCCTGGGCTGGAAGATTGATACAGCAGAAAACATGGAGCGCGCTGCACGGCAAATGGGGGAATTGTACGGGCGCAGTGTCCTGGTCAAAGGTGGGCATCAGGTGAACGATGCCAATGATGTGTTGTTTGACGTTCACACCGGTGCAATAAAAATCTACAAGGGACATCGCATAGATAACCCCAATACCCATGGTACCGGCTGTACCTTGTCCAGTGCCATTGCAAGCAATCTGGCCTTAGGATATGACGTTGCAACGTCAGTTGGATTGGCCAAGGAGTATATCAGCGGTGCGCTAGCCAGCGGATTAAATCTAGGTAGGGGCAATGGCCCGTTAAATCATGGATATCAATTGTTTGAAAAAGAAAGGGAGAAAACAGCATGAGAATTTATCGTACACAAATGGAGGCAGCCCGCAAGGGGATTGTAACTCCGGAAATGAAGATTGTTGCACAGAAGGAAGGATGGCAGGTAGAGAATCTGATGGAGGAAATGGCAGCGGGCCGCATTGTCATTCCAGCCAATCCGTCTCATGAGGGTCTGGTGCCAAATGGTATAGGCTCTAAGCTTACTACCAAAATCAATGTGAATCTTGGCGTTAGCCGTGATTGTAAGGATTATGACCTGGAAATGAAGAAGGTAATGAAGGCAGTGGAGTTTGGCGCAGAGGCTATTATGGATTTATCCAGCCATGGCAACACCCAGCCGTTTCGACAGAAACTGTGCAAGGAATGCCCTGCAATGGTGGGAACCGTACCAATCTATGATAGCGTGATTCATTACCAGAGAGATTTGGGCGAATTGACAGCCCGGGATTTTATCGATGTAGTTCGTTTACATGCAGAGGATGGTGTGGATTTTGTGACCCTTCATTGTGGTATTACAAAAAAGACCATTGAGCAAATCCGTAATGGAAGCCGTAAAATGAATATCGTAAGCCGTGGTGGTTCGTTGGTATTTGCATGGATGTCCATGACGGGGGAAGAAAATCCATTCTATGAATATTATGATGAGATTCTGGATATTTGCCGGGAACATGATGTAACGGTAAGTCTGGGAGATGCATGCCGCCCGGGATGCTTAGCAGACGCAACAGACGGCGTTCAGATTGAAGAACTGATTCGCCTGGGTGAGCTGAC
>JAILCW010000081.1 GCA_024690265.1 Lachnospiraceae bacterium | reverse complement strand
CGTGCCGGGACCATATGTGGTATTCTTTTTCTCCACGTTTTCCACCTTGTGCTGTGTGCCGCTGCTTTTTATCAACTTCCGGGTGCCGACCTTCCAACAGGTGCTGCTGTTGTGTGGCGCCGGATTATGCGCTACGGGAGGCCAGTTCTCTATCACGGCAGCATATTCCCATGCACCGGCCAGGGAGATTTCTGTGTTTGATTACGTGCAGATTATTTTTGCAACGATATTTGGGGTGCTGCTCTTCGGAGAAATACCGGACGTCTGGAGCTTCGTAGGATATGCCTTCATCGGGATTGCATCTCTTACCATGTTCCTGATTAAAAAGCGGGAGGTGGTAGAGTGATGATCTATATGGATTTTTCCGGTCAGTATGCGGGATATGACGGGGAATACGTAGATTGTAGGGATATCTCGGGTACCAACTGCTATTGTGACGATATCGCCAAGGAAGAATTAAGACAGAAGATTGCAGGCTACGGACCGGAAGGCGTGCATTTCTTCGATTCCGGAAATTATCATTATGTAAGCCTCCTCTGGTTAGAGAAGGTAGAGGAGGAGTTTGCCTTAGTGCTCTTCGATAACCATCCGGATATGCAACCACCGAGCTTCGGAGATATTACCAGTTGTGGTGGCTGGGTAAAGGAAGCAATCGAGACATTGCCACATCTGAAGCGGGTGTATATGGTAGGTGTAGATGAGGGATTGCTATCAGAATTAGAACCGCTTCCAGAGGTGATTCATCGTGGATTACCGCAGGATGAGAATCTCCCAATTTACATCTCACTGGATAAGGACGTGATGGACATAGAGAATGTCAGAACCGACTGGAGCCAGGGCAGTATGACTTTGGTGGAATTAGAGAATCATCTACGTGGATTACTTGCGAATTACCATATCATAGGTGTGGATATCTGCGGCGAGAAAAAGGATAATCCGACCGAGGAAGATTTACGTATCAATCGTTCCACCAACGCCACATTAATTGAAATTTTAAAGTAAGAAGCATGTGCCACAGGGCACATGCTTTTCTTTTGTCCCCACTACACAGTCATCTTGGTAAATAAAACCAGTCAGCGGGGCAGACAAAAGAAAAAGGCAACGCCCAATGGGCGCTGCCTTATAATTACTGGTTATTCTGACGATTGATGTTGAAACGCTTACGCATAGTAGGGTCCAGGATGCGCTTACGGATACGTAAGTGCTCTGGGGTAACCTCTAACAATTCGTCTGTCTCAATGAAGTCCAATGCCTGCTCCAAAGAAAGGATGCGAGGTGGAACCAAAGTCAATGCTTCATCAGCGGAAGAAGAACGGGTATTGGTCAAGTGCTTCTTCTTGCAGACATTCAGCTCGATGTCTTCTGCACGGGAAGAAGAACCGATAACCATACCGGCGTACACCTTCTCACCAGGTCCGATGAACAGTGTTCCACGATCCTGAGCAGAGAACAAACCATAGGTAACAGATTCGCCAGTCTCGAATGCGATAAGGGATCCCTGCTTACGATAAGCAATCTCGCCCTTGAATGGTTCATAGCCGTCGAAAATAGTATTGATGATACCATTACCCTTGGTGTCGGTCATGAACTCACCACGATAACCAATCAAACCACGAGATGGAATCTTGAACTCAATACGTGTATAACCACCGGTAATAGGAGTCATGTTCTGTAACTCACCCTTGCGCTGGGATAACTTCTCAATAACAGCTCCGGTGAATTCGTCCGGAACATCAACGTATGCGATTTCCATTGGCTCAAGCTTCTTGCCGTTCTCGTCGGTCTTGTAGAGAACCTCTGCCTTGGAAACTGCAAACTCAAAGCCTTCACGACGCATATTCTCAATCAATACGGACAAATGCAACTCGCCACGGCCGGAAACCTTCAGGCTGTCAGGTGATTCAGTATCCTCAACACGAAGAGATACGTCAGTATTCAACTCCTTCATCAAACGCTCACGAATGTGACGGGAGGTAACAAACTTACCTTCCTGGCCGGCAAATGGGCTGTCATTAACGATGAAGTTCATGGAAATGGTCGGCTCAGAAATCTTCTGGAATGGGATAGCAACCGGATCCTCAGGACCACAGATGGTATCTCCAATGTGAATGTCTGCAATACCGGAAATGGCTACGATGGAACCAATGGAAGCTTCATTCACGTCTACTTTGTTCAAACCGTCAAACTCATATAACTTGGTAACACGAACCTTCTGCTTTTTGTCCGGATCGTGATGGTTAACAACAACTGCCTCCTGGTTCAACTTGATAACACCATTATCAACCTTACCAATACCGATACGACCAACGAACTCGTTGTAATCGATGGTAGAAATCAATACCTGGGTATTCGCTTCCGGATCACCAACCGGTGCAGGAATGTAATCAACGATGGTCTCGAACAATGGCATCATATCCTTGCGCTCATCGTTCAAGTCCTTCATAGCGTAGCCTTCCTTAGCGGAAGCAAAAACGAATGGGCAATCCAACTGCTCGTCGGAAGCATCCAAATCCATGAATAGCTCTAATACTTCGTCGATAACTTCGTTAGGACGAGCCTCCGGACGGTCTATCTTGTTAATACATACGATGACAGGAAGATCCAAATCCAAGGCTTTCATCAAAACGAACTTGGTCTGAGGCATAGCGCCCTCAAATGCGTCTACTACGAGAACAACACCGTCAACCATCTTAAGAACTCGCTCAACCTCACCACCGAAGTCTGCGTGGCCTGGGGTGTCGATAATGTTGATCTTGGTGTCTTTATAATATACAGCAGTATTCTTGGATAAAATGGTGATACCACGCTCACGCTCGATGTCGTTGGAGTCCATAACGCGCTCCTGTACAGCCTGGTTATCACGGAATACACCGCTCTGCTTCAAAAGTTCATCTACAAGGGTGGTTTTACCATGATCAACGTGTGCGATGATGGCAATGTTTCGAATATCCTCTCTTGCTTGAATCATATAATCCTTCTTTCTTATTTATATATCTTTTTCGCGACTGTATCATTCTATCACAATTTAAGGCGCTGACAAGAGTTAAAATCCACGAAACAACGGGCTTTTTTCTGTGCATTCGGGAAAAATTTGCTAAATTGTTAAATTTATGATATATTTCTATGAACTTGGAGGAAAATAATGGAAAAAGGTATTATACAAGTATACTACGGCGATGGCTTGGGCAAGAGCTCTGCTGCATTAGGGAATGTCATTCGCAGCGTGAGTGGCGGTGCCACCGGATATATCATCCGTTTTTTAAAGGGCCAGGTCGATGATGAATATTTAAAAAAATTGGAACCGGAAGTGAAGCTCTTTAGCTTCGAGCGTTCTGTTGGCGGATTTGCTTCCTTACGCGAAGAGGAGAAGTCCGACGAGAAGCAGAACATCATCAACGGTCTGAACTTTGCCAAGAAGGTATTAACCACTGGTGAGTGTGACGTTCTGGTGTTGGACGAGGTGCTGGGAATCGTAGATGAGGGGATTGTCAGCGTAGATGAGTTGATTGCTGTGTTAAAGGAACGCTCCGTATTTACCACTGTGATTCTAACCGGACGTAATCTTCCTGAGGAGATTCGTGCCATCGCGGATCATGTGTTGCGTATTGATTCCGAGAAGGAACCGTAGTAAGTGAGCAGGAAGCATTGACTTCCATTGTGTGCAATGCTATATTAAGTTTTAGATATACAGATAGAGGTCGCGTGTCTTATGAGTATCCGGAGGGATGCAGCAGGTGCAGAAGAATCCCGGAGGAAGGAAGCCACGCCGAAAGGAGTATCGTCCTGAGCGGTACTTGCTTGGGCACAAGTTGAACAAGCTTGTGACTGTCATCTTTTTAGATGTTGGGCTATCATTGGAATGAAGATTCATGAGCGGCTCAGACTAGGGCCGCTTTTCTATTGGATATTTTCCGAGAAGCTCGTGTTTTGGTAGGAGGAATGTTATGCCAATTTTTAAAGGATCGGGTGTAGCGATTGTTACCCCAATGAAGGACAACTTTGATGTGAATTATGACAAGCTCGAAGAGCTGATTAACTTCCACATCGACAACGGAACAGATGCAATCATTATTGCCGGAACCACCGGTGAGAGCTCTACTCTTACTATGGAGGAGCATCGTCAGGTGATTCGTGCTGCAGTAGAGTTTACCAAGGGACGTATTCCTGTTGTGGCAGGTACCGGTTCTAACTGCACACGTACTGCAATCCAGCTCACCAAGGAAGCTGAAGAAGACGGCGCAGATGCAGCATTGATTGTTACTCCATATTACAACAAGGCAACACAGGCTGGTTTGGTATCTCATTATAGCCAGATTGCAGACAATACTAAGTTGCCAATCATTTTATATAATGTTCCGGGACGTACCGGATGTAACTTGTTGCCAGAGACCGTTGCTACCTTGGTTAAGACCAAGTCCAACATTGTTGGTTTAAAAGAAGCAACCGGCAATATGGCACAGGCGTCTGAGACCATGCGTTTGTGCGATGGTCAGTTGGAGCTGTACTCCGGCGAGGATGGATTGGTAGTACCGCTTATGTCTATCGGTGGCATCGGCGTTATTTCTGTAATTGCCAACATTGCTCCACAGCAGACACATGACATGTTACAGGCATTCTTTGATGGAGATGTCGCCAAGGCTGCAGCAATGCAGTTAAAGGCTCTCCCGTTGGTAGATGCATTGTTTAGTGAAGTGAATCCAATTCCTGTTAAGAAGGCGTTGAACTTAATGGGTATGAATGTTGGTTCTCTTCGTTCACCACTTTGTGAAATGGGTGAGGCCAATGCTGCGAAGTTGGCACAGGCAATGAAGGACTTTGGATTGTTATAGGAGATTAGATATGGTTCGAGCAATTATGCACGGCTGCAACGGGCACATGGGGCAGACCATTTCCAAGCTGGTTGCAGAGGATGAAACGATAGAGATTGTTGCAGGTGTAGATCCGTATACCGAACAGTTGAGTGGATATCCGGTATTCGCATCCATCGATGCATGTGATGTGGCTGCGGATGTCATTATTGATTTTTCCAATGCCAAGGCAGTGGATGGATTATTAGATTATGCAGTGGAGAAGCAGGTACCGGTTGTACTTTGCACCACTGGTCTTACAGATGAGCAGCTTGCCAAGGTAGACGAGGCTTCCAAGAAGGTTGCCATCCTTAAGTCTGCGAATATGTCTCTTGGTATTAATACTTTGATGGACCTTCTGAAGAAGGCTACTGCAGTATTTGCAGATGCAGGATTTGATATTGAGATTGTAGAGAAGCATCACAACCAGAAGTTGGACGCACCAAGCGGAACTGCCATTGCGCTGGCAGATGCCATCAATGCGGAGTTGGATAATCGCTACGCTTATAAGTATGATCGTAGCCAGGAGCGCAAGAAGCGCGAGAAGGAAGAAATCGGCATCGTTGCAGTTCGCGGTGGTAACATCGTAGGAGAGCACGAAGTAATTTTTGCAGGTATGGATGAGGTGATTACCTTCAAGCATACGGCAACTTCCAAGGGTGTCTTTGGTAAGGGCGCCATCGAAGCTGGCAAGTTCTTGGCGGGCAAGCCTGCAGGTATGTACGATATGCAGGATGTCATTGCAGCCAAATAAGATTTGTACAACAAGAAACCCACCACAAAATGTGGTGGGTTATTTTTATGAATTCTTTTTCTTCTGACGTTCCATGATTCGATTACGGCGCCATGTGCTGAAACGGTGGCGGCGATGATCGTACACATCCTTCCACATCAGTGGATGCAACAGCAGCAGGAGTGGATACAATTCCAAACGTCCGGCTAACATATCGAACATCAATACACACTTGGAAAGGTCACTGAATCGAGCAAAGTTCTGAATCGGGCCAACCTGCTCGAGACCAGGTCCAATGTTGTTAATGGTTGCAGCTACCGCAGTAAAGTTTGTAACCAAATCCATACCATCAATAGAAATGATAATAATGGAAATAACAAAAATCCAAATGAAGGTCATAAAGTAAATGTTCACGGAGTGAATCATGCCGGAATCAACCGGACGCCCGTCAACCTTGACCTTGCGAACGCTCTTCGGATGAATGTAGTAAAAGCTTTCACGTACGAAGGACTTGAATCCAATCGCAATACGGGAAACCTTGATACCACCGCCGGTACTGCCGGCACAGGCACCTACAAACATGAGAAGTACGATAATGGTCTTGGATAATCCCGGCCAAGTATCGAAGTTCGCCGTGGAGAATCCGGTGGTGGTAATAATGGATGCCACCTGGAAGGATGCCTGAGTAATTGCGTCAAAAACGTTCTCGCACAGAGACAGAATATTGAAGGCAATAATCACAATCGCAATAAGAATAATTGCGAAGTATTCTTTGACTTCTTCTAATTCCCAAGCCTTCTTGAACTGACGAGCCAACAGGAAATAGTAGGCATTGAAGTTCACACCGAATAGAATCATGAAGACGGTAACAATCCATTGAATCTGAACGGTATAACCGCCAATACTGGTATCTTTGATACCAAATCCACCGGTTCCGGCGGTACCAAAGCTGGTGCAAATTGCATCAAAAATTGGCATCTGGCTGCACACTAAAAGAATAAACTCCAGTAGAGTCAGCGCAAAATAGATGGTGTAAAGATTCCGAGCGGTTTCCTTCATGCGCGGAGCCAACTTACCAACAGATGGTCCAGGAGATTCTGCACGCATCAGGTTAATATTGGAACCACCACTTAATGGAATAATGGCTAACAGGAAGACCAAAACGCCCATACCGCCAATCCAGTGAGTGAAACTACGCCACATAAGAGATGCATGAGACAGACTTTCGACGGTAGAGAGAATGCTGGCTCCGGTAGTGGTAAAGCCGGATACGGTCTCAAACAATGCGTTTACAAAGTGTGGAATCTCGCCGGTAATGATAAATGGCAAGCAACCCACCAAGGACATAAGAATCCAACTAAGGGCAGTGGTTACACAACCTTCTTTTAAATAGAAAACGGTATCAGTAGGCTTCTTGATGGTAAGTAATAAGCCTAAAAGAGTGGCGATGGCACCAACGATTAAGTAAGCCAGACCCTCTTTTTCAAAATAAATCAAACCTGTCACAGCAGGTAACAGTAACAGTATGCCTTCGACTTTGAGAACGGAACCGAGGACAAACCGAACGATTGACTTGTTCATGTGATTCCTCCGTTATTTCAAAATATCCGTAATCTCATTGAATCCCTTGTGAGTAGTAACCACCATGAAGGTATCACCAATCTCGATGGTGTCGGTACCACTTGGGATAATAATCTTGCCGTTACGGTTAATGAAGGCACATACCAGATTGTCCTTCAGGTTCAAATCCATCAATGGAATACCTGTAACATCGGAAGAGTCGGTTACGGAGAATTCGATGGCTTCCACCTGCTGGTCAAACATATGGTACAGGGTCTCAATATTACTGTTCTCAACAGAAGCACGACGGGCACGAGCGTAACCGATGATGGCTTCGGCTGTTAAATAGCGTGGATAAATAACGCTGCCCAAATCCAAGCCGTTTAAGACTTCGCGGAATGCAAAACGATTGACTTTGGTAACAACCTTGGCATTGGACATCTGCTTGGCATGCATGGTGAGGAAAATGTTCTCTTCATCGATGCCGGTCAAAGGAACCAAAGCTTCGGTGGTCTGTAAACCTTCTTCTTTCAAAATGGCAGGGTCAGTACCATCGCCATTAATGATAATTGCTTCCGGTAACAGGAGGCTCAGTTCCTCACAACGAGCGCTATTGGACTCGATGATCTTGACAGAGATGTTGTTGTGAATCAACTGCTTTGCAAGGTAAAAGGCAGTAACACCACCGCCGACGATGATACAGTCGTGAACCTGACTGGTAATGATACCAAGCTTCTTGAGACTTGCGCGACCGAATCGGCGAGGAACTGCAAAGGAAACAATATCCCCTGCTTCAAATACAAAGCTACCATTCGGAATGATGACTTCACCCTGACGCTCAACTGCACAGAATACCATGTTGTTGATGTCCTTTTTTTTGCCAAATTCAATCAGGTTGCTGTTGGCAAGTGGGCTTCCCTCCGGAAGTTTAACCTTGATCATTTCAGCCTCGCCATGAGCAAAGGAATTGACCTCTAATGCGGTAGGCAAATATAAAATACGGGAAATCTCTCTGGCTGCCTCCAAGTCTGGGTTGATAATCATGGCAAGACCTAGCTTGTCACGTAAGTAACCAATCTCATTACTGTAGTCCGGCTTGCGAACACGAGCGATGGTTGCACAGTTACCCATGCGATTACCAACAGTACAGCAAAGCAGATTCAACTCGTCGGAATGTGTAACAGAAATCAGCAAGTCCATGCTGTCAACACCGGCTTCCTTGAGAACACTATAACTACCGCCGTTGCCAACGTAACCCATGATATCGTACATATTGGTAAGGTCTGCAACACGATGGGCATTGGTATCAACGATGGTGATATCATTGCCTTCTTGAGTCAGACGCTCCACCAGGGTAGTACCTACCTTGCCACATCCTACGATTAAAATTTTCAGAGGACGATCCTCTACAGAATCCATTTTAAAATCAAACATGTTTTATACTCCAAGAGCCTTTTGTAATGCATGCACGGTACGCTCGATATCCAAGTCTGTTTCGTCAATAGTTATATCGGCATACTTTTCGTAGAGTGCACAGCGTTCATGATACAAATCCAGCAAAGTCTGGTCCGGCCGATGCGCAACGCCGCGCTCATCCAAATCTCCCAGACGCTTGACCAAGTGGTCATAGTCAATTCGAAGATAAACAATGGTACCGATGGACCGAAAATGCTCCATGGCCCGAGGTCCATAGATTACACTACCGCCGGTGGCAATAACCGCATGCTCCGGTGAAATGGTGCAGTTAATATCTTCTTCTATTTGAAGAAAACCATCCAGGCCATCCTCGGAAATAATGTTCTTGAGACGTCTGTGACACTGGTGCTGGATAACTAAATCGGAATCGACAAAGTCGGCACCAAGTACCTTGGCGAGAATAACGCCAATGGTACTTTTGCCGACTCCGGGCATCCCGATTAATATAATATTCTGATGGGATGTATTATTTGGTTCCAAAGATTCGATCTCCTGCATCACCTAAACCTGGGCAGATGTATGCGTTTTCGTTCAATTCTCTATCTAAATGTCCAACGTAAATCTGGATATCCGGATGATCCTCGCGTAATTTCTTAAGTCCTTCCGGAGCTGCAATGATGCACATGAACTTGATGTTCTTGCCGCCATGCTCTTTGATCATGCGGATAGCATCAGAACCGGATCCACCGGTAGCAAGCATAGGATCTACGACTACGATGGTACGCTGCTCAATTGGAGCAGGAAGCTTGCAGTAATATTCCTGTGGCTCATGAGTCTCAGGATCACGGTACAAACCGATGTGACCAACCTTAGCAGTAGGAACAAGGTTCAAGATTCCGCCAACCATTCCAAGACCTGCACGAAGAATCGGAACAACAGCCATCTTTTTGCCGGCAATAAAAGGAGTCATGCACTTCTCAATAGGAGTCTCAACTTCAAGCTCCTCAGTAGGAAGATCTCTCAGAGCCTCAAATCCCATAAGCATAGCAATCTCTTCTACTAAAGTACGGAACTCATTGGTACCGGTGTTCTTATCGCGAAGCATAGAAATCTTATGCTGAATAAGCGGGTGATCCATAATGACTACGTTATCCATAATTTCCTCCTAACAAAAAACGAAATTGTATCTATATTCCGTTCAATTCTAGTTGAATCATGGGCAGAAGTCAACCAAATCCGGGCGTGAAACTTGCAAGAAAACAGGGTTTATTTTTGTGAAAAATATGCAATGAGAAAATGAAAAAAATTGATTGTAAAAGGAAAGGAAAATCGATATACTTTCTGAGGATAAAATACTGTATCAAAGAAGGGAGTAAACTAGATGGAAACAAATGCAACCGCAATTAAAGATGCAAGACAGCTTGGTACCGGCAAGTTCCTTTTATTAGGACTTCAGCACATGTTTGCTATGTTTGGTGCTACTATTCTTGTTCCTATTTTGGTGAATGGTTATTTTGAAGGAGAAGGGCTTTCGATTCAGGTCACATTATTCTGTGCCGGTGTTGGAACTCTTCTCTTTCATTTTATTACGAAGCGTAAGGTGCCTGCATTCTTAGGCTCCTCTTTCGCATTCTTGGGCGGCTTCGCTACTGTAGCCAGCCTGAACACCGGCATTTATGCCGACATGACCATGGGAGAGAAGCTTCCATATGCATGCGGCGGTATCGTAGTAGCCGGTCTTTTATATGTAGTATTGGCATTGATTATTCGATTTGTAGGCGTACACAAGGTAATGCGCTACTTACCACCGGTTGTTACCGGACCAATCATTATCTGCATCGGCTTGAGCTTGGCTCCATCTGCAGTAACCAATGCATCTCAGAACTGGTTACTTGCAATCATCGCTTTTGCAGTCGTAGTGATTTTCAATATCTGGGGCAAGGGATTATTCAAGATTATCCCAATCCTTATGGGTGTAGTTATTTCTTATATCTGTGCAGTGATTTTCAACGCATGTGGCATGACCAATGTAGATGGAAGCGCAATTCTTGACTTTACCGGAGTTGCTGCTGCCAAGTACGTACAGTTACAGCCATTCGTTCTTTGCAAGTTTGATATTACCGCAATCCTTGTAATGGCTCCGATTGCTATCGCAACTATGATGGAGCATGTAGGTGATATCTCTGCAATTTCCGCAACTGTAGATGAGAACCTGGTATCTGATCCGGGCCTGCATCGTACCTTGATCGGAGATGGTATTGCAACTGCTTTTGCCGGTATGATTGGTGGTCCTGCAAACACTACTTACGGTGAGAACACCGGTGTATTGGAGCTTAGCCGCGTACACGATCCTCGTGTCATTCGCTTAGCAGCTGTTTATGCAGTAGTACTTAGCTTCTCTCCGAAGGTAGCAGAGTTGATCGGATCTCTTCCAACCGCAATCATCGGTGGTGTTAGCTTCATCCTTTACGGTATGATTTCTGCCATCGGTGTTCGTAACGTAGTTGAGAACAAGGTAGACTTCACCCGTTCCAGAAACCTGATCATTGCAGCTATTATCTTGGTTAGTGGTTTGGGCTTCTCCGATGGATTGACCTTCGTTGTTGGTGGAACACACATTACATTGACTTCCATCGCAATTGCAGCAATCCTCGGTATTCTGTTGAACGCAATCTTGCCTGGTAAGGATTATGACTTCCATGATGGTGATGAAACCGGAGTTAACTTCGGATATGATGAGCATACAGATAAGTAATTAAATATGACATAGAAAAAGCGTTGGGAAGGAGAAGAACCAACGCTTTTTCTATATATACATTCCAAGTGGGAGGATAATTAATACTTAAGCATAAGCGTCAAAATGACGGGACAGCTTTTTCTCTAACTTGGATAAATCCTTCATAAAATCAGAATCCTTGCCGAACTTCTTTTCAAAAGTTTTCATGGAAAGGTTATCTACTGCGGAACTTGATAAAGAAAGATATCCGCCGGATTTTACGGAGATACCATAGGATGCGAGATCATCCTTATAGTTCTCTACCAGCTTTTTCATCTCTTTGGTAACCTTGATGACAGAGCGGTCCTTGGTACCTAAGCTGGAATCAAGGCCCATATTATAGCTGTCGACAAAGGCGCGAAGCTTTTCGGAGAAGGATTTTTTCTCACTATCGGTGGCAACATCCCCATCGGAACCGTAGTTAAATTTTCCGAGGGTCAGGATGCCTCTGCCAATGGCGCTACTGTCGGCTTTGGCCAGAGTAAGGGCACTGACACTTTCACGGCCGGTTTTCGTACCATAGGCGCGATTCTCCGCGTAGAGATTACGAAGACTTTGATTGTAAGCAATGATATAGTTACTACTCATGGTTTGTGCACTCCTATGAGATATTTCTATCGTTACACATTTTATATCGGGCAAAAGGGAGAAAATGTGAAGGGCCATATATGAAAATGGTTTGCTTTCATGTATAGTATAGGACAAGTAAGCTTTATGTAGAGAATTAAGGAGGAAGCATGGAGCAAGAGAAAGTTATCGTTATTGACTTCGGAGGACAGTACAACCAGTTGGTTGCCCGTCGTGTCCGCGAATGTCAGGTCTATTGTGAGATATATTCATATCGCACCCCAATTGATGAAATCAAAGCAATGAACCCGAAGGGTATCATCCTGACCGGTGGCCCGAACAGCTGCTATGAGGAGGGGGCACCAACCTATACCAAGGAATTGTTTGAACTTGGTATTCCGGTGCTTGGATTGTGCTATGGCGCACAGCTGATGAACCACATTCTTGGTGGCAAGGTTGAGAAGGCACCGGTTCGTGAGTATGGTAAGACCGAGACCATCATTGATGGCGGCAAGGATAGCCTTTTTGCAGGGGTTGAGGATTCTACCATCGTATGGATGAGCCACTTCGATTATATTAGCCAGCCGGCTCCCGGATTCGAGATTCTTGCTCATACGGCAGATTGCCCGGTGGCGGCAGATGCCAACGAGGAGAAGAAGCTGTACGCCATCCAGTTCCATCCGGAAGTATTGCATACCGTACGTGGTAAGGAGATTCTCTTCAACTTCGTACGTAACATTTGTGGATGTGCCGGAGATTGGCGTATGGATTCCTTCGCAGAAAAGGCAGTTGAGGAGATTCGTGCCAAGGTCGGCGACGGCAAGGTATTGCTTGCACTCTCCGGTGGTGTAGATTCATCCGTACTTGCAGCACTTCTTGCTAAGGCAATTGGCAAGCAGTTAACCTGCGTATTTGTCGATCATGGTCTTCTGCGCAAGAATGAAGGTGACGAGGTAGAGGGCGTATTTGGAGCCAATGGTTCCTTCGATATTAACTTTGTTCGCGTCAATGCAGCAGAGAGATACTATGCGAAGTTGGCAGGTGTATCCGAGCCGGAGCGCAAGCGCAAGATTATCGGTGAAGAGTTCATCCGTGTCTTTGAGGAAGAAGCCAAGAAGATTGGCAAGGTAGACTTCCTGGCACAGGGCACCATCTATCCGGACGTGGTAGAGAGTGGCCTCGGCGGTGAGTCTGCAGTGATTAAGTCACACCACAACGTAGGCGGACTACCGGACTATGTTGATTTCAAAGAGATTATTGAGCCACTTCGCAACCTGTTCAAGGACGAGGTTCGCAAGGTTGGTTTAGAACTTGGATTGCCGGAGTATCTGGTATTCCGTCAGCCATTCCCAGGCCCTGGACTTGGTATCCGCATCATTGGTGAGGTTACCGCTGAGAAGGTTCGCATGGTACAGGATGCAGACTACATCTACCGCGAAGAAGTAGATAAGGCGGCAAAAGCATACAAGGATGAGCATGGTGTTGAGGCTCCTTGGATGCCAAACCAGTACTTTGCAGCCCTGACCAATATGCGAAGTGTTGGTGTTATGGGTGATGAGCGTACCTATGATTACGCGGTCGCTGTTCGTGCAGTTCGTACCATTGATTTCATGACTGCCGAGGCTGCAGAGATTCCGTTCGAGGTACTGCAGACGGTTATGAGCCGAATTATCAACGAGGTCCGTGGGGTTAACCGCGTGATGTATGATTTGACTTCGAAACCGCCAGGAACGATAGAATTAGAATAACAGAACGTATGTTCGACCAATAATAAGCCACAGTATTGCTACATGCAGTGCTGTGGCTTTTTGATTGTGGAGCGCCCTGCATTGCTGCTGGGCGCGTTCGCTCGGAGGGCGGGCGCAGGGACAATTGTACTTGACTTTTCTACAGGTGGGGCGTATAGTCGTTTCTAGTTTCAATATTTCTTAAGTAACATTCTGATTGTGGCAGTTCGCCACGCTATTCCGATTGTTTTAGAAGATGATAGGGTGCTTAGGGCATGTGAAGATGTTTGATTTAGCGTTGCTGAGGCAGTGCTTGCGTGACTTATGTGCGCTGGTTCTTGCTGTGGCACGCGTATGATGCGTTTCCATGCCGGCGCGTGCAATGTGATGTCTTGGGATACACGCGATTCTTGCCTGTTATGGTCTTTCGCGTGCAGTGCTTTTTTGGGGCTGCACGCGGATTGGGAGAATTGTTCTGTAGGCGTGTACTGTCTTGAATTCGCTTGCACGTGGAAGTAAGAAAGAATTGTTTTTGCGTGTCATAGCCACCGAGCGTATGCACGTCATGGAGGAAATCCTTTGATATAGCGTGCATGGGCATTACGAAGAGTGCACGCGTCAGAAGAGAAAACCATGATTTGCGTGCAGCCCCAATTTTGGTCTGCACGCGAAGGGAGACTTTTGAACTGGGCGCGTGCAAGAAAACCATAATCATAGAGCGTTTGTTAGGAAGTATGGGACGGATAAGACAATTATTATGTATAGGAGGACAAAGAAATCGAAAATTACAAGAAGCAACTAGAGGAACAAGTGAGAAAACTAGAAGAAATGATTATCAAAGTAGATCGCCGGATGAGACAATCCAAATTTAATGACAAGCGAAAGGTTCGGATTTGCGCGAAGAAAACTGGTTATCAGTATTATTTGGAAGGTGACGACAGTCCTCGCACTTATGTCAAAAAGGAAAACTTGGCAACGGTACAGGCAATTGTGCAACACGAGTATGATGAGCGGGTGATGAAGGAACTACGTAACACCAAGTATCACATCGACCGCTTTCTATGCCAGTACGATATGGACGCCATCGAGAACGTCTACAACAAACTATGTGATGCAAGAAAAGTGCTGGTAACGCCAATCATCGAAACAGATGAAGACTTCATCCAATCATGGAAGCAGCAACATATCGGCCAGCAGAATGATTATCCTACAGCTAGTACGTTTCTAACGGAACAGGGCGAAAAAGTCCGTTCCAAATCTGAGAAGATCTTAGCTGATCTATTCCTAAAGTATGGAATCCCATATACCTATGAACCCCAATTATGCTTAGAAAACGGGAAATACTTCTATCCAGACTTCGCATTACTTAATATACGAACGAGGAAGACGATATACTGGGAACATTTTGGCCTTATTACAGATGGAACCTATGCTTCTAAAGCAATGCAGAAGATTCATGCATACGATGAGGGAGGCCTAATTGTAGGAGAGAATCTTTTGTTCTCCATGGAGTCGGAAGAGATACCTCTGGATGTGAGACGAGTGGAAGAAAAGATAGAGAAATATCTGTTGTAAATACAACATTACAATGACATTATAAAAATGAACCTACCTCACTCTCGCGACATTATTATAGTGTAAGGCGCTGATCAGTAGCATGACATAACAGACTAGAATGATGACGAACAAAGATTTAGAACAGCTTATAACTGAATATGGCAAGGATATCTATTCCTTCTGCCTGCATCTAACAGGGAATCGCGATACTGCGGATGACTTGTATCAGGAGACATTTTTGACCGCGGTAAAAAGACAGCGAACTCTAGAAAACGTAGAGGAACCGAAGGCGTATCTGCTCTCTGTGGCAGTGCATCTGTGGACCAACATGAAGAGAAAATATGCTAGAAGAATGGGGATTGCCCCGGTGACTTCTTACGATGATGCCTTGTTGGTGGAGACGAGAGATAATGCAGATGAGCAGCTGCTTGCTGATGAACAGAAAAAACAAGTGCAGCAAGCGGTGGCAAGTCTGCCGGAGAAACTTCGGGTGGTGGTACTGCTTCACTACATGGCAGAACTTCCGGTCAAAGAGATGGCGAAGATGCTTCACATCCCGGAAGGTACGGTAAAAAGCAGGCTGAAGCATGCAAGAGATATCCTGGCTGTAGCGCTGGAGGACTATGAGAATGAGTAAACTGGATGAATTATTATATGAATCACTTGCGCCGTCCCATGAGCCGTCCGAACATCTGAATCGTCAGCTAATGAGGAGAATGGACATGAAAAAAAGTGTGACGATCAGACGTGGATTAGCAACAGCAGCAACAATAGCGTGTGCATTATTGGTTGGGGGAACCGGCGTATATGCCTACAATCATTTTTTGCAACCGGCAGAGATTGCGTCAGAAGTAAGTGAGAGGAATGCCTTGGCGAAAGCCTTTGAATCTAAGTCGGCCATTCCTGTGGAAGAAACGCAACAGAGCGGCGATTACAGCATTACATTGCTTGGAATTGTAAGCGGCAAGGATTTGGAACCTTGTGTCGTTGGCGATGTGACGGGAATTAACAAGGAACGCTCCTATGCAGCAATAGCAGTTACGCGACTAGATGGACAGCCGATGGGAGACGATGGTGTTACCGTATCTCCACTGATTCATGGGGTTGACTGGCAGGATGTGACTTTGGCGGATTTGGATGCAACCTTGCACTGGTTTGTGCGAGATGGGGTCGCCTACGAACTCATGGAGTGCGATAGTCTTGATATTTTCGCGCTGCGTGGTGTACAGCTTGGAGTAGTAGATCAGTTCGGTGACGAAGCGAGAGCCTTCGAGATGGATGCATCCGGAGCATATCAGAAAAAGGCTGGCTATCAGGGAACCAACGCATTGTTTCCGTTACCGTTGGACGAAAGTAAGGGTGATGAGGCAGCAGTAAGCGCATATCTTGATGCAGTAAAGGTTGCAAAAGAATCCGATGATGAAGAAATGGTAAGTGACACCGAGGGCTGGGATGCCGAAGTTGTGGATTTTGAAAAAGAAATTGAATCCCGCTCGGAGGAAGATGTTGCAGCATACCTGAAGGAACACTGCAAGTTAGTAAGTACCGAAGAATATAAGTGTACGGCAGAGGGCGACTTCTCCTGGAGTAACGAGACCGGTAGCGGAAGCTTAAGCGTGGCCGGTTATGATGTTAGAGTTCCAACATATGTTGGAATGGATTCTGACGGAACCGTTGCAGGAACACATTATACTGTGGTTATAGTAAATGACAATCAGACCGTGACCATGGAGACCTATCAGATTAGATAAAAGGGAAGCCGCAGTGTTGCAGAAATGTAGCACTGCGGCGTTTTCTTATGTTAGAATGGACAAGACAGACGAATTGTGTATAAAAGGGGAAAACTATTCGATTGAGATATAAGGTGCTCTCATAGGGGGAACGTAATGACGCAAGAACTGAATGAACAAGAGAAAAAAGTCATCGAACAGTATTCCGGATTCCCGGAAGGACAGCGCTTAAGCTATACCAAGGCCAATGAGACGGAGTTCATCATTACCATGCATTACTTGCACAAGTTTCTGAAGCCGGGAGCTAAGATTGCAGATGTGGGCGCCGGTGGCGGGACCTATACGAAGGCTTTGGCAGATGAAGGCTACCAGGTGGATGCGGTGGAATTGACGCCGGAGTATGTGACCCAGATGAAGGCGGATTTTGCAGAGAACGATCATATCCGAGTATTCGAAGGAAATGCGAAGGATTTGCACTTCTTGAAGGATAATGAATATGATCTTGTCTTGGCGATGGGACCAATCTACAGTATGAAGGATTTCGATGATCGCAAGGCTGCATGTAAGGAAGCACTACGAATTGCAAAGCCGGGGGCACCGGTGTTTATCGCATTTTGCCTGCAGGATGCACCATTGATTCATGAAATATTTATGTCGGAGAATCCGGCAAAGGAAATTACGTATATCGGTTATGACCCGGAACATGCATTGGTGACAGACAATACGGGTTCCTCCAGACTTCTTGATACCATAAGTGATGTTGATGAATTGATTGAAGCAGTATGTGAAGAAAATGATGCCAAGAAGGTGTGCAGATTCGCGCAGGATGGAATCTCACAGATTATCAGAAGCTACGTGAATTCCATGTCGGAGGAATCCTATGCAGAGTGGATTCAGTATTTGATTGCGACGGCAGAACGCCCGGACTTGATGGGATTTTCTGACCATATTGTACAGGTGATTAAGAAATGAAGGTAGGATTATCGGCTTGCTCCAACGGGCATAGCAAAGAGTGGGCGCCACAGGTGGATGAAGTGGAATACATATATGATGACAACAAATAACATTCGAATCGAAGAAGTAACAGTGTCAGAGGAAAAGCAGCAGATAGCACGTTCCATACTTGAAGCGCTTCCGGAGTGGTTTGGAATCCCGGAATCCACGGAGGAATACATCCGAGAGAGTGCGGCATATCCTTTTTTTGCTGCATATTGCGATGATGCGCCGGTAGGGTTTCTTGCGTTGAAGAAAACGGGAAAGGATACCATGGAACTTTATGTGATGGGCGTACGAAAAGAATATCATCGCAGTGGCGTTGGAAGAGCAATTTTTCAGTGCGCGAAGGAGATGGCTAAGGCTTCCGGATATTCGTTCCTTCAAGTGAAAACGGTAGAAATGGGACATTATGCGGAGTATGATGCAACAAATCGATTTTATCTCGCGTTGGGTTT
>JAILCW010000003.1 GCA_024690265.1 Lachnospiraceae bacterium | reverse complement strand
CTCCGAGGAGGTCATCATTTGGAATTCCAACGAATATCGCTTCGTGGAGATTGATGATGCCTATAGCACCGGAAGTAGCATTATGCCCCAGAAGAAGAACCCGGACATCGCCGAGCTGGTGCGTGGCAAGACAGGACGTGTTTATGGAGCGCTGATGAGCCTCCTCACCACCATGAAGGGTATTCCGCTGGCCTACAATAAGGACATGCAGGAAGACAAGGAGCTAGCCTTTGATGCTATGGACACTGCAAAGGGCTGCGTAGCACTCTTCAACGGAATGCTTGGCACCATGACCTTCAATAAACAGGTGATGGCAGACTCTGCCCGTCATGGCTTCACCAATGCAACGGACGCTGCAGACTACCTGGTAAATCATGGCGTTCCGTTCCGTGATGCACATGGTATCATCGGACAGATAGTTTTGCATTGTATTGAACGAAACATTGCAATTGATGATATGACATTGGAAGAACTCCAGAGTTTCTCTGGCAAGTTTGAAGAAGATATTTTCGACGCCATTTCCATGGAAACATGTGTTAATAAAAGATTAACAGTCGGTGCTCCTGGCCACGACGCAATGGTAGACGAGATACGCAAGTGCCGCGAGTACTTGACTAACTAGAATACATCTCCCGCGAGGTGGGCATATACTGCTAAGCGAGACCCTTTAAGTAGCGTCGGTGCTTGAACGTGCGAAGCAGGTTCTTAGCATCCGCTACGCTACGACAGGAGCGGAAGCGCGTCGAGCGTGTAGTATATGTCACCGGGAGGGAGAAATAGTACTTGCAATTCGGCACGTAGTATCGTAGTATATTTGAAAGAAAGACAAATGTTCGCGCAGCGCGGACAAGGGAAAGGAAAAAGGAAACGATGAGTGAGAAGTTGAAAGTTGGAATTTTGGGCGGAACCGGAATGGTTGGCCAGCGTTTTATTGCATTGCTGGAGAACCATCCATGGTTTGAGGTAACCACAATTGCCGCATCTCCACGAAGCGCAGGCAAGACCTACGCAGAGTGCGTAGAGGGACGCTGGAAGATGGATACCCCGATGCCGGAAGCAGTTAAGAACATTGTAGTAAAGAACGTAAACGAAGTAGAGGCAGTAGCATCTGAAGTAGACTTTGTTTTTTCTGCAGTGGACATGACCAAGGACGAGATTAAGGCCATTGAAGAGGCATACGCCAAGACCGAGACTCCGGTAGTTTCCAACAACAGCGCTCACAGATGGACACCGGATGTACCGATGGTGGTGCCGGAAATCAACGCAGAGCACATGAAGGTCATTGAGTATCAGAAGAAGCGTCTGGGAACCCAGCGTGGATTCGTAGCGGTGAAGCCTAACTGCTCTATTCAGTCTTACGCACCGGTATTGACCGCATGGCGTAAGTTCGAGCCAACAGAGGTTGTAGTAACAACTTATCAGGCAATTTCCGGAGCAGGCAAGACCTTCAAGGATTGGCCGGAGATGGAAGGCAACATCATCCCATACATCGGTGGTGAGGAAGAGAAGTCCGAGAAAGAGCCACTTCGTATTTGGGGCGAGATCAAGGACGGCGTAATCGAGCCAACAACTTGGCCTCTCATTACCAGCCAGTGTATCCGTGTACCGGTACTCAATGGACATACGGCTTGCGTATTTGTTAAGTTCAAGCAGAAGCCATCCAAGGAAGAGCTGATTAAGGCAATGGTAGAGTTCAAGGGTGCTCCACAGGAGCTTGACCTTCCAAGCGCACCTAAGCAGTTCATCCAGTATTTGGAGGAGGATAACCGCCCACAGGTACAGTTGGATGTTAATTATGAGAACGGCATGGGCATCAGCATTGGACGACTTCGTGAGGATACTATCTACGATTACAAGTTCGTAGGACTTTCTCACAACACCGTTCGTGGTGCAGCCGGCGGTGCCGTACTTTGTGCAGAGCTTTTGAAGGCACAGGGATACATCACCAAGAAATAATTTAAAAGAAATAGACAAAAAGTCCTTGCGAGATTTGGAAATCTTGAAAGGACTTTTTCATATATAATGGTAATGTAGCGTGAAAACGGGGGGAACTGGATATGAGTGGGGTGTGCGTATGGGAGAAAGATTCTATGACACCGGAACGAATGGACAGATTCCGATGGATTTGGCAGGGGGCTTTTTTATTTATGAAGCAGAAGGGAACGAGCGAATAACCTTCGCAGGGCCGAATGTGATAGCGTTATACGGGTGCGATACCATGGAGGAGTTTTTGGAACATACCAAGGGCTCATTTAAGGGGATGGTGCATCCGGAAGATTACAAGAAAATCGAGAACCAGATTCAAGCCCAGACGGTATTTGGGGAAAAGAAGCACGATTATGTCCGTTATCGAATTGTGACCAAGCAGGGGGAAGTTCGATATGTGGAGGACTTCGGGCATATTTTGCACAGCGCTACTGGCACAAGCTACTACTATGTCTATCTTGTGGACGTAGACCAGAACGAGTATTACAACAAGAATCGCAATTCCTTCGCTGAGGCGGAGATCCTAGCCGGAAGTCAGGAGACGGATGAACTGACCGGCTTGCTTAACATGTCTTATTTTTACCAGAAGGTGCAGATGTTCCTTACGTCACCGGAGAGTTGGCGAGAGGAGATTACCTTCATTCATTTTGATGTCCCGAATTTTAAACTATTTAATGAGAGAAATGGCTTTGTCCTAGGCGATGAGCTGCTGTGTGATTTTGCCAAGGCGCTTCGCAATGCTTTCCGAAAGGGGGCAATAGTGGCCAGATTTTCTGATGACCATTTTGTTGTATGTACAACAGGTGGACGTGAGATTGTGCTGCAAAAAGTAGATGCGGTGTACAAGCAAATGCTGTTATCAGAGGATGTAAATAAAAAGGTGCGTATCAAGGCCGGCATTTATTTTCTCGATGATCGACGTGCGGAAATCGGCCTGGCATGCGACCATGCGCGCCTTGCCTGCAACAGCATCAAGCAGCGTCACGATGTAAATTATTGTATCTATGATGAGATGCTGCGGGAAAACATGCGGAAGCAGCAGTACGTCATTGACAAGCTGGATGTGGCAATTGAGGAAGAGTGGATTCAGGTACATTATCAACCGGTGATTCGTGTTGAAACCAGAGAAATCTGTGGTTACGAGGCACTGGTTCGTTGGAAAGACTCTACCTATGGCATGCTGTCACCGGCGGAGTTTATTCCGACGCTGGAGGATTTCCATCTGATTCATTTGGTTGATATTTATGTGATTGATAAGGTGTGCAGGGATTATCAGGCGTTAAAAGCCTCTGGTCAGGACTTGGTTCCAATTAGCATTAATATTTCCCGGTTGGATTTCGAACTTTGCGATATCTTTGGCATTGTGGAGCGCACAAGAGCGGAGTACGATGTGCCGCGGAATATGCTGGACTTGGAGATTACTGAGAGTGCATTGAATGAAAATGAGGGCTGCATTCGCCTTGAGTGTGACCGCATGCGCGACTTGGGTTACCATATTTGGATTGATGATTTTGGAAGTGGTTATTCCTCTCTCAACACCATTGGCAATTACAACTTTGACGTGCTGAAGATGGATATGGTATTCCTTCGTAGTCTGGATAACAACCATAGTCGCACCAGCAAGCTGATGTCCTATATTGTTCAGGGTGCCAAGGCTATGGGAGTGTCTCCTCTGTGCGAGGGCGTGGAGACGGAAGAACAGTTCAATTTCTTAAAAGAAATCGGATGCGAGCGGGCTCAGGGCTACTACTTTGGTCCGCCTATGCCGATGGAAGAAACCAGACTGGCAACAGCTCAACGGGGCATTGATTGGGAGCCGGTAGTAGCGTAAGTGTGTAAGAAAAAGGGGCGTTGGAATTCCAACGTCCCTTTATTGTGCCTAGGATTCCGGCCCCTTCCAATGGGTGCCGTAGTAGGCATCACGGTACTTCTTCGGCGTCATACCGCATTCCTCCTGAAAAATCTTGATAAAGTGACTCTGGGAGGAAAAGGAGAGATAGGATGATATCTCCACCATGGTAAAATTGGAGAACCGTAGCAGGTTCTTGGCTTTATCGATTTTGATGTGGCGGATGTAGTCGCTCACCGGCATTCCAAGCTCACTTTTGAACAAGCGGGAAATGTAGCTGGCGGACTTCTCAGTGTGCTGGGCCAAATCTTCGATGGTGATGCGCTCCTTAATGTGGGCGTAGATGTAGTTCAGGCACTCCGTAATAGGGCGAGAAAGGGCAGCATTCTGGCGCAGTAGATGCATGCGGCTGGTGTAGTCTAGGACCATCTTGTTGTGCCAGGCTTCGATGCTTTGCTGGGTGGACAGGCGGTCTAGGTGACTAATGTAGTAGTCACTTAAACGGAAGGATTGTTCCATCTCCATGCCTTGTTCCGTGCAAATGCGAGACACCAAGGCTGCGGTTACGATGAAGTGATACTTTAGATTCAACACCGGATCCTTGGACAAGGTTCCTACACCTTCTGTCTCTAGGAATCGGTGCTGGCGGCAGTTCTCCTCGATGGCTTCCATATCTCCGGAGGCCACCTGCCGGTAAAACAGCAGCTCGTCGTTCTGGCTGCGGTGCAACATCTCTTTATCCAAGATAAATAACTGGGAGTTCTCCCACTGATTCCCTTTTTCCATGTGTTCCCCCTTTATAAATAACATATCAATGAACAGATTATATCATTTTATATCATGATTCTGCTATTTTTAATTTTCATTTGATATAGAAAAAGGCCTCCGGTGGATATGATTGTGGAAAAGAATCCTTTTGGGGAAATGAGATAAGGAGATTACACATGAAACGGGGAAAGCTTAAGAAATCACTGGTTTACACCGCCATAGCAACCATGGTTGTGGGCGCGTTCCCGCAGGTGAATTTTGCTGCGGAGCCAAGCAATGATGGCTATCAATTGGTTTGGGCGGAAGAGTTCAATGGTGACGCATTGAACACCAACGACTGGAACGTGGAGCAGCACGAGCCGGGTTGGGTAAACCAAGAGTTACAGTGTTACACAGCACTGGATGAGGGGAACATCCAGGTTGGCGATGGACACTTGGCCATTCGACCACACGTAGAGGGTGGAGAGAATACGGGTGCGCCGTCTGCCTCGGTGGAGAAAACAGAGATTGCGTTAGATGTTAATGTTGGGGCAGAGCGAGCAACCAGCAGCACAATCTTATTACAGGCAAACTTTGGTAAAATCGATGACGCAGCACATCCGGAAGCAGCTGCAGCTACTGCAACGGTAAAGATTTACGATATTTCCTTGAAGGAAGTATTTGCGGATGGTACGGAATCTGAGGAGTTGCTGCAAAATGCCGGTATGGATAGCGAAGCAAATTGGTACTTTGGTGTAACAGCTCCAGGAGCTGGTTCTATTCGATATGAAGATGGCGCAGCAGTGATTCGCATTGATAATGCAGGTGAGGCAAACTGGAATATCCAGCTGCAACAGAGCGGTATTACATTAGAATCAGGGCATAATTATAAGGTCCGTATGAGCGCAGAATCTGATGTGAATCGCTCCGTGGAACTTAGCGTCATGAATCATCCGGACGATAATACCTGGGACTGGTATAACGGTTGCACGAGCGTTATTGCTGGTACGGCAACCGGCTCTGTAGATCGTGTGATTACCTCCGGTCGTATCACCACTCAGGGTAAGCATGATTTTACCTATGGTCGCTTCGAGGCAAGAGCCAAGGTGCCAACGGGTCAGGGATATTTACCTGCTTTTTGGCTCATGGCTACTGACGAAAGCCTCTATGGGCAGTGGCCAAAATGCGGTGAGATCGACATTATGGAGGTTATGGGACAAAATACCTCCAAGTCCTATCACACCATTCATTACGGCTATAATTCCGGCAATGGACACAAGGAGAATCAGGGTACCAAGGTATTAGACAGCAGCAATTTTGCAGATGATTATCATATCTTCCGTATGGATTGGGAGCCGGGGGTCATTACCTGGTACGTAGATGATGTGGAAGTATACTCTACCAGAGATTGGTACACCGGCCAGGATGATGACAATCAGATTACCTATCCGGCACCTTTTGACCAGAACTTTTATGTCATCTTGAACTTGGCAGTTGGTGGAAGCTGGGTTGGATATCCAACAGATGAAGTTTATGCCGACATGAACAATCAGGAATTTGACGTGGATTATGTTCGCGTATATCAGAAGTCTGCAGAGGAATACGCAGCAGCTGAGGCAGTGGCAACTCGCCCGGAGGCTGCACCGGTAACTTACCGCGAGGCAGATGAGAGTGGCAACTATGTCATCAACGGGGATTTTGCACAGGACATTGCCTTCGATGGGGCAGCAGGTGCTTCTGATGATAACTGGAAGCTTCACTTAGAAAGCGATGCAGAAGGCACTACTTATACAGTAGCTAACAATGCGATTCGTATGGTACCAAGTGTTGTGGGTGGACAGAACCACAGCGTTCAGTTGAAGCAGGCAAACATACCAATGTACAAGGGTTGGGAGTACGAGCTGACTTTCGATGCAGTGGCAGACGAGGAACGCGATATTGTCATCGACGTGGAAGGCCCGGATCACGGCTGGATTCGTTACATGCAGGATGCTACAGTTCATGTTGGAACTACGCAGCAGTCCTACAGATATACTTTTACCATGAATGAAAAAACAGACCCGAATGGTAGCTTGGAGTTCAATCTGGGCAAGCAGGGTAGTACGGCACCGGTCACCATCTCTAATGTGAAGCTGGTGCACAAGTCCGGTACTGAGATTGCCGAGGATAATTCCAAGGTCATTCGTCCGGATGGCAACTACATTTACAACGGATCTTTTGACATGGGACAGAATCGTCTGGGATACTGGAAATTCTCTGACGAAGATGCTTCCAATATTCGTGTAACCAACCGCGGCAATGTTCGCGAGTTGCAGGTAGTAGTACCGGAAGGCAAGAAAGTACGCATCGCACAGAGCGAGCTGGCACCAATTATTGCCGGGGACTACGAGATTAGTTTTGATGGATATACTGCTGAGGGAACCGACGCAGATGGATTAAAGGTAAACGTTGGCGGTAAGGTATTCACCCCATCCTTGACCGCAAACAAGGCGCATTTTTCCAAGAAGTTAACATTCCAGACTGGCCTGGACCGTGATGAATCCAATGTGGTGTTAGAATTCTCCAAGCCTGGAACCTACTATGTGGACAATGTCTTCTTGTGCGAATCTGCGCTGATCAAAAACGGCTCCTTCAACGCTGGTTTGTCAGGATTCTCACCGTACATCAACGAAGCGGTAACTGCTTCTTATGTGGTGGACAGCATGAACGGTAACGATAATACCTTCGCTATCACCATCGATGATACGGTGGCAGATGACAACGGCAACAACTGGTATATCCAGCTCAATCAGGACGGAGTGCCTCTGGAACAGGGCAAGCAGTATCGCCTGTCCTTCCGGGCAAAGTCCAGCATTGAACGTAAGATTTCTGTAATTATGCAGCAGTTTGAGGGCGAGTGGGCCAACTACAGTGGCAACGGTCCGGTGGAGATTGGGCCAGAGTGGCAGACCTTCACGGTAGACTTTGCCATGGAGCATCCGACGGATTTGTCCTCTCGATTCAACATTACCATGGGTTCTGTGGATGGTGTTCGCATCAGCCAGCGCCATGATGTGTTTATCGATGATATTTCATTGATTGAGGTGGAAAATGAGGAGGAACCGGAGACGCCGGCACCGGCACCCGCTCCGGCACCCGCTCCGGCAGAGGGACCTGCTACTGTGGAAACTGCACCGACAGTTACTCCAGCGCCGGTAGAAGAGAAGCAGCCCGAAGTAACTCCTGCACAGGAAGTAAAACCTGAGCCGGAGGTGAAGCCAGCTCCTGAGGTAAAGCAGGAGGCAGAGGCACAGCCGGTAGTAGAAGAAAAGCAGGAAGCGGAGACGAAGCCTGCACCGGAAGTAAAGCCTGAGTCAGAGACTAAGGCTGAGTCAGTAGCGCAGCCAGCACCTGTTGGAAATCCAACAACATCGCCGGCACCACAGCCAGCAGCTGCACCTGCAGTTACACCAGCTCCAGTAGCAGAGCGGACTCCGGCAACTCCGGTTCGCCCACGCAGACCGCGTACGACAGAGACGAAGCCGGTAGAGACTGCCAAGGCTGAGACTGAGAACTCCGCTGAGGAATCATCCGAAGAACAGCCAGAGACCAAGGTGTCCGAGAGTGCAGCTGTGGTAGCGCAGGCCGAAGAGAATGATTCTCCAACCGAGAATGTAACCACCAAGAAATCTAAGAAGAAGGGATTCTTTGCTGCAGTAGCAGACTTCTTTGCATCAATTTTTAAGGCAATCTTAGGATGGTTTAAATAATTGAGCATTACAAAAGGGATGATTGAAAACCAATCGTCCCTATTTTCTTGCTCGGTTTTGTGTTACCATAGTCTCATTGAAATGGAGGACATAACATGAAGGTAGAAGAAAGACTTTTGAAATATGTTTCTGTGTGGACTACTTCCGATGAGGATGGTACTACACTTCCAAGTACCCAGCGTCAGTTTGACCTTGCGAAGATATTGAAGGCTGAGTTAGAAGGTATGGGATTAGAAAAGGTAACCATGACCGACCAGTGCTATGTATATGGTTTGTTGCCGGCAACTGCTGGATGCGAGAACAAGAAGGCAATCGGCCTTATCGCTCATATGGATACCGCGCCGGACTTTTCCGGCGAGAACGTAAAGCCACAGATTATTGAGAACTACGATGGTGAGGATGTGGTATTGAAGGGAAGTGGCGCTATTCTTAGCACCAAGGATTTCCCAGAGTTGAAGGATTTGAAGGGACGCACCCTGATTACCACCGATGGAACCACTCTTCTTGGTGCAGATGATAAGGCAGGTGTATCTGCAATCATGACTGCTGTTGAGGAACTGGTTGCTTCCGGTGAAGCACACGGTGATATCTGGGTTGGATTCACACCGGATGAGGAAATCGGTGCAGGTCCTAATGGATTCGATCTCGACTACTTCAAGGCAGACTTCGCATACACCGTTGATGGTGATTACGAGGGCGAAGTAGCTTATGAGAACTTCAATGCTTATAGCGCAGGCTTTGAGATTCACGGTAAGAACGTACATCCAGGTGAAGCGAAAGATATCATGATTAACGCAGCATTGATTGGATGCGAGATTGCTGCTAGCTTGCCAGCAGATGAGACTCCGGCAACTACCTGTGACCATGAGGGCTTCTATCACTTGACTGATATGGAAGGCAATGTAGAGAAGGCAACCCTGTCCTACATTTTACGTGATCACGATGCCAACAAGATTCAGGAGCGCATCAAGACTCTTGAAGAGCTTACTAAGAAGATGAATGAGAAGTACGGCGAGGGTACCGTCGAGCTTAGCGTAAAGCATTCCTATGACAACATGATTGAAGTTATGAAGGATCATATGGAAGTTATCGACCTGGCTAAGGAAGCAATTCAGGCCCAGGGCTTACAGCCATTGTCCCGCCCAATTCGTGGTGGTACTGATGGTGCTAGACTTTCCTTTATGGGATTGCCTTGCCCGAACCTTGGAACTGGTGGATATGGATTCCACGGACCATTCGAGCATTGCACCGTAGAAGGCATGGAATGCGTGGTTCGCATCTTGCGTTATATCGCAACTCATGCACCACAGAAATAGTGTTTAATCACGATTAAATTCATTGTGATTTTACCCCATATAAATTATAATTAATTTGCTTGTGTAAAAATTAATGCTAGTTTTAATCGTATGGGGCGTAACTATGATTTTAAAGAATACAGAGATTAAAGAATTACAGAAGATTTATGAAAAGGCCGGGAACAGCATGGTTCTATTGTATGGCTCCAATCGGAGTGACAAGGAGATGCTGCTTCGGGCCTTTTGTAAGGATAAGAAGGTCTTTTATTATCGTGGCCGTAATGCGTCTCCAAGGGAGCAGCTTCGTCAGATGCAGCGTCAGGTGGAGACCGAGTTTTCAGTGAAGTTACAGCAGGATAATTATGAGGAGTGCTTCAATCGTATTAAGAGTGGAGATTCTTCCAAGTTGGTCGTTGTGATGGATGAGTTCCAGACCATTGCTAAGAAGGATGGTACTTTTTTTGAAGCATTGGTTGCGCTAAAGAAGCGTCAGCTTTATCCGGGACCGGTGATGATTGTCCTGGCCAATTCTTCCATATTATGGACCCGTCGTGATATGGATGAGGCCTTGGGGGAGAATGTAAGGTTCATCGATGAGACCATGTTCTTAGATAACTTCCGATTCCTGGATATGGTCCGTGCTTTTCCAAAGTATTCTGTTGCAGAGGCTGTTCGTGCTTATGGCATCCTTGGAGGTGTGCCGGAGTACGTGAATCGTTGGAACGGCGAGAAGAGTGTGAAGGAGAATGTCTGCAGCTTGATTCTGAATCCGTACGGATACCTGCATCAGGAGGCAGAGAATTATATCAGCGGCGAGCTCCGTGAGTTGGCGGTATATGATACCATTCTGTCTGTGATGGCTTCCGGCAAGGAGAAGCTCAACGACCTCTATCAGGAGACGGGCTATTCCCGTGCCAAGATTAGCGTATATCTGAAGAACCTGGCGGCCTTCGACGTGGTTGAGAAGGTGGTTTCCTTCGAGACCGGCGGCTGGGACAATGCCATGAAGGGTGTGTATCGTATCAAGCATCCATTCATTGCTTTTTGGTTCCGTTTTGTATACCCGAATCAGTCGGCACTGTACACCATGACGGCGGAGCAGTTCTACGATACTTATATTGCGAATCAGTTGGATGCGTACCTGCGCCAGACCTTTGCTTTGGTTTGCGAGGAGTACTTATCCCTTATGAATATGGTGGACAAGTGTTCCATCAAGATTACCAAGATGGGTACCTGGGTTGGCAAACTTGGTACCATCGATATTGTGGGCGCCAACGATGATGGCGACTATGTGGTTGGCATCTGCAACTGGGACGAGGAGAAGCTTTCCTTCGATGCATATCAAGAGCTTCTTACCAACATGACCCAGGCCAAGATTCATGCCCGCACCACTTATCTGTTTTCAGCCACCGCTTTTGATGAGCGTCTGAAGACACTAGAACAGGAAGAACCAAGCCTTGTGCTTGTTGACATGACGGAGTTATAGACCTATGGGAAAAAAACTGATCATCACTGAGAAGCCTTCCGTAGCAAGGGATTTTGCTAGGGTGCTACGGGTAAGCGGTAACGGCGACGGCTGTATCGAGAACGGCGAGTACGTTATCTCTTGGTGTTATGGACATTTGGTTGGGCTGGTTTATCCGGAGGATTACGATGCCCGTTACAAGAAGTGGGATTTGGCGGACCTGCCATTCCTTCCACAAGATTATAAGTACGGAGTCATTGAGTCTGCAGCCAAGCAGTACGGCGTGGTGAATCGCTTGCTTCATCGCGAGGATATTGACACTGTTTACTGGGCAGGCGACTCGGGAAAAGAAGGACAGACCATTGAGGAGAACATCCGCATGTATGGTGGTGTTCGTGATGGCATGGAGGAGCTTCGTGTCTGGATTGATTCTCAGACCGACGAGGAGATTCAACGTGGTATCGCCGAGGCCAAGCCCATGGCAGAGTATGCGCTTCTGGGTAAGTCCGGAATCATGCGCACCATCGAGGATTATGCCCTGGGTATTAACTTCTCCAGAGCATTATCTGTGAAATACGGCCGCCTCATCAACGATGCGGCAGCTACCAACAGCTATACCGCCATCGCCATGGGCCGTGTAATGACCTGTGTGCTTGGTATGGTAGTGCGACGTGAGCGCGAGATTCGAGACTTCAATGAGACTCCGTTTTACCGTGTGTGCGGTAACTTCGCTGATGTAAAGTTCAACGGAGAGTGGAGAACTACCGAGCAGTCCAAGTACTATAATTCTCCGCTGTTATACAGTGAGAAAGGCTTCAAGGCTCGTGAGAGCGCCGAGAAGCTTATGGAAGAGCTAGCTGGTGTTCCGGCGGTAGTAGATGCCTGTGACATCGGCACTTCCCGCAAGAAGGCACCATTGCTTTTCAACCTGGCTGAGCTTCAGGCAGAGTGCTCCAAGCGATTCAAGATTAGCCCGGATAAGACCTTGGAGACCATCCAGTCCTTATACGAGAAGAAGTACACCACCTACCCAAGAACGGATGCAAGAGTTCTGACCACCGCAGTTGCTAAGGAGATTCATAAGAATATTTCCCGCCTCTCCGGTTATGGTCCGGTGGCTGGCTTTGTAAAGCAAATCATGGAGCAAAAGTCCTACGTAGGTATCGAGAAAACCGCCTACACCGATGATAGCAAGGTTACTGACCACTACGCCATCATCCCAACGGGCTACACCAATGGCATTGAGAATCAGTCGGAGCTGGAGAAGAAGGTCTACGACTTGATTTGTCGTCGATTCCTGGCGATTTTCTATCCGAATGCAGAATACAAGACGGTGAAAATGCAGCTTGCCCTAGGCAATGAGAAGTTCTTCACTTCTGCCAAGGTGCTGGTAAAGCCCGGATATATGGAGGTCAGCGGCATTCCGCAGGCCAAGGAATCCAAGGAAGGCGATGAGGACGAAGAGGAGCAGACCTGCTCTAAGGAGGACTTGATTGCTTTCGCCGAGACGGTAAAGAAGGGGGATACTCTTAGCGTCAACGGTTTCGAGCTAAAAGAAGGCAAGACCAAGCCGCCGAAGCGTTACACTTCCGGTAACTTGATTCTGGCCATGGAGAACGCCGGTAACCTCATTGAGGACGAGGAGCTCCGTGAGCAAATCAAGAACACCGGTATTGGAACCTCTGCAACACGGGGCGAGATTCTAGCCAAGCTGGTTCGTATTGGCTACCTGAATTTGAATGAGAAAACTCAGATTATCACCCCGGAGAAGCTGGGTGAGATGATCTATGAAGTGGCAGTATTAACCTGCCCATCCCTGTTAAACCCTGACATGACAGCGTCTTGGGAAAAGGGATTAGAAGGTATCATCGATGGTTCCGTGGATGCGGATGATTATCGTGGGAAGTTGGAGAACTACATCCGTACCGAGACCAACAAGATGATTCAATCCGACTTGAATGGCGAACTGGCCCGCAACATCAACCAGTTCACTACGGAGAAGTCCAAGGGTGCAGCCACACGTAAGCCTCTTGGTATTCCATGCCCGGTGTGTGGTGGCGAGCTTACCACTACCGCATTTGGCTATGGCTGCAGCAACTACTGGAACGAAGACATCAAGTGCAAATTCAATGTTGGTAGTATTGCGGGATGCGATCTAACCGAAGAAGAATTTCGACAGTTGATGACGGAAGGCAAGACGGAGGTCATTGACCGTTTCGTATCCAAGTCCAAGAAGAAATTCAAGGCCCGTCTTGTATTAAAAAAGGATCCGGAAAACAAGGAACATCCAATTGGAGTAGTGTTTGATTTTAATGATGTTCCTGCAGAAGCGTTTGAAGGTGCCACTTGTCCAGCTTGCGGCAGCAAGTTGTTGCGTACCGGCTTTGGTGTTGCTTGCGAGAAGCGAACCAGAGAGGGCGATGGATGTTATTTCGGCATCGGTGAGATTGCAGGCAAAAAGTTAGATGATGATACGATCAAGACCCTGTTAACCACAGGAACAACCGATGTGATTCGTGGATTCAAAGCAAAGAATAAAACTTCATTTAATGCGAAGTTAAAACTTGCTACCGACGAAAATGGCAAGAAGATTGTTGCCTTCGATTTTGAAGGTGTAGAAGCGGATGCAGTGCCGGATGTGGTTTGTCCGGATTGCGGCGGCAAAATCAACATCAAGTCCTGGGGCTATGGATGCTCCAACTTCCGTGCAGATGATGAGAACGGCTGTAAGTTCTCCATCGGTAAGGTGGCAGGTAAGGCCTTGTCTGTAAAGAATGTGCAGAAGCTTCTTGCGGAAGGCAAAACGGATACCATCCGTGGATTTAAGGGTAAATCCGGTAAGAAGTTTGATGCAATACTTGTTTTGAAAAAGGATGAGAACGGCAAGACACAGATTGCCTTTGATTTTGACAACGTTGAGAAAAAGTACGTAAAAGATGTAAAATGTCCATTGTGTGGTGGCGGTATCGTAAAGACCTCCTTCGGATATGGTTGTGAGAACTTTGATTTTAACGATAAGGAGAACTCCTGTCGTTTCAATATTGGTAAGATTGCAGGGGTAAGCCTCAACGACGGCCAGGTTACCGAGCTTCTTACCAAGGGTATTACCGAGAAAATCTCAGGATTCCGTGCCAAGAGCGGTAATAAGTTCGAGGCATGCTTAACCCTTGGCAAGGACGAGGCTGGCAAGCCTAGTGGTATCAAGTTCGTCTTCCCAGATGAGACCAAGGTTCTAGAAGGTGTGGAGTGTCCAATCTGTCAGGGAAAGGTCATCAAGAACCACTTCGGATACAAGTGTGAGCATAACCTAGGCCCGGATCAGGGCTGTAAGTTCTTCATCGGCAAGGTGGCCGGCGTAGAGCTTACGGAGGACCAGATTACCCAGCTTCTTAACGAGAAGCACACCGATGAGATTTCCGGATTCCTTAGCAAGAAGGGAACGCTCTTCAATGCGAAGCTGAAGTTAGATGAGAACTTCCGTGCATCCTTTGATTTTGATAACAATCAGAATCAGGCGCCGGCGCAGCCGACCACGCAGGAGAATGCCCCGGCAGAGGCACCGGCACAGCAGGAGCCCCCGGTTCCGCCAGCCGGCGATGAGGGTGTAGACGAAGCAATTGCATATTATGAAGAGAATCCGATGGATGGATTTGATCCAGATTTAGAAAAAGAATTATTCGGAGAATAATAAAGAAACGAGGATATGAAAATGGAACAGTGTAAGATTTCCAACATGTATGATTTGAGCGAGACCATCGCAGCAGAGTTATTCGAAGGCAAGACCTACCCATGGGAAGTGTTGTCCGAGATTGGCGACTTCATTAAGAAGTTAGGACCAACGTTGGACCCTGAGATTTTTGAACAGCGCGGCGAGAACATCTGGATTGCTAAGAGCGTTACCATTGCTCCAACGGCGACGTTGAATGGACCACTCATCATTGATGAGGGTACCGAGGTTCGCCCGGGAGCGTTTATCCGCGGCAATGCCATCATTGGCAAGAACTGCGTCGTAGGTAACTCCACCGAGATCAAGAACGACATCATCTTCAACGTGGTACAGGTACCGCATTACAACTATGTAGGAGATTCTGTGCTGGGCTTCCATTCGCACATGGGTGCCGGCTCCATTACCTCCAACGTCAAGTCTGACAAGACCCTCGTTGTGGTTAAGGATGGCAAGGAATCCATCGAGACAGGACTTAAGAAGTTCGGTGCCATGTTAGGTGACTACGTAGAGGTTGGCTGCAACAGCGTATTGAATCCTGGAACCGTAATCGGACCACACTCCAATGTTTATCCGGTTTCTTGCGTACGTGGTGTAGTACCGGGACATTCTATTTACAAAAACAAGAGTGGATTCGAGATCATTCCGAAGACGGTATAATAGAGAAGGGAATGAGTAATACATAGGAGGCATCATTATGGATCATGAAGTAAAATTTAAGTACGCCATCGAGCGCGAGCGTGTGAGACGTATTAATAAGGCCTTGTTTTTAGGCTTTGCAATGATTTACTTTTGCATTATCGTAGCCGCTTCCACACAGTTGGCTTTTCGCAAGGTTAGCGTTGGCGGTGGCGGAAGTATTATCGGTTTATCCATTCTGTTTTTGGCAATCGTTGGATTGTTGTTGAAAACAAACCCTATGGGAAATACGGCCAGAAATGTGTCTGTCATATTGATGGGCGTCATGGTTATGGTTGGATCGATTCTTTTGAATTCCAATTACGTGATGGTATTTGGATGTTTCCCACTGATTGGATATATCGCATATAACGATTTTCGCTTTCAGTTGAGATCATTTTTCATACTTGGAATTGTTGCTTCTTTACAGTTTTTTGTTCGTTGGCTGGTATTTCAGTCTCTGTCTGATCCTCTAGCAGATGCTCAGACGGTGTTTGCGGTACTATTGGTACTTCTGGCTGCTTTGATTATGGGCAAGATCAATTCTGATTTCTTGCGTGATATTACCGGCAAGCTTAAGGAAGAGCATAATCAGGTACAGTCCATGATGAAGGATGTACTTCATGTGGCAGGAAAGGTTCGTCAGGGAACCACGGACGCCATGAACGTTGTGGACAAACTTTCCAATTCTACCGGTACAGTTACCGGCGCGGTTCGTGATATTAGCGAATCTACGCAGAATACTGCAGAGAATATCCAGAATCAGACCGTGATGACTCAGAATATCCAGCAGTCCATTGATACAATTTTGGTTCGCGCGGAGCAGATGGTTTCTATTGCAAAGGATTCCGAAGAGGTGAATACCAATGGAATGAAGATTATGGATAACCTGAAGGGCCAGGCCAAGATTATTTCTGAGACCAATGCCAACGTGTCTATGACCATGGCGCATCTTCAGGAGAAGGCGGAAGAGGTTAAGAGCGTTATTGGAACCATTAACGACATTTCCAATCAGACCAACCTGTTGGCTTTGAACGCCTCCATCGAGTCTGCTCGTGCCGGTGAGGCAGGACGCGGTTTTGCGGTAGTAGCGGATGAGATTCGTCAGCTTGCAGAGAAGACCAAGCAAGAAACAGAGAATATCGAGCGTGTATTGGATGAACTCTCTGAAAATGCGCAGGCTGCTGCAGATGCAGTTACTTCCTCTGTAGATGCAACCAATACCGAGGATGCGCTGATTAATGAAGCATCGGATAGCTTCTCCAATATAAGTGAGGACGTTAATAGTTTGACCGGTATGATCAACGAAGTGGATCACATGTTAAATGAACTTGCTCACGCAAACAATCAGATTGTAGATTCCATTACACAGCTTTCTGCAACCACAGAGGAGGTGACAGCATCCTCCTCACAGGCGGAAGAGTTGTCCAGTGAGAACTTAGAGAATGCAGATAATGCTCGTACCTTCCTGAATGATGTGATGCAGGTATCTGCAGAACTTGATAAGTACACTGCAAATACCTCTGATGACGAGGAAGAAGAGTAGTTAATACGAAAATGACACCCGGGGACGGGGTTAGTGATTCATTGTACCCACAGAAGTACAATGAATCACTAACCCCGTCCCCGGGTGTCATTATTTTTGGTATTGACTTTCCTTCGTTTTATGGGTATAAAAATGTTAGTGACATATAACAATGATGTCTTATGATTTATACAATAAAAGGAGAGTTTTTTATGAATGAATATTTAGAGATT